>NZ_KV793313.1:0-22435 GCF_001808425.1 Pseudomonas sp. HMSC08G10 | reverse complement strand
CGAAGCTTCAAAGCTTTGGATTCCTTGGATGAAGTGTATGGCTTCGGTGCTATCGTCATTGGCGGCATCGCCGGGATGGCGGGGGCAGGTGGTAGCCGTCCGGGCGCAGGGGCTGTACCTGGGGCTTCGTCTAATGTAAACAAGGCGTATGAGTACTGGGCGGCGGTTAAGGCTGAGCGGGTTGCGGGTGCAAAAGGTGTTTCTCCGGTTGTCACTGCCGAGGGGAAGATTGGTGGGGCAACATTTACTGACGTTAACCAGACTGCTCGCCCAGTCTCACAGGCTAATGCTAGTCAGCCAACTTTGATATCCGACCGGGTAACTGCTAAATCTGACGCATCTGGGAAAGTCCTGCCAAATGGAAATATGGCCGATGCTCATGCGGAAATCGGTGTGATACAGCAGGCATATGCTGCTGGGAAGACTATGGGAGCAAGCATGGAGCTTACTGTCTCTGGCAAAGCGGTTTGTGGCTATTGCCGAGGAGATATAGCTGCGATGGCAGAGAAGTCTGGACTCACTTCTCTTACAGTTAAAGAAGCTGCAACCGGTAAGACTCTATACTGGCAGCCTGGAATGCGCGCTTTGAGAGAGCAGGATTAGAAGATGAAATTTTCTCTATCATGGGTTGTTGGATTCGGAAGTGAGTGCCACGGAGGGAGAGCTAAAGAACCGTCCTGGAGTAATGTTGAGCTTCATCTGAGAGAAGTATGTGAGGTGTCTGGCTCTGTTACTTTAGAAGCTGTGAATCTTAATGGGTTTGAGCTGTTGAGCTTGCAGGTTGTTGCAGATGATGGGGTGTTCGCGATGACTTTAGGGGAGGACAATGGCGAGGATTACATTGTTCGGTCTTATCTCGGGGATGGAGACTCAGGAAAGGTAGTTGATATTCTAGGAGATGCTATTGATGCCTCAGCGGTTTGCACTAATTTTGAGACTGTTGTTGATATTTTTAGGATGCTCTTTGAAAAAGGCTGCGTGCCTCGGAACTTAATGGCCTGATTCTTTGGTGCAAAAGGGACTGGTGAAGTTGCTGGGTCGGTAAAAGACTTCTCAGTGGCTGACCGAGTATTTGGTCAACTTAATGATCCCCGAATGGGGCAGCTTGCAGGGAAACTCGATGCGAATGCTCTGCAGAAGCTTGCCAACAGTCCAGGCGCTACTCGTGTGTTAGATACAAGGACGGGGCATATCAATGTTATTCAAGAAGTTTAAGGGAAACTGATTCGAATTACTGTGCCAAGAGATGAGATGAAGATAATTTCTGTCGGTCCAATTCGGCCTAATCAAGTTAAGAGTTTGTTGGGCAAGGGCGAATTTGTCCCACTGCCTTGAGGTGCAGAGAGGTATGGCTTCGATTCATATTGAGGAAATTCAGAAAATCTTATCTGCACAAGGAAGCAGGGATGCCTTGCCGCATCAAGACAATGGAGAGGGTTACTTTCTTGAGATTAAATTCGATAATGCCGGCCGAAGACCGTCTGGAGTTGTTGATGAGGAATACAAGAACAAAGTAATAACGCTTGATTGCCCATACGGCATGGTTACTATCTTGTGTGACGAAGAGGGGCAGTTAAGGTCAATCGAGTTAAGTTGACTTCGCAGTTTATTCACCTGTACAGATACAGTCTTCACCTAACATCGGCCTCGTGCCGGTGTTGCTTTTCAGTTGTCAGGTGTTCTCTTTCTGTTGTCTTTCTGTTCTTTTTCAGTTGCTTTCGTGTTGTTTGAAGAACGATCGCAGAGTACGCCGTTCGAACTGCTACTTTTGTGCTATCTGGCTGCTATTTATCAGTTATCTGTTGGTATCTCTCAGCTATCGAGCTGCTTTCTTTTTGCTACTTCCCCGCTACCACTGCCAGCGGTCAAGACGAATTACCCGGTACGTCGCCTTTGCCAGACCCTCAAGGTGCATTCCAGCGGCTACTACGCCTGGCTGGCCGAGCCTCAGTCGTGGGTGGGCTGAGCACAGGTTATTTCGATAAGTTGACGGGCACCGAAACACAACTGCCGACCGACAAGATCGTCGCGCCATTGAATACGGTTGGTGATATCAGCCGATTTGCCGCCAATCAGGCGCTGCAAAACATCACCAGCACGGCTTTGAGCCAAGCATTGGGGCAGGGAGGAAGTTTCGGTAGCGCGTTAAAAGACTCGCTGTACAACACGCTACGTGTGAGAACATCAAGTTCGAGCAGCTCGATCGAAGCTTCAAAGCTTTGGATTCCTTGGATGAGGTGTATGGCTTCGGTGCTATCGTCATTCGCGGCATTGCCGGGAGGGCGGGGGCGGGTGGTAGCCGGCCGGGAGCAGGGGCTGTACCTGGGGCTTCGTCTAATGTAAACAAGGCGTATGAGTACTGGGTGGCTGTCAAGGCTGAGCGGGTTGCGGGTGCAAAAGCGACAGGCTCTGCATCGAATGTGGCTCTTTTCGAGAGGCAACGAGCAGGTTACGCAGCTCAAGAGATAAAAAGTGCAATACCTGTCGGAAGTGCACTTAAAGACGACCCTCTTCATCGTCCTCCCAGTTATGTGATTGACCAGATTCCAGAGAAAGGAAGGCTTTTCACCATTCGTGGTGGGGATGAAAGTCGTATAACCTTACCCAGATGGAAGGCGCCGTGGATGGCAAATTGGGGGTGTTCGAGTGGCTCTTCAATTCGAAGGGTGAGTTGACCCATCAGAGGTTTGTCCCTGCCGGAAGAATTACGGGTACGCCCAACCAAGTTCCATCTAGATTGCCAAGATAAGAGGTGAGATATGCATATAGTTCTAGATGGCGGTTTCTGCTTTTCAGAAGCCCCTTGGCTGAGTTGGAGCGAGATTAAGTACGGTTTGGATCGTGGCTTTCTAACTCCATTAGGAGTTGTTGAATATGCTGTTAAAAGTCTGTCTGCGGAGTCTTCTGCAGAGCAGTATGAGCTAGCCGGCCTGTCGGGTGATGATGCTGATGATGTTCGGGATTGCGTTGATCGTATTGCAGTTAGGGATGTTCAATGTGATAGGTGCTCAGAGGAGGTGTGGGTATTTTTAGTTCTTTTGTGGGTGCTTGTAAATAGGGATAGATATCAAGATCCATTGGGGGTTGTCGAAGGAGTGTATGCGGATTTCGATTATCCGGAGTCTGTTGCTCCTATTGTTCGGTACATGCCAGCAGTAGAGTCTGATTTAGAGGGTGATGATCAGCTTTATAAGAAATGGTCAAGTATGTTGGAGTTATCTAGATTGAAACTTCAGGCTGACCGCTCCGTATAAGTTGGTGCAAAAAGGAACTGGGGCTGTTGTAGATGACACGATCAAGGCATTACCAGCCCCAAGACAAATAGATGCCGCCGCCACCTCCATTTGATGCAAAGCCCCTGAGGCACGCGCTTCAGGGGCTTGATCCAACGACGGCGAGCGCCGATTCACCCAAAGGTCAAAGCTTGAATTTGCCCACCAGCAGCAGTGGCACTGGGTTGGCGCCGGTCGTGCCGCGTATCGTATAAGATATCCACACCGTATTGCCTCTGGATGCCGCCGTGCCGATCCTGCCCCGCAAAGCCCCCAATCTGGGTGTCACGCCCTCGACCTCCGAAATCATCGCCGAGCACCTGCGTGAAGCGATCATTTCCGGGCATTTGGCCGAAGGCGAGCCGGTGCGTCAGGACGATATCGCCCAAGCGTTCAACGTGAGCAAGATCCCGGTGCGCGAAGCGCTCAAGCGCCTGGAGGCGGAAGGGCTGGTGGATTTTCACCGCAACCGTGGCGCCCTGGTGACCAAAATTTCCGAGCCTGAACTGGCCCAGATGTTCGAAGTGCGTGTGCTGCTGGAGGTCAAGGCCATCCGCCTGGCGGTGCCGAACATGACCGAAGAGACGTTCCAGAAAGCGGAAGGGATTTGCGCCGAGTTCATTGGCGAGGATGACATTGGCCGCTGGGCCGAACTGAACTGGGCGCTGCATGCATGTCTTTATGAGCCCGCGCAAAGGCCATTTTTGGTGGGCTTGATCCGCTCGATTCACGACAAGGTCGAGCGCTACCTGCGCATGCAGATGAGCCTGTCAGCCGGCAAGGAGCGCGCCGATCACGAACACCGGGACATCGTCGCCGCGTGCCGAAACCGCGATGCCGACCTGGCCGCACAGCTGATCGAAGCGCACATCAACGGCGTCTGCCAGAGCCTTTACGAGCACTTGCCCCATCGCTGAGCGACCGGCGCTGAGGGTGATCCCTTCTGTGGCATCGCTTGCCATATTGCTTCCTCCCGTAACAGTCCCTCGGGGCCGCCCGGCCCCGTGCGGCATGTCCCGTTTTACCCGATAGCCCTGTAGCAGCGCGCCCTGCGCCGCTTTGCCTGAAGCCGGGCGAAGTGCTGGCCCTATTCTTGCTCGGATAAAATCGTATACGAAATACGATATAACAAAAGTGGGCGATCCATCCCCCGGACATTGGGGCCGGACGCCGAGGACGAACGATCAACGGAGCGGAACATCGATGACCTCTACGACCTCTGTGGCATCCAAAACGCTTGACCGTACGGCGGACCATGCGCCCGCCGGTATCAAACGCGTGGTGGCTGCCGCCATGGCCGGCGCTGTGGCGGAGTGGTACGAATTCTTCCTTTATGGCACGGCCTCGGCCCTGGTCTTTGGCCAGTTGTTCTTCCGTCAGACCGGCAGCGCGATGGATGGCATCATCGCGGCGTTCGCACTGTATGCCGTGGGCTTTCTGGCGCGGCCTTTGGGGGGATTGGTGTTCGGCCACTATGGCGATAAGCTGGGGCGCAAGCACCTGCTGCAGATCAGCTTGGTGGTGGTGGGCATCACGACCTTCCTGATGGGCTGCCTGCCCACCTTCGAAAAGATCGGCTATGCCGCCCCGGTGCTGTTGGTGTTGCTGCGACTGATCCAGGGCTTTGCCTTCGGGGGCGAGTGGGGAGGCGCGGTGCTGTTGGTGTCCGAGCACAGCCCGGACAACCGTCGGGGGTATTGGGCCAGTTGGCCCCAGGCGGGTGTTCCGGCCGGTAACCTGATTGCCACGGTCATCCTGCTTATCCTGTCTTCGAGCCTCTCGGAGGCGCAGTTCCTCGATTGGGGCTGGCGAGTGGCGTTCTGGTTCTCCGCGGTCGTGGTTCTGATCGGCTATTGGATCCGCAAGCGGGTGGATGATGCGCCGATCTTCAAGGAGGCGCAGGCGCGCCAACAGAAAGTGGCGCAGACGCAACTGGGCGTGGTGGAGGTTTTGACCAAGCACTGGCGTGCGGTGCTGATCGGCATCGGCGCGCGGTTTGCCGAGAACATTCTTTATTACACCGTGGTGACCTTCTCCATTACCTACCTCAAGCTCGTGGTGCACAAGGACACCTCGCAGATTTTGCTGCTGATGTTCGGCGCGCACCTGCTGCATTTCTTCATGATTCCGGCCATGGGGTACCTGTCGGACATCATCGGGCGAAAGCCGGTGTACCTGGTCGGGGCGGTGCTGACCGGGTTCTGGGGCTTCGTTGGCTTTCCGATGATGGACACCGGCAATGAGTGGCTGATCATGGCCGCGATCACCCTGGGCCTGGCCATCGAGTCCATGACCTACGCGCCTTACTCAGCGCTGATGGCGGAGTTGTTCCCGACCCACGTCCGCTACACGGCGCTGTCGCTGTGTTACCAGGTCGCACCGATCCTGGCGGGTTCGCTGGCGCCGCTGATCGCGGTCACCTTGCTCAAGGAATACAACAGCTCGACGCCGATTGCCTGGTACCTGGTGGGAGCCGCGCTGATCTCGATCGTCGCGGTGGCCGCGACCCGCGAGACCCGGGGCAAGTCGCTGCGGGCGGTGGACGAGGAGTTGGCCAAGCGCTGAGACGCTGGGGGCTGAAAAGCAGCCCCCGACTTCAGAACCGATCCAAACGGTAAGGTGCAAGCGCAGGCAATTGCCCAGCTCCAGCGGGCACCGATCCGGTCATGGAGGCGACCAGTTCGGCAGTGGTCGCCGCCTGGGTAAGCCCCAGGTGCTGGTGACCGAAGGCGAGCAAAACCTTGCCGTCGCAGGCTTGGTCGATCACCGGCAGCGAGTCCGGCAGGGACGGACGAAAGCCCATCCAGGTGCTTGCCGCTTCTACATTCAGCGCGTTCTTGAACAGTCCCTCAGTCAGCCGATGCAGTTGCCAGGCCCGCCGCATGTTCGGCGCTCGCTCCAGCCCTGCGAACTCCACGGTGCCTGCCAGGCGCAAGCCGCCTTGCATGGGCGTCATGATGAAGCGGCGCTCCAGGGAAGTGACAGCCATGGGTAGGCGGCCGTGCTCGTTGGGCAGCATCAGGTGATAGCCGCGTTCGGTGTCCAGCGGCACGCTCTTGCCGGTCAGTTGCTGGGTAAGTTTGGCGGAGTGGGCACCGCAGGCGATCAGTGCTTTTCGGGCATTGACCTCGCCCTTGTCGGTGCGCAGCACAACGCCATCGGCATGCACCCGGCCACCTTCGACGCGCTGGCGGGCGAAGCGAACACCATTGTCCTGGGCCGCTTGCACCAGCGCCTTCACCACCTGGTGAGGGTCGATGAAATGACCGGTCGCGGGGAAAAACAGTGCGCCCTGGATCGATTCGGACAACTGCGGCGCCGCATGTCGCACGACGTTGGCGTCCCAGAAATCGACGGGCACGCCCTGAGCCTGCATCTTCTGCTTGAGCGCGTCGATCGCGGTGCGCGATTCAGGGCGTTCGAAGACCAGCAGGGAGCCGTCTTCCTTGAGCAACTGCGTGTTGCCGATGGAGGCCAGCAGGCGGCGCCAGGCATCCAGGCTCGCCTCGTTGAGTGCGCGCAGGGCGGCGACGCTATTGCGGTAGGGGCGTTGACGCAGGTTCAGCAGCAGGCGGGTGAACCAAGGCAGGGCCTTGGGCAGGTAACGCCAGTCCAGGCGCAGCGGGCCCATCGGGTCCAGCAGCATCGCCGGCAAGCGCTTGAGGATGGACACGTCAGCGATGGGGAAGACCTGTTCGGTGGCCAGATGACCGGCATTGCCAAAGGATGCACCCTGGCCCGGCTCATCCCGGTCGAGCACCAGCACCCGAAGGCCCTGGCGCGACAAGGCCAGGGCGCAGGCCACGCCTACGATGCCGGCGCCGACCACGGCGATGTCATAGACCTCGTGGCCGTTGCGGTGAAGTTCGTCTGAAAGCATCTGCTCACACCTCGGTGATCGTAGATTTTATACAATTGTCGTGTTCAAACCGCGCCCTGGCGACGAAGCGCAGGGCAGGGGGTCAGTGGTTCAGGCTGTTTTCCAGGACCGCGACGATGCCCTCGCAGGCTTCGCGGATGTGGCGGTCCAACAGGCGGCAGGCCGCCTCGATGTCTTTGTTGCGGGCATGTTCCAGCAGTTCTCGGTGTTCTTTTTCGGCTTTCTGGATTTCCCGCGTGTAGAGCAGCTGCATGCGGATGTAGCGATCGCACTTGGTATTGAGGTGCGTGATCATCGCCAGGGTTTCCGGCAGCTGGGCTGGCGAATACAAGGCGGTGTGGAAGGCGAAGTTCAGCTCGCTCCAGTTGTCGATGTCGCTGCCTGAATCCAGTGCGGCGTCGTATTGGTCCAGCAGGCGCTCGGCCCGGTCGAGTTCGCTTGGGGTCAGTTTCGGGATGGCCTGCGCCAGGGCCCGGCATTCGAGCAATACGCGCAGGTCGAAGAGTTCACGGATGGTGGCGGTGGAGAGTTCGGTGGTGAACGCGCCCCGATGCGGATGGAACTGCACCAGCCCTTCGGCCTCGAGGGTCAGCAGCGCCTCGCGCACGGGGATCCGGCTGACGTCGTAGTCCCGCGCGAGCGCGTCCTGGCGCAATTGAGTGGCGCCTTTGAACTCACCGCTGAGGATGCGTTTGCGAAGATCGTCCGCAACGTGCTGGGCACGTGTCTTGAAGCTAGCCATAGTACTGTTCGAGAACCCGATTGGAATTTGCATATTGTATGCAAAGGGCAAAACCGCATCCACCGACGTGCTGTAGGTGGATGCGCCATTGCCGGTCAGCTTACCCGCTGGCCGTTGACCAAGCGGCTGAGGTTCAGCGGGTTGCCCTGCTTGACCGCCGTTGGCAGAAGGCTGTCGGGGAAGTTCTGGTAGCACACCGGACGCAGGAAACGCAGGATCGCTGCGGTGCCCACCGAGGTGCTGCGGGCATCGGAGGTGGCCGGGAACGGGCCACCGTGGACCATCGCATCGCACACTTCAACACCCGTCGGCCAGCCATTGATCAGGATGCGTCCGGCCTTGCGTTCCAGGGTTGGCAGTAGTTTGGCAACCGCGTCGGTATCGGCATCGTCCATGTGCACGGTGGCCGTGAGCTGACCTTCGAGTTGCTCAGCCACTTGCCTGGCCTGGGCCAGGTCGTCGCACTCGACGATCAGCGAAGAGGAGCCGAACACCTCGGCTTGCAGGGTGTGGTCACGCATGAAGTCGTGGGCAGTGGTCACGAACAGGTGCGATTGGCACTGGTTGTGGCCTTCGCTCGCGGTACCTTTGGCTTGCAGGCGTGCATTGGCATTGGCTGCCAGGGCTTGGACGCCCGTGCTGTAGGCCTTGTAGATGCCGGGCGTGAGCATGGTCTGAGTCGGGCTCTTGGCGATGGCGGCACTGGCGATGGCGATGAAGTTGTCCAGGGCAGGGCCTTTGACGGCGATCACCAGGCCAGGGTTGGTGCAGAACTGACCGGCGCCCTGGTTGAGGGAAGCGACGAAGCCTTCGGCGAGCGCGGCGCCACGGTTGGCCAGTGCTGACGCGAACAGGAACACCGGGTTGATCGAGCTCATTTCGGCATACACCGGAATGGGCTCGCGGCGTGCCTGGGCGGCCTGGGTCAGGGCTACGCCACCGCTGCGCGAGCCGGTGAAGCCGACGGCCTTGATGCGTGGGTCATTGACCAGGCCAATGCCGATTTCGGTGCCCGAGCCATATAGCAACGAGAACACCCCCTCAGGCAGCGCGCAGTCCTGAACGGCCTGCTGGATGGCGCAACCAACCAGTTCGCTGGTGCCGGGGTGGGCGCTGTGGGCCTTGACGATCACCGGGCAGCCGGCGGCGAAGGCCGAGGCGGTATCACCACCGGCCACCGAGAAGGCCAGGGGGAAGTTGCTGGCGCCGAACACCGCCACAGGGCCTAGGGCGACATGACGCTGGCGTAAGTCCGGACGCGGCAGTGGCTGGCGCTCAGGCAGCGCTTCGTCCACACGCACGTCTAGCCATTCGCCGGCACGGACGGTGCGGGCGAAGGTGCGCAGCTGGAAGCAGGTGCGACCGATTTCGCCCTGGATGCGCGCTTGCGGCAGCCCGCTTTCGGCCACGGCGCGCTGGACCAACGTGTCGCCGAGGGCTTCGATGTTCTGGGCGATGCGCTCGAGGAAGGCGGCACGTGCTTCAAGCGAGGTATCGCGATATCGGTCGAACGCTTCCCAGGCCAGGCTGCAGGCGAGCTCGACATGCTCACGGCTGCCGCCTGGATAGGCCGGTTCGAGCTGCGCGTTGGTGGCGGGGTTGATGGCGAAGACCGGGGCTTGTGTACCGGCGATGGCGCGTTGGCCGATCAGCAGGTTACCTGAAAGACTCATGGGGCTCTCCTGAGGTCGGGAAAGACGGATTCCCGCGTCGGGCGGGACGGTGAGGACGGCGCGCCAAAGGGGGCGCGCCGCCTCAGGGAGGTGACGCGGGGCGGGATCAGACCAGGTTGTTTTCGACCGACCAGCTGGCGTACCAGCGGCGGAACTGGGCGTACTGGTTCTCCGCGTAGCGGCGCTGGCTGTCGCTCAGCACATCGGTGGCATTGAAGTGCAGGGTGTATTCCTTGTCGCCGTTCAGGACCATCAGGTGCTTGTAATACAGCACCAGGTCCACGCCTTCGTCGAAGGACGACAGGATCGCCAGCGCGCCTTCGAGCTCCAGGGCCATGCGACGTGCCCTGGCATCACCCACGGCCGCTTCCTTGCACAGCTTGATCAAGAGCAGTACTTCACGTGGCAGTGCGTTGCCGATGCCGGTGATTGCGCCGGTGGCGTTGCACTTGACGAAACCGTGGAAGACCTGGGTGTCGACGCCTGCCATCAGCGTGACTTCTTCATCCTTGGAGGTGATGAATTCGGCGGCGTAGCTCATGGCGGCCGCGCCACCGAACTCTTTGAAGCCGATCAGGTTCGGGTGTTCGCGGCGCAGTTCGAAGAACAGGTCGGCGCGGGTGGCGAAGCCGTAGTGGGGGCTGTTGTAGATCACCGCCGGCAGGTTCGGCGCCGCGTTCAGGATGGCCTTGAAGTGTTCCTTCTGGGCCGGGATGGACGAGCCACGGGACAGCACGCGTGGGATGACCATCAGGCCGTGGGCGCCGACCTTGGCGGCGTGAGCGGCATGGGAGACGGCTTCACGGGAGTTGACCGCGCCAGTGCCGACGATGGTCGGGATGCCAGCGGCGACCAGGCGGGCGACGCCTTCCTGGCGCTCGGCTTCGGTCAGCAGCGGCCAGTCACCCATCGAGCCGCAGTACACCACGGCGCTCATGCCGATATCGATCAGCTCGCGGCCCTTTTTCACCAGCGCGTCGAAGTCTGGCTTGCGGTCCGGGGTGCAGGGGGTCATCAGGGCAGGAATGCAGCCAGTGAAGATGTTGTCAGTCATTGTGGGCTCCTTGAAGCATTCATTCAGGTCGGTCGTGAAGGGGCACGCATCGCAGGCGACGCGCGTGGGGGTTATTGGCAGATGCCCCAGGCGAAGGGGTCCTGCTCGTCGATCAGCAGTTGGCTGTCGGCGGTGACATGGGCGCGGCCGGTGATCGAAGGGCGGATGCGCTCGCCTTCGTGTTCATAACGGCCTTCGAAGCGGCTGCCGGTGATGCTGGCCTGGACCCAGGTCTGGCCTGAGGCGAGCTTGCCGTCGGCGGCCAGGCAGGCGAGCTTGGCGCTGGTGCCGGTGCCGCAGGGGGAACGGTCATAGGCCTTGCCCGGGCACATCACGAAATTGCGGCTGTCGGCCTGCGGGTCGGCGGCAAACAGTTCGACGTGGTCGATCACGCCGCCGTACTCGCCGAAGATGCCGCTGGCCTCCAGGGCCTGGAGGATCGCCCAGGTGTAGGCGGTCAGCGCTTCGACGTTGGCCAGTTCCAGCACCTGGCCGTGGTCGGACACCAGGAAGAACCAGTTGCCGCCCCAGGCGATGTCGCCACGCACTTCGCCATAGCCAGGCACCTGGACCGGCACATCATGGCGGTAGCGGTAGGCCGGCACGTTACGCACGGTGACGGCGCCATCGGCGTGCAGAGTGGCGTTGACCGGGCCGACGGGGGTGTCGATCTTGTGCTCGCCTGGTTCGATCATCCCCAGGTGATGCAGCGAGGCGACCAGGCCGATGGTGCCGTGGCCGCACATGCCCAGATAGCCGGTGTTGTTGAAGAAGATGACTCCGCAGGTGGCGTCCGGCGAGACGGGCTCGCAGTAAAGGGCGCCGACCAGCACATCATTGCCGCGTGGCTCGAGCAGGGTCGCGCGGCGCCATTGGTCATGGTCGTTACGCAGTGCGTCGCGCTTCTGGCTCATGGTCTGGCCGGCGATGGCAGGGAAGCCGCTCATGACCAGGCGGGTAGGTTCGCCGCCGGTGTGGGAGTCGATGACGTGGATGCTTTTCATTGAAATTGTAAATCCTCTGAACGCATCAGCCGGGGGGCTGGGATGGGCGGATTGCAGATTTTATACAATGTAGATTTTATACAATCAACCCCCTCATGCATTCCCCCGGCGGATATCGATACCTGTGCAAGCGTGTTCAGCCGAGAGTGCGGTGGTGAGTTCAGCCCCGTATTTGCGGGGTGAACCCGCGTCCACAGTGGCGTGCGGTCAGGTGTTTTGTCCGATGGTCAGCTGCGGGTTGCCTGTCGGTACTGGCGCGGGGTGAAGCCCGTCATGGTCTTGAACTGGCGCGAGAACGCGCTGTGGTCGGTGTAGCCGCAGCGCAGGGCGATCTCGGTGATCGGCAGGTCGGTGCGCAGCAGCAGGTGCGCCTGCTCGAGGCGTGCCTTGTGGATCATCTGCCGGGGCGTGAGGTGGAAGATGCGCTTGCAGTACCGCTCCAACTGCGCCACCGAGAGGCCGGCGACGTCGGTCAGGTCATCGAGGGTGATGGGCCGGTGATAGTGCTCTCGGATGTAGGTATCCACCGCCGACAGCCGCTGATAGGCCGGGTGGGCCTGGGCGGCTGACTGCAGGTCGACGGAAATGCCGATCAGCCCCATCACCTCGCCGCGGCGGTTGAGAATCGGGCGCT
Organism: Pseudomonas sp. HMSC08G10; assembly: GCF_001808425.1. NCBI lineage: Bacteria > Pseudomonadati > Pseudomonadota > Gammaproteobacteria > Pseudomonadales > Pseudomonadaceae > Pseudomonas > Pseudomonas sp. HMSC08G10. The sequence goes on along the minus strand of NZ_KV793313.1, from coordinate 10,176 downwards.
TGTGGGTCAGGCACCAGCCCGGCTCCTGGCTGCCGTACAGGTGCACCTCCAGTTGATCCTGCAGTACCAGGCCGCCTTCCAGGACACGACGGTCCTGCTCGGTATAGCCCGGCCCGAGCTGCGCGGGAAAGACTTGCGCGCTGGTGCGTCCGAGCAGGGGGGCGAGGGACTTGAGGCCACAACGCTCGACCAGCGTGCGGTTTGCCATCAGGTAACGGGCCTGGGCGTCCTTGACGAAGATCACCGCATTGGGAATGGCGTCGAGCATGGGCTGCATCAGCGAGATGCAGGCCATCAGCTCCTTCATGTCTTTCGGCCGGTGGGCGGTGAGGCCTTCGCTGAAGGTGGAGAAATGCTGCTCGGGCATGGTGCGTGTCCTGAGAGAGCGAAGGCAGCCTGGGGTGCTTTCGACAGGGGCTGTGTTTACCGTTCAGGATGCCTCGGCGGCTGGCCCCCGCGTCAAGTCGCGGCTGCAAATTGTGCTGAATTCGTCATCAGGGCTGATGAAAACCATCAAGCAATCGTGGCCGCGATCAGTTCAACCTAAAAAAGACAGAGCGTGCCAGGCACCTCGTCGGACCCTTCGATCCACAGGCGGCCATAGACCACCCGCCTCTCTGGGACGGGGTTTGGTCACCCATCGGTTAAAAACAGAGCGCCACGCACCGGACACCCGGTGAGCGCGCATTCTCGAATCGAGAGGCTGCAACTTCACCGCCCAAGCACACTGATCTGCAACACAGTTTCTGCCTATTTCAATAATCCACAAAAAAGGGCTTAGCTATGTCAGGCCAAGGTAAATTCAAGAAACAACTGTCGCTGATGGACTTGACGTTCATCGGCCTGGGGGCCATTTTCGGCTCCGGTTGGCTGTTCGCCGCCAGCCATGTGTCGGCCATCGCAGGCCCGGCAGGCATCATCTCCTGGTTGATCGGCGGCTTCGCCGTGCTGCTGCTGGGCATCGTCTACTGCGAATTGGGCGCCGCCTTGCCGCGCGCCGGTGGCGTGGTGCGCTATCCGGTGTTTTCCCACGGGCCCTTGCTGGGCTATCTGATGGGTTTCATCACCATCATCGCGTTCTCGAGCCTGGTGGCGATCGAAGTCGTCGCCTCGCGTCAGTACGCCGCGGCCTGGTTTCCACAACTGACCCATCCGGGCACCAATGACGCGACCCTGGCCGGCTGGCTGGTGCAATTCGCCCTTTTGTGCCTGTTCTTCGTGGTCAACTACCGCAGCGTCAAGACCTTCGCCAAGGCCAACAACCTGATCAGCACGTTCAAGTTCATCGTGCCGCTGCTGGTCATCGTCGTGCTCTACAGCTTCTTCCGCCCGGAAAACCTCGAGGTCCAGGGCTTCGCGCCGTTCGGCATGTCAGGCATCGAAATGGCCGTCTCCGGCGGTGGCATCATCTTCGCGTACCTGGGGCTGACGCCAATCATCTCGGTGGCCAGCGAAGTGCGTAATCCGCAACGAACCATTCCTATCGCGCTGATCCTCTCGGTGCTGTTGTCCACCGCCATCTATGTGCTGCTGCAAGTGGCGTTCCTGGGCAGTGTGCCGACCGAGATGCTGGCCAATGGCTGGGGCCTGATCAACAAGGAGTTCTCGCTGCCTTACCGCGACATCGCCGTCGCCTTGGGCGTGGGCTGGCTGGCTTACCTGGTGGTCGCCGACGCGGTGATCTCGCCAAGCGGCTGCGGCAACATCTACATGAACGCCACGCCACGGGTCATCTACGGCTGGGCGCGGACCGGCACCTTCTTCAAGGTGTTCACCCGCATCGACGAGAAATCCGGTATCCCGCGCCCGGCGCTGTGGCTGACCTTCGGCCTGTCGATCTTCTGGACCCTGCCGTTCCCATCCTGGGAAGCGCTGATCAACGTGGTATCGGCAGCCCTGGTGCTGAGCTACGCGGTCGCCCCGGTCTCGGTCGCCGCCTTGCGCCGCAGTGCACCCGACCTAGAGCGCCCATTCCGCGTCAAGGCCATGAGCGTGCTGGGGCCGGTGTCGTTCATCATCGCTTCGTTGATCGTCTACTGGTCGGGCTGGAGCACGGTGTCCTGGCTGCTGAGCCTGCAGATCCTGATGTTCGTCGTCTATCTGTTGGCCGGCCGTTTCGTGCCCACCGAACACCTGTCGCTCAAGCAGCAAGTGCACTCGTCGCTGTGGCTGGTGGGCTTCTACGCGATGATCATCGTGTTCTCCAAACTCGGCAGTTTCGGTGGCATCGGCGTGCTCGCCCATCCGCTGGACAACGTCGTCGTTGGCCTGTGCTCCCTGGGCATCTACTACTGGGGCGCACGCACCGGCGTGCCGGCACACCTGCTGCGTCTGGATGCCGATGAAGAGGAAGAACAACCGAACGTCCAGCCAAGCGCCAAAGGATTCACCACCGCCCACGCACGCTGAGTCGTAGGTCGACTCCGCCACGCCTGGCATTTTCACGCACGCACCGCGGCAGCCTAGGGCTGCCGCGGTCGCATTCAGGGAGTAACCGCAAATGAATGACAGGGTCCACATGACGCTTGAAGAGGTCCATGCACTGGCCGTCAGCGCGCTGTTGGCCAACGGCATGTCCACTGCCCATGCCCAGGCCATCGCCGAAGTGATCACCCAAGGTCAACGCGACGAGTGCCATTCCCATGGCCTGTACCGGGTGCTGGTGTGCGTGCGTTCGCTGCGATCTGGCAAGGTCGATCCGGCGGTGCTGCCGACGCTGCATGACGTCGGGCCTTCGATCGTCAAGGTCGATGCCCACCAGGGCTACTCGTTGCTGGCCTTCCAGACCGGCCTTCCCGTGCTGGTGGAAAAGGCCCGTCGGCAGGGCATTGCTGCCCTAGTGATTCGCAACTGCTTCCACTTTTCTGCATTGTGGCCGGAGGTGGAGGCCATCGCCGCCCATGGGCTGGTCGGCATGGCGATGACCCCGAGCCACAGCTGGGTAGCGCCGGCAGGAGGCAAGCGGGGCGTGTTCGGCACCAACCCGTTGGCGTTCGCCTGGCCGCGCCCGGCTGGCGAGCCGTTCGTCTTCGACTTCGCCACCAGTGCCATCGCCCGGGGGGATATCGAGCTGCATGCGCGGGAGGGCAAGCCGATCCCCGATGGCTGGGCGCTGGACAGCGAGGGCCAGCCGACCAACGACGCCAGCGCTGCGCTGGCCGGCGCGATGCAGACCTTCGGTGGACACAAGGGATCGGCCCTGGCGGCCATGATCGAGCTGCTGGCAGGCGCACTGATTGGCGACATGACCAGCCTTGAGTCCATGGCCTTCGATAGCGGCACCGGTGCCACGCCGTGCCATGGCGAACTGTTGCTGGCGTTTGACCCCAAGGCGTTTCTCGGCGACGACCTCGAAGCCGGGTTGCAGCGGGCAGAGCATCTGTTCGCCGCCATCACCGACCAGGGGGCACGCTTGCCTTCCCAGCGGCGCTTCAATGCTCGCAAGCGCTCGTTGGCCGAAGGCGTCTGGGTGAATCGTCAGGTCGTCGAGGACATTCGACGCCTGCTGTGAAGTGGACTTCAAGCGTTACGTGAATACAACTAGGCGCTGGTTGCAATGTGCAAGTAACGTTCGAACATTTGTTTTAATCGGATGTTGCTTGCATTGCTGTTTGCATGGCCCGCTAGTTAAAAACAATCCAATTGGATAACTGTGCGTGATGTGCGCTCAGGAAGTTGCCGCTTCTTGTTCCGGTACAATGAAACGGCGTTTATTTTTTTTGACAAAGTGGTTAATATCGCGCCGCCATCAGTGCGATGGTGAATTATAAATTAAAGGATTTAGTAATGAAAAAGCTGATCAAAGCCACTGCCGCTGTTGCTGTCATTTCGGGCGTGGCCCTGCTCTCCGGCTGCACCGGCCAAGTCTACAACCAGCCCAAAAACTGCTCGTACGACTACCTGTTCCATCCATCGGTTTCCATTTCCAAAGTTATCGGCGGTTGCGGCCCGATCGACAAGCTGCCACAACAGCAGTAATTTTGGATGTACGGATTACGCCTCGATTGGGTGTAATCACAACCCCCTCTCTTAATGGAGTAGGGGGTTTTTTATTGCCCGAGCCTAACAAGTGATGGCGTTGTGATATTAGCTGTTGAGATAAAACCATCCAACTAAAAGCACAACTATCTAACACAGTGACTTGGCCATCTCGGCAGTGGCCTTCCATCCCTGTGCCTCATACACCGGCCGGCCAACTTCCGTTGCGTGCAATACCCCAAAGCCAATCCCACGCGCGAGGAACTCAGCCTCGGCCAGTCGCATCAAGGCCGACGCCAACCCCTGCCGCCGGTAGGCCGGTTCGACGAACACATTGAGCACATAACCGCGCTGACCCTGGTTCGGATGGGAAGGGTGGGGCGGCCAGTCGATGCTCATCAGACCGATCGCCGCCGCGTTGACTGCTCCGTCCATCAAGGCGAACCCGTAGTAGCGCCCATCGGTCAGGCGCGGCAGCAGCCAGGGCCGAAAGTGTTCGGTCATTACACGCAGTTGCGAAGGATCGCCCCCGGCCTCCAGGAACATCCGTTCTCGGTGGTCACAGATCATCGCGTGGTCGTTCACTTCCAGCCTGCGAGGTGTCAGGCCCGAGAAATCGATATCGCAGGGGAATTCATTCATGCGCTGCACTCCGACGGAGTGACCGATGCTAGTGCAGGCCCATCCCGTGCGTTAGTGACAGATCCGCAGGAAACCGGCCATACAGTGCGTTGGATCTGGATGAGCGCAACCGATGACTACAGCATCAACCGCCGGCTGAACTTGGTTTCCATGACGATATGCGAGGCGGTGTGCGCCACGCCCTTGATCATGTTGATGCGGGTGAGCTCGGCGTTGAGCTCGCCCAAAGTGTGGGTGGCCAGGTGGATGATGAAGTCTGTTTCGCCCGATACGGCGTACACCGCCTGGACCGCCTCCATCTTGCGCAAGGAGGTCATCACATCGGTGTAGCTCTTGTTGGTGCAGGAGGTCATGGTGAAGCAGTTGATGGTTTGCTGCAGCTTGTCCTGGTCGATGCGCACGCTGTAGCCGGTGATCACACCGGCTTTTTCCAGGCGAGCGATGCGCTCTTGCACTGCCGAACGCGAGACGCCGAGCTTGCGTGCCAGCGAGGCGGTGGGCTCGCGCGCGTTGGCTTGCAGCAGCGCGAGCAGTTGCCGGTCTTTTTCGGTCAGGCTGAACAGTGAACCGGGGGTTTGCGCATCCATGGACGTGGGCCTTGATCAGGTGGTCAGTACTTGATGGCCCGCCGTTGCGACCGCGCCTCCTGGAACTTGTCCATCAGCTTGAGGCCGGCATAGACCGTCTGTGCCGCCGCAGGGCCGAAGGGGCCGCCGTTCCATTCCAGGCCATAGGCATCGAACAGGCGGTAGCGGTCCGTTTCGCCGCAGATGGCCTCGGCGACCACGCGCGCCCCGACAGGTGCGGTGTTCATACCATGGCCCCCAAACGATGCACAAGACCACCGACCCGCGCCCAACGGGCCGATATGCGGCATCTTATGGCGGGCGTAGCCCATCAGGCCCGACCAGGCCTTTTCAATCTTCAGGCCGCGCAGTTGTGGGTAGACAGCGAGGATGTCCTGGGTCAGCAGTTGCCCCAGGCGCTTTTCATCTTGCAAGTTGCGCGTGGTGATGTGTCCGCCCCAGAGCAGGCGGTCGCCATCGACGATGCGGTAGTAGTCCGAGGCGCGGCGGTTGTCGCCGACTGCATCGGTGGTACGAACCACGTCCGCGAGGCGCTCGCCCAGGCGTTCGGTCAGCACCACGTAGGTGGCAATCGGCAGGAAGGCGCGACGCAGCGGGCCGAACTCTGGGCCGCCATAGCCGCCGCAGCAGTACACCACCTCAGCGCATTCGACGCTGCCCTGTGCGGTGATTACCTGATGGCGCCCGGCGCGGCTTTCGACCCGAACCATCGGCGACTGCTCATGGATCCTGCCACCCTTGAGTTCGATCAGCTCGGCCAGGCCCAGGCAGTAGTTCAGGGGATGGAAATGAAAGCCGTGGCTGTCGCGCAGCCCCTGGAAGTACCGGTCAGTGTTGAGTTTGTCGCGGATCGCCCGAGTGTCGAGGTACTCCATTTCAAAACCGAAATCGCGCGCCAGACGATCGCGCTGGCGTTGAAGGTTGTCGCCGTCGTCATAGCGCACCACGCTGAGCTTGCCCGTGGTGGGCGCGCAACCGGGTAGCCCATGTTGAGCGATCATCGCTCGCACGATGTCGACGCCTTCGAGCGAGAGGCGGAACAACGCCCCGGCCGTGTGGGTACCGCAGCGTCGTTCGATGGCCGACAGGCCTTCGGACCAGCCCTGCAGTACGAAGCCGCCGTTACGACCGGAGGCGCCCCAGGCCACGCGGGCTGCCTCCAGCAGCACCACCGAACGCCCTCGGGCAAGCAGCTCCCAGGCCGTGCTCAGGCCCGCCAGACCGCCACCGATGATGCACACATCTGCCTGCGCCTTGCCCGCCAGTGTCGGGCGTGAAGGGGCAGGGCGCATGGTGGCGGTGTAATAGTTGTTGGTGTAGCTGGACATCGAGTCGGTCATCCTTTTTTCGAGGCGCAGGCGGGCCGTGCGCCCTTCGTGATGAAGGGCGTGGGCCGGGCAGTCAGGGGTTACTGGACGCGGGTAAGGTCGGTGCCGTACCACTTCTCGGAGAGTTGCTTGAGCGTGCCGTCCGACTTCATGTCGGCGATGATCTTGGCCAGTTGGGCATTGAAGGCCTCGTCACCTTTGTCCACGGCGATGGCCAGGGGCTCGTAGTAGGCGGGCTTGCCCTCCACCGGCACGACCGGATACCCGTGTTTGATGGCCCCCATCACCGTGGGCAGGGCGGACAGCGTGGCATCCAGGCGCGTGCCGTTGCCCATGCGTAGGTCGTCGAGCGGGCCCATGCTGTCGCCATAGGTCTGCACGTCGCCGGGCTCGATGCTGTAGCTGAACGGCGGCACGTCTGCGGCGTCGATCTTCAGCCGACGATTGATGTAATCCTCGGAGGTGGTGCCCGCTTCGACACCGATGGTCTTGCCGTTGAGGTCGGCGACTTGGGTACCGGCGGCGTCTTTGTGCACGGCGAAGACGTATGGGGTGTAGTAGTAGATGGCCGGGAAGTCGAGCACCCGGCCACGTTCGGTGGTCGGCGTCATGGAGCCGACCGACAGGTCCCAGCGGCTGGACCAGTGCCCGGCGGTGATGATGCCGTACTCCGGCGTGACGAACGTCACCTTGCTGCCGATGCGGCGGCCGATCTCGTTGGCCACATCGATGTCGAAACCTTTCAAGGTGTTGTCCTCGCCCAGGAATGACTGGGGCGGCCAGTTCGCGGCGGTGGCCACTTTCAGGACCTTGCTTTGCTGGATTCGGTCCAGGGTCGCGCCTGCCCAGGCGGCGCAGGTGGTGATCGACAAGGCGCTGGCGACGGCGGCGGCAGCGAAGATACGAGCAACTGAGGTCATCGGTACGTCTCCGGTTACACGGTAGTGGGTGTCGAATGCGTGCGGTAGCAAGGTGTGGTTTCAGTGGCTGAGGATTTGCGAGAGGAACTCCCGGGCCCGCGCATGCTGGGGGTTGTCGAAGAAGTCGTTGGGCTTGGCCTGTTCGATGATGCGGCCTTGGTCCATGAAGATGATCCGGTCGGCGACCTTGCGGGCGAACCCCATCTCATGGGTCACGCACAGCATCGTGATGCCGTCCTGGGCCAACTCGCCCATGACGTCGAGCACTTCCTTGACCATTTCCGGGTCCAGCGCCGAAGTGGGCTCGTCGAACAGCATGATGCGCGGGCGCATGCACAGGGCGCGGGCGATGGCGACACGCTGCTGTTGGCCACCGGACAACTGGCCGGGGAACTTGTCGGCCTGGCTCTTGATACGTACCCGATCGAGGTACTCGTAGGCCAGTGCGCGTGCCTGGGCCTCGCTGAGCTTGCTCACCAGCCGCGGGCCGAGCATCAGGTTTTCCAGCACGGTCAGGTGCGGGAACAGGTTGAACTGCTGGAACACCATGCCCACCTGGCGGCGGATCCCGGCCACGCTGTCGGCGCTGCGGGTCAACGGGGCGCCGGCGATGAGCACCTGGCCTTTCTGGAAGTCCTCGAGCAGGTTGAGGCAGCGGATCAATGTGGATTTGCCTGACCCCGAAGGGCCGCAGACGACCACGATTTCTCCGCTGGCGATCTCCAGATCGATGCCCTTGAGCACATGGAAGTCGCCGTACCATTTTTGCAGGTCACGGATCGAGACTGCAGCGTGTGGCGCCGCGCAGGCGAAGGCTTGATTCATCGTGATGCTCCTTGTTCAGCGGTGGGCGCGGTCGAAGCGTTTTTCGAGGCGGGCCTGGACGGTCTCCAGGACAATCGACAGCAGCCAATAGAGCACGGCGGCGGTGATGAGCATTTCCAGGTGGCGGAACTCCGCACGTCCCTGGGTGCGAGCCAGGAACATCAGCTCCCAGACGCCGATCACCGAGACCAGCGAGCTGTCCTTGAGCATCGAGATGAACTGGTTGCCGGTCGGCGGAATGATCAAGCGCATCGACTGCGGCAGGATCACCCGGCTCATGGTCTGCCAGGGCGTCAGACCGATTGCCCGCGAAGCTTCCCACTGGCCCCTCGGGATGCTGCTGATACCGGCGCGGAAGATTTCAGTCATGTAGGCGCCGTAGCACAGCGACAGCGCCAGGACCCCGGCAGGCACTGCGCCGACCACGTAGCCGAGCTGTGGAATGCCCAGGTAGATCAGGTAGATCTGGATCAACAGCGGCACGCCGCGGAAGAACGACGTGTAGAAACTGGCGATGGCGATGGCGAAGCCGTTGGTGGACAACCGCGCCGTGGCACCCAGCAGGGCCAGCACGAACGCGATGGCAATAGACAGAGTGGAAACATAGACGGTGGTGAACACCCCTTGGGTGATCATGTAGCCGACCTTGCTGGCGATGAAGCTGTAAGACAGGTTGAAGGTATCGAAGAACAGCAAGAACAGCACCAGCAGTTCACACCAGACCGTGATGATCTGGGCCCGCAACGGGAAGCGTCCGAGGATGAACAGGTTCAGGACCAGCGTGGTCGAGAGGGTGGCCGCCACGGCGATATTGCGCAGCAAGGGGGCTTGCAGGTCGAGCACGATCGGCCCCATGAGCCGGGCCAGGCTGCCTTCACCTACGCCAGAGAAGAGCGCGACGACGAAGATGACGACAGCGATCGTTCCCATGAACGCGACGTTATCGGTCGCACGCGTTTTGACTATGTGGTCTTTGTACATTGTCTTCGTGCCTCTGCGGGGGTGAGCCCCTTTGTTGTTGTGGGTCCATTATCGGTGGGCAAAACGTCGGGCGGCACCTTGCGATGTGCATGGGTCAAAGGGTTTTTTTGGGCGTTTGTAGGAGGCGTACCCCTACAGATGCAGGTGAGCCTATGAAATCTGCCAGGCATGAGGGCGAGCGAAGGCGTTGCGTGCCGCAGGTCGGAAATCCGCTAAGGGGTACTCAAGAACCGAGCGGGGGCAGCCGATAGCGAATGGGTAGAACCCCGCGACGGCGGGGTGAGCGTGCAACCTTCAAAAAAAAGAAAAATCTCCAAGGTCTCGAAACATGAACCTGAAATTCCGCCACAAGATTCTGCTCAGTGCCTGTGGCATCGTGGTATTGGCGTTTGCCTTGTTTACCCTCTACAACGACTACCTGCAGCGCAATATCATCCGCCAGAACATCGAGTCGTCCGTGCAACAGGCGGGCGCCCTGACCGCCAGTAGCGTGCAGAACTGGATGTCCGGACGCATCCTGGTACTGGAAAACCTGGCCCAGGACATCGCCCAGCAGGGCGCCGGCGAGAACCTGGCCGGGTTGATCGAGCAACCGTCCTACACCAGTAACTTCCTCTTCACCTACCTGGGCCATGCCACTGGCGTGTTCACCCAGCGTCCCGACACGCAGATGCCCGATGGCTACGACCCGCGCCAACGGCCGTGGTACAACGCGGCAACCAGCGCCGGCCATACGGTGATCACAGCCCCCTACCAAGGCGCTGTCGGTGGCCTGATGGTCACCATTGCCTCGCCCGTCAAAAGCCGCGCCGACGGCGCCCTGCTTGGGGTGGTCGGTGGCGACCTGACCCTGGATACCTTGGTGAAGATCATCAACTCGGTAGACTTCGGCGGCATCGGCCACGCCTTCCTCGC
>NZ_KV793312.1:0-878 GCF_001808425.1 Pseudomonas sp. HMSC08G10 | reverse complement strand
CGGAAATACAGGGTTACTTCAGACCTTCCTTATGTGAATGGCTAAATCAGGCCGTTGGGTAGTCGAACGTAAAGCGGTATTCTCAAATGCGCTCCGTCGTTGAGTTGCGCTTATGGCGTTTATTTTTATTGCGAACAGGGAGTGGCATTCCAATTGGCCTGATGTCAGTTCGAGTGCTGCATTGACGCCTTATAGTGCCGTCCATATTCGACCTCACCGATCGTGATAAGGCCATGCTATAAGAGGGAGCGTTTCCAGTGCCGGCTTCGCAAACAGGTAGCCTTGAAACAGGTGTATTCCGGCTTCCTGTAGAGTTTGCAGTTCTTCAATGTGCTCGATCCCTTCGGCTATCACCTGAATGTTTAGATCTTTACACAGCGCTACTATGCTCCTGGTTATCACTTGCTTTGCTCGGCTTCTGTGAATGTTTCTAATCAATTCCATGTCGATTTTGATGATGTCTGGTTGGAAGTCAGCGAGTAGGTTCAAGCCTGAATATCCAGCACCAAAATCATCAATTGCGGTTTTGAAACCTTGTTTTTTATAAGATTCCATGATTTTTTTAATGTGGGCTTTGTCGGTTATGTTTTCGTTCTCTGTGACTTCAAATATTATTTTTTCTATGGGAAAGTTGTACTTTTCCGCGGCTATCAGTGTTGTGCGTATGCAGGCCTCTGCCTGATAAACTGCATTGGGCAAAAAATTTATGCTCAAGTGTTCGGATATGCGTGTTTTGGCCGCGAGCTCGACAGCTTTAACGCGACACGCCTGATCAAATTTGTATCTGTTTGAGTCATTTATCTGTTGCATGACGGCGTTTGCACCGGCCCCATTCTCGCCCCGCACTAGGGAAGGTCTGAAAAAGACTTCCCGAATCT
>NZ_KV793311.1:168457-230169 GCF_001808425.1 Pseudomonas sp. HMSC08G10 | reverse complement strand
GAGCCCGAGCCTGCGGGCGCGGGCTCGCCTCTCGATCCGGGCACAAATGCGACGCCAGGGCATACGCCTTGGTCGTACCTGCAGCACCGGGCCTGCGTCAGCTCCCTAGACTGTGATCGAGCCCACCTCGGAATCAGTCCACATGTCCCTACGCGAATCCCATACCCCCAGCCAAGTCCAGTGGCAGCCCATGCTCTTGGGCGGTCAGCGCCTGGAAGGCGTCAGCTGGAATATCCTGGCCGATACCGGCCCCTGGCAGGCCTACTGGATGAAAATGGCGCCCGGCAGCCGCTCAGTGCCGCACCGGCACGCAGCCACCGAGTTGCTGCAGGTGCTGGAGGGCGAAGTCATGGATGTCGATGGTCAGGTGTTTCGCGCGGGCGACAGCTTGGTCTACGCCGCAGGCTCCGAGCATTGGCTGCGTTCGCCCAGGGGGTGTCTGTTGCTGGTGGTGGAGTCCGAACCGTCGTCGCTCAGCGATTGAGCGTCAACCGGGGCGGCGCAGGGTCTTTTGCTTGAGAATGTACAGGCTGACCAACACGGCGCTGGTGAGCATGAAGGCCCGTGCCCAGAACAGGGGCACCAGGTAGCAGGAAAGGCCGATGCTCGCCCACATGAGGCCGATGGCGTAGACCTTGCCTTTGAGCGGGATGCCTTCGCCACTGAGGTAATCGCGGATCCATGGACCCAGTTTGGGGTGGTTGATCAACCAGTGGTGAAAGCGTGGCGAGCTGCGCGCGAAGCACGCCGCAGCCAGCAGCAGGAAAGGGGTGGTAGGCAGCACCGGCAGGAAGATCCCCACCACCCCCAGCGCAACGCTGAGCCAGCCGATGGCCAGCAACAGGTAGCGCATGGCCACCTTAGTGGTGGCGCGGCTTGAGCAGGGCAGGTTTCTCGTCAGGGGCGTGCAGCAGCAGGAACAGCGCGGTGAGCGCCTCAGGGATCTGCACGATCATGTCATCCTGCAGGCTGGCATTGCGGGCGATGTCCTCGAACTCCGGTTGCTCGTCGAACAGGCCCGAACCGACCATGATCGGCAGCAGCATTTCGCTGACTTCTTCCTCGGCGTTCTCGAACCAGGCTTCCTCGCGCAGGAAGACGCCTTCCATGAAACCGATGCACCAGCCGCGCAGGTCGGAGTCGTCCGGCTCGTCGGTCAGGTCCAGGTCGCATGGCAGCTCGAACTCGTCGTCGCTGGCCAGTTGGCGGCCGATGTGGGCCTTGAGGGCCACCAGGGTCGCCTCGATCTCGGTGCGCTGGGCATCGCTCGCGTAGTGGGGCTCTTCAGCGAACAGGGCGTCGATCCATTCGCGCTCGGGAACTTCCTCGGAGCAGATCGACAGCGCGGTCAGGTAGCCATGGGCGGCGACGTAGTCCAGCGCTTCTTCGTGCAGCTCGTCGGCGTCGAGGAAGGCTTGCAGGCGGGTCAGTTGCTCGGCGAAGGACATTACAGGGCTACCTTGGGGAATAAACGATAACGAATTCTAGCACCTTGCGGCGGCTGGGGGCCAAGGGAACGTCTGTCGTGGGGAAGCAGTCAGGGCATCCTGCGCGAGCGGGCACTGGGGTATACTTCGCGATTTTTCACCCAGGGTGCCGTTTCCCAGGCATTCCGGCAAAAGCCGCTTACGCATTGGCAAGTGTGTCCGGCGGATTTTTCGTCCAGCCTGTGTCCAGGATGGTACGGCGATTTTGGAGTTTCCAATGCTCGAACAGGCTCAGCGCGTCCTCAAGGACATCTTCGGCTACGACAGTTTCCGGGGGCGCCAGGCAGCGATCATCGAATGCGTGGCCAGTGGCGGCGATGCCCTGGTGCTGATGCCCACCGGCGGCGGCAAGTCCCTATGTTTCCAGGTCCCGGCCTTGCTGCGTCCGGGCCTTGCTGTCGTGGTTTCACCGCTGATCGCGCTCATGGACGACCAGGTCGCCACCCTCGACGAACTGGGGGTGGCGGCCGCTGCGCTGAACTCGACCTTGAGCGCTGAGCAGCAACGCGAGCTGGCCGGGCGCCTACGTCGTGGCGAGGTGAAGATGCTGTATCTGGCCCCCGAGCGCCTGGTGCAGCCACGCATGCTGGAGTTTCTGCGGACCCTGGATATCGCGCTGTTTGCCATCGATGAAGCTCACTGTGTCTCGCAGTGGGGCCATGATTTTCGCCCGGAATACCTGCAACTGGGCCAACTGGCCGAGCTGTTCCCCCAGGTACCCCGGATCGCCCTGACTGCAACGGCCGACATGCGTACCCGCGAGGAGATTGTCCAGCGCCTGCATCTGCAGGGCGCAGAGCGATTCCTGTCGAGTTTCGACCGGCCCAACATCTTCTACCGCATCGTGCCCAAGGAAGCGCCGCGCAAGCAGTTGATGGCGTTTCTCGCAGAGCGCCGTGGCAATGCCGGCATCGTCTATTGCCTGTCGCGCAAGAAAGTCGACGAGACAGCCGCCTTCCTCTGCGAGCAGGGCTTCCCGGCCCTGCCTTATCACGCCGGCCTGGCCGCCGAGACCCGTGCGGCCAACCAGCATCGCTTCCTCAACGAGGAAGGCTTGATCATGGTCGCCACCATTGCCTTCGGCATGGGCATCGACAAGCCTAACGTGCGCTTCGTCGCCCACCTCGATCTGCCCAAATCGATGGAAGCCTATTACCAGGAAACCGGCCGTGCCGGCCGTGATGGCCTGCCGTCTGACGCCTGGATGGCCTACGGCCTTCAGGACATGGTGATGCTCAAGCAGATGCTGCAGAACTCCGAAGGCGACGAGCGCCACAAGCGCATCGAGCAGCACAAGCTCGACGCCATGCTGGCGCTGTGTGAGGAAACCCGCTGTCGCCGCCAGACACTGCTGGCGTACTTCGACGAAGTGCTCGAACAGCCCTGCGGTCATTGCGACAATTGCGTAGACCAGGTCCAGACCTGGGATGCCACCGAGCCTGCGCGCCAGGCCCTGTCGGCGGTATACCGCACTGGTCAGCGCTACGGGGTGGGCCACCTGGTCGATGTGCTGGTGGGCAAGGATACCGAGAAGGTGCGTAGTTTCGGTCATGAAAAGCTGTCGGTGTTCGGCGTCGGCAAGGCCCTGAGCGAACACGAATGGCGTTCGCTGTTCCGCCAGCTGGTGGCACGTGCCTTGGTTGACATCGACCTGGAGGGCTACGGTGGGCTGCGTCTGACGGACAGTTGCCGGCCCTTGTTACGCGGCGAAGTCACCTTGCAGTTGCGCCGCGACCTCAAACCACAGGCCGTGGCCAAATCCTCCGGTGGCGGCAGCCCTGCCAGCCAGCTGGTGCGTGCCGAGGAGCGCGAGCTCTGGGAGGCGCTGCGAGCCCTGCGGCGCAAGCTGGCCGAGGAGCACAGTGTGCCGCCTTATGTCATCTTCCCCGACTCGACCCTGCTGGAGATGCTGCGCAGCCAACCTACCAGCCTCAGCGACATGGCCCAGGTCAGTGGCGTCGGTGCGCGCAAGCTGGAGCGTTACGGCGAAGCGTTCCTCGAGATACTCAATGGCGGTACGGGGGATCAGGCGCCGAAGGTGGTGCTCGACCTTCGCCACGAGCTGGTCAGCCTGGCCCGTGCCGGCATGACGCCGGCGCAGATCGCCGGCCAGCTCAATTGCAGTGAGAAGAATGTCTACAGCCTGCTGGCCGAGGCCCTTGGTCGCCAGGAGTTGAGCCTTGAGCAGGCTCTGGATCTGCCCGAAGACCTGCTGATGGAAGTGCAGGATGCCTTCCTTGACGGCGAAGGCGAACTGCCTCCGGTATCGGCAGTATCACCATTGTTCGGCCAGCGCGTGCCGGAAGGCGTGCTGCATTGTGTGCGTGCGGCATTGGCCGCGGAGTTCGAGCTGTGACTGACCCTCGTCACGCTTTTTGACGATTATCGGAGATTCCCGCGCGCTGCAGCCTTGCCTGTTGGCGTCGGGCATGATTAGCTGGCTAATAATTAGTTCTGTTCATAGAGTCGCTTATGCCCCTGACCGATAACCAACACCGCTTCGGCATGCAGCTGGCCCAGATGTCCCGCGGCTGGCGCGCCGAACTGGACCGCCGCCTTGCCGGGCTCAACCTGTCCCAGGCACGCTGGTTGGTGCTGTTGCACCTGGCCCGCTTCGAAGAGTCCCCGACCCAGCGCGAGCTGGCCCAGAGCGTCGGGGTCGAGGGGCCGACGCTGGCGCGGTTGCTCGACAGCCTTGAGAGCCAAGGCCTGGTGCGCCGTCAGGCGGTGATGGAAGACCGTCGGGCGAAGAAAATCCTGCTGTGCCCACCGGCCAAGCCGCTGATCGACCAGATCGAGACCATCGCCAACGCCCTGCGTCAGGAGTTGTTCACAGGTGTCGACGAGGCTGATCTGGAAGTCTGCATGCGGGTGCATGCGAAGATTCTCGCCAACCTCGAAAAATCCTGAATCCATGCCACGTGGGGCCGCACGGCGGCTCCACTGGTCTAGAAGGTATGACCCAGGTTCAGGTACACCGCCTTCTGATGTTCATCGTTGGCTCCATAGCTGATGTTCAACGGCCCCAACGGTGTCTCCAGGCCCAAGAAGATGCTTGCTGCGTTGATGTACCCGCTGTCGAACTCGTTGTCGTTGTTCCAGGCCCGGCCACGCTCGAGCGAGCCCCCCAAATACAACGGGAAGTCCAGCGGTAGGTAGGCGCGGGGCGTCAGGCGGCGGTAGTAGACCATGCGCATCAGGCTGATGTTCTGCCCCGACACCGAGTCCTGGCGAAAGCCCGACAACTGCCTGGCCCCACCGAACACGAAGCTTGAGGTCACCACCTGGGCGTCATCCAGGGTGCGCCCATAGCGCCCGCCCAGCACCAGGCTGTTCGGCCCGCTGCTGAAGGCCTTGTCCAGCTTGAACTCCCACTGGCGGTACTGCTCGTCCGAATCCAGCGACTTGTCGTATTGGCGCACGGCCAGCCCGATGTCTTCGCCACTGTGGGGGAAGTACACGTTGTCAAACGTGTCGAAGGAGTACTTCAACTCGTAGAAACCTTCGTTGAAGCTGACCGAAGGCAGGTCCTGGTCGCCGATGCGTACCTCGGCCTCGCCCCAGGCCTTGCCCACCCCCACGCGCACTTCGCCATAGGTACCGATCTGTCGACCGAGGTTGAGGCCGAAGCCGTAGCGCTCAAGGCGGTATTCGGCGATTGGGTCGTTGTCCAGGGTCGCCTCGATGTTCTGCGAGCCGAAGTCCAGATAGGGCGCGATGAAATAGCGCGAGCCCACATCCAGGGGTTGGTAGAACTCGCTGTAGAGCTCCTGCTGGTCGCCGATCTGGGCACGGGTCAGCCACTCGGCGCCCAGCCGGTTGATACCGTTGACCCGGTAGCTGGCGCCGAGGTTGAAGGCGCTGTCGCCGCGCATATCGTCCGAAAGATTCAGGCCCAGGCGCAGGTAATCGGTGCCGCCACGCCTGCCGCGGGCATTGATCACCAGAGTGTTGTCATCGCCTTTGTGCACCACGCGGTACTGCACCCGGTCGAAGTAGTCCAGGCCGTACAGGGTGCCCATGTCTGTTTGCAGACGATCCAGCTCCAAGGGCTCGCCCAAGGGTTGGCGGATGTAGTAACGGATCACATCGTCGCTGACCTTCGAATCGTTCTCCACCTTGATCGCGGTGATGATCGGCCGGCGCTGGCGTGGCGAGCGGGCCACGGCCAGCCCGGTATCGCCCTCGGCGCGGCGCAGGCTGGCCAGGCGGTTGTCCAAGGCTCGGGCGGCGCGATAGCCGGCATCGATCATGTCTTGGGCGCGGCCGAAATCGGTCACGCCGAAGGCGGCGAGCGAGGGCTGGATGAGGACATCGTCCTGGTGCAGGCTGGCCAGCTGCTCCTCGGAGTTGCGTCGGGTCATCAAGGTGATCGACTGGTTGAGCACGTCGACCACCGTGGCCAGTTGCTTGCGGTCACGCAAGGGGGTGCCGATGTCGACCACGATGGCCAGGTCCACCCCCATGTCCCGCGCCACATCGACGGGAATGTTGTCGACCATGCCACCATCCACCAACAGGCGGCCGTCGAGTTCGACCGGGGCGAACACGGCCGGGATCGACATGCTAGCGCGGATCACCTGGGGCAGGTGACCGCGGCTGAACACCACCTTTTCGCCACTGGCGATGTCGGTGGCTACGGCGCGAAAAGGGATCGGCAGCTTGTCGAAATCACGGGTGTCGGCGGTGTGGGCCAGCTTGCTTTCCAGCAGCAGGGAGAGGTTCTGGCCCTGGATCACGCCCAGGGGCAGGCCAAGACTGCCATCGTCGCGAAAGCTGAGCTTCTGCTTGACCAGGAAATCGCGGTCGTCCTGTTTGCGCCGGAACGGTACGTCCTTGCGTGGCGGGGCATCGGACAGCGCCTGCTGCCAGTCGAGGGTGGTGGCGAGTTTCTCGAGCTCCTCGACGCTGTAGCCGGAGGCATACAGCCCGCCGATCACCGCCCCCATGCTGGTGCCGGCGATGGCGTCGATGCGTACACCTTGCTCCTCCAAAGCCTTGAGCACGCCGATATGGGCAATGCCCCGGGCCGCGCCACCTGACAACACCAGGCCGACCTTGGGCCGGGCGACTTCAGCGGCCAGGGTGGTAAAACTGGTGACTATCAGCAAAAGGCAGAACAGCAGGCGGCGCATCGTGAGTCTCAAAACCGTGGTCAAAGACCGCTAGTATAAGCGGCTCATCCCCGAAGGAGACGCGTTGTCATGGCGCAGCCCAAGCCCGAAATCGTCATCACTTATTGCACCCAATGCCAATGGCTGCTGCGCGCGGCCTGGCTGGCTCAGGAGTTGCTCAGCACCTTTGCCGACGACCTGGGCCGCGTGGCCCTGGAGCCGGGTACCGGTGGGGTGTTCCGCATAACCTGCGATGGCATCCAGCTCTGGGAGCGTAAGGCCGATGGTGGCTTCCCCGAGGCCAAGGTGCTCAAGCAGCGACTGCGCGACCAGATCGACCCGCAGCGCGACCTGGGCCATAACGATCGCTGATCAGGCGCTTTCGGCCAGTGAGCGCTGCCTGGGTGATTGCTCGGCGGCCATGCGACTGGAGAGCACGATGGCGAAGATGATCAGCACGCCGCCCACCAGCATGCGCACGGTCGGCGTTTCGGCGAACACCACCCAGGCGACGGCGATGCCATAGACCGGCTCCATGCCGAACACCACGGCGGCGGTGCGTGCCTTGATCACTGCCAGGCTGGCGACGAACAGGCTGTGGGCTACGCCTGTGCAGAAGATGCCGAGCAGGGCGATCCACAGCCAGTCCATGGTCGCTACCTGATTCAGGCCTGGGCCGGCGAAGGGCAGCAGGCACAGGCCGACCACCAGGTTCTGCCACAGCGCGGCCTGTACTGCCGGCAGACGCCCGGAACCGGCGCGATTGGTCAGCGACAGCAGCGAGAACAGCAATCCCGAGAGCAACGCCCACAGCAGCCCGCCTGTCGCTTCGCTTTGCAGGTCGAAGGCAGGGGTGACCAGGACCAAGCCGATGCTCACCAGCACCACCAGCACGGCCTCGTTGCGGCGTATACGCTCGCGGAACAACACGCCTTCGAGAATCACTGTGAAGGCGGGGAAACTGGCGAAGCCGAGGGTGGCGATGGCCACGCCGCCGACCTTGACGGCAATGAAGAAACTGACCCAATGCCCGGCCAGCAGCACGCCGCCGAGCAGAAGCCGGCGCGCATCCTGGGCGCTGAGGCGTTGCCAACCGGGGCCGGCGAGGCTGGCGAACAGTGCCAGAGCGAGCACGGCGAAGGCGGCGCGGCCAAAGACAATGATCGTGGGGCTGGCACTGGCTGCCAGCTTGCCGAAGACGCCGGTAAGGCCGAAGAAAAGGGCGCCGATGTGCAGGGCGCCAAGGGCGGTGCGGTGGTTCATGGTAGTCCTTGTGATGACAGTGGCCCAAGCGCGGTGGAGCGGGTGTATCCGGCGATGGGGCAGGCGGCCAGCGAACAACCCGCTGGCTCGATATTCCAGGGCCAGTCTACGAGGGCAGCCGCGTGCTGTCTGTCGCGATCCTCGCGTCAGTTGTCGCCAGGCTCGCGGCGCAAGGCCATGGGTGAGCGGCCGAAGTCGCGCAGCATGGCGGCAGAAAACGCACTCTGGGAACTGTAACCGACCTGCGCGGCAATTTCGCCGATCGGCAGGCAGGTCTGCTGCAGCAAACGTCGCGCCTTGAGCAATCGCCGCTGGCGGATGTAGTCCATCGGCGTCATGGCGCATTCGCTGGCGAAGCGCGCATGCAGGCGGGCGCTGGACAAACCGGCCAGGCGTGCCAGGTCGGCCACCTGCAGCGGGTGGGCCGCGTGCTGCTCGATGTGCGCATCGAATGCCGCGTAGGGCAGGCGCCGCTGGACGCTCGCCGGCAGGGTGTGCGCATTGAGGGTAGCCAGCAGCAGGACTGCGCCCTGCTGGGCGATCAAGGGGTCATCCACCGGGCTGCTGGCGAGCCAGTCGACCAACTGTTGCTGCCGGCTGTCCAGGCTCAGAGGGCCTGGACGATCGAGCAGGCGGCGGCTGGCATCGGCATGGCGGCCCAATTGCTCGTACAACCAGTGTTCATCAGGAACGTCCAGCACCAGGCAGTCGCTGCCAGATGGACTGCCGCAGGTGTGATGTGCGCCGGCTGGTACCACC
The DNA here is from genome assembly GCF_001808425.1 of Pseudomonas sp. HMSC08G10. Classification (NCBI taxonomy): domain Bacteria; kingdom Pseudomonadati; phylum Pseudomonadota; class Gammaproteobacteria; order Pseudomonadales; family Pseudomonadaceae; genus Pseudomonas; species Pseudomonas sp. HMSC08G10. The sequence goes on along the minus strand of NZ_KV793311.1, from coordinate 221,546 downwards.
ATCAGGCCCTGGCGCTGGACTAGCGCGCCATGGCCCTGAACCTCGAAATCCAGGCGGCCGCCCAGGCCAAACACCAGTTGTGAATGGTCGTGACTGTGGGCAATCAGGTCGTGGCGGTAGTGGCGCAGGGAGAGGATCGGGCCGATGGTCATGGGAGCTTCCTCGCGGGGCAGGGCGCTAGGCTCTGTGCGAAATGTATCCGCACTCGCCCACACTGCGTTGAAACGGGGTTTGGAATGCTCGTATACGCTAATACGCTGCGCTTGCCCGCTCCGTTTCGTGAACACAGTGCATTCGGGCCCTAGTGTACACACCGGGCTGTTGCCCGGGGAATCCATCACGCCGCTGCCACCAACCTGTCATCCGCAACTGCCAGTCTCCAGCAAACAGCGCAGGAGCCTGCCCATGACCCATGCCGAACTCGCCCGCCCGACGCGCAAGCAACGCGTGCGCACCTTGTGGATTTCCGATGTGCACTTAGGTACACGCGATTGCCAGGCCGAACACTTGTCGCAGTTTCTCAAGGGGTACCAGGCCGACCGCATCTACCTGGTCGGTGACATCATCGATGGCTGGAAGCTGCGCGGTGGCATCTACTGGCCCCAGGCCCATACCAATGTCATCCGTCGGTTGCTCACCCTGAGCAAACGCGGCACCGAGGTCATCTATGTCACTGGTAATCACGACGAATTCTTGCGGCGCTACTCCAAGCTGATCCTGGGTAACATCCAATTGGTGGACGAGGCCGAACACTTGACCGCCGATGGCCGGCGCCTGTTGGTGATCCATGGCGACCAGTTCGATGTGATTACCCGCTACCATCGCTGGCTGGCGTTCCTAGGTGATCGGGCCTATGAATTCACCCTGGTGCTCAACCGTTGGCTCAACCAGTGGCGGGCCCGCTATGGCTACGGCTATTGGTCGCTGTCGGCGTACCTCAAGCACAAGGTCAAGGGGGCGGTGAACTTCATCAGTGACTTCGAAGATGCCATCGCCCACGAATGCATCCGGCGGGGCTTGCACGGCGTTGTCTGCGGTCATATCCATCACGCCGAGATTCGCCAGGTAGGAGAGGTGCAATACCTCAATTGCGGCGACTGGGTGGAGTCGTGCACAGCGCTGATCGAGCACTGGGATGGGCAGATCGAACTCTATCGCCTGGCCGATGCCCAGGCCCGCGAGGCCGAGCGCTTGGCCGCTCTGCGTGAGACGGCCTAGCTGCCTTAGAGGCTGATCTTGCCGCGCAGGATATCGCGGAACATGGCGAAGTCGCCCAGCAGGCTGTACAGCGGATGGCTGAAAGTGGCCGGGCGGTTCTTCTCGAAAAAGAAATGACCGATCCAGGCAAAGCCATACCCGGCAAATGGCACGGCCAGCAGTAGTTGCCAGCGCCCGCTGGCGAAGGTGTAGGCGAGCAGGGCGATGACCAGGCTGGTGCCGACGAAGTGCAGGCGGCGGCAAGTGGGGTTGCTGTGTTCGCCCAGGTAATAGGGGTAGAACTCGGCAAAACTTCGAAAATGTGCGGTAGGGGTCATGGCAGTACTCCCGTCAGGTTCGCGTTGTGAACAGATACACGGCGCGGAGCCTGAATCGAGTCTAGAGTGATTGTCGGAGCCGGCCAGTGACCAAAGGCGCCAATTGAGTATCTTTTCGATTCGCCGCATGAAGCGGTCAGCACAAGAAGCCTGCCATGAGCGAGAGAACCACGTCAGCCAGCTGGGCATCAGGGATTGTCAAAGCGCTCGAGTTGGAAGGGCTCGACTGCCAGGCCATGTTCAAGCAGCTCGGGCTGGATTTTGCGGCCCTGGACGATCCTGACGCGCGCTTTCCCCAGGACGCCATGACCCGCCTGTGGCAGCTGGCGGTGGAGCTTTCGGGCAATGAGGCGATTGGCCTGAACATGGCCCGGGTGGTGCGTCCGGCATCGTTCCATGTGGTGGGTTATGCGCTGATGTCCAGCCGCACCCTGGCCGAGGGATTCGAACGCCTGGTGCGTTATCAGAGAATCATCGCCGAGAGCGCCGATCTGAGCTTTCGCCTGGAGCCGGAGGGTTACGCGCTGGTGCTGACTGTGCATGGCGACCACCTGCCTCCCACCCGCCATAGCGCCGAGGCGTCGCTGGCTTGCGCGTTGTCCTTGTGCACCTGGCTCAGTGGGCGTGCCATCCAGCCGCGCCGGGTGTTGATCCAGGGGCCACAGCCGAAGAACGTCGAGCCCTACAAGACGGCGTTCCATGCCCCTTTGGTGTTCGGTGCGCCCCATGATGCGCTGGTGTTCGAGCGGGCGGACATGGAGGCCCCGCTGCCGACGGCCAACGAGGCCATGGCCGTGCTGCACGACCGTTTCGCTGGGGAGTACCTGGCACGCTTTTCGGAAAGCCGGGTGACCCATCGGGTGCGCCAGGTGTTGTGTCGCGTCCTGCCCCAGGGTGAGCCCAAGCGCGAAACGCTCGCCCAGGCGTTGCACCTGTCCCAGCGTACCCTGCAGCGCCGCTTGCAGGAGGAGGGCACCAGCTTCCAGACCTTGCTCGACGACACCCGCCGGGAACTCGCCGAACAGTACCTGGCCCAGCCCGGCATGACTTTGCTGGAAACCGCCTACTTGCTAGGGTTTGCCGACCCGAGCAACTTTTATCGGGCGTTCCGCCGCTGGTTCGATGTCACCCCAAGCGAGTATCGCGCCCGCCTTGAGGCAGAGTCGGTCAGTGACGCCAGAACGCCGGCATGCACAACACCAGCACCGTAATGATTTCCAGACGACCGAGCAGCATGCCGCCTGAAAGAATCCACTTGGCCGCATCCGGCAGGGGCGCATAGTTGCCCGCAGGGCCAATCACCTCGCCCAGGCCCGGCCCGACGCCGGAGACGGTGCCCGCGGCGCCGGTCAGCGCGGTCATCCAGTCCACGCCCAGCAACGACAGCAGCAGGGCGATGACACAGATGGTGACGGCGAAGAAGAACGAGAAGGTCAGGATCGAGCGCACGATCTCTTCGTCGAGACGGTGGCCGTTGTATTTTTGTTTGATCACCGCGCGGGGGTGGATCAACTGGTTGAGGCTCGCCTTGAGCAGGATGTAGGCGACCTGGAAGCGGAAGATCTTGATGCCACCGGCGGTGGAGCCGGAGCAGCCCCCGATGAAGCCCAGGTAGAAGAACAGCATCAGCGAGAAGTTGCCCCACAAGCTGTAGTCGCCCAGGGCGAACCCAGTGGTGGTGACCACCGACGTGACGTTCAGCGCCACATGGCGCAAGGCGTCGAGCCAGTGCAGATTGGTGGTGGCCCAGTACCAAGTGCCCAGCACCAGCCAGGTGGCCACCAGCAAACCGAGCAGGCCCTGGACCTGCTGGTCGCGGATCAAGGCTTTGCGGTTGCCGCGCAAGGTGGCCACGTACAGGGTAAACGGCACGCTGCCCAGGATCATCACCACCACCGCCACCCAGTGCACGGCTGGGATGTCCCACTTGGCCAGGGACTGATCGGAGGTGGAGAACCCGCCGGTGGAAATCGCCGACATGGCATGGTTGATGGCATCGAACGGCCGCATGCCTGCCCACCAGAACGCCAGGCTGCCGAACACGGTGATGCCGACATACACCGCCACGATCGACTTGGCGACCATGTGCGAGCGCGGCATGACCTTTTCAGAGCGGTCGGAGGATTCGGTCTGGAACAGGCGCATGCCACCGATTCGCAGCAGCGGCAGGATCGCTACCGCCATGCCGATGAAGCCGATGCCGCCGAGCCAGTGCAGCATCGAGCGCCACATCAGGATGCCTGGGGACATGTTGTCGAGCCCGCTGAGCACCGTGGCGCCAGTGGCGGTGATGCCGGACATGCTTTCGAAAAAAGCGTCGGTGTAACTGATGTGCTGGGTCAACAGGAACGGCAGGGCGGCGAACACGCACACGACCAACCAACTGCTGACCGTCAGCAGGTACATGTCGCGTGGGCGCAGGTGGACGTGCTCGGGCCGCCCCTGAACGACCAGCGCCAGGCCGGCGATGAAGGTGATCAGGCTCGACCAGAGGAACGAAGGCATGTCGCTGGTGCGTTCGAAGACCACCAGGGTCGTCATGGGCACGACCATGCTGACCGCCAGGGTGATCAGGAAGATGCCGATGATGAAACCAATGATCCTTAAGGTCGGCAACGCCATGTGATCTGCTCTGACTCGAAACGGAAAGGGCGCCATTTTAAGCGGCAGGCTGCAAGCTGCAAGCGGTAAGCGTGAGAGGACGTTTTTCTTGCGGCTTGCAGCTTGTGGCGTGCAGCTTGAGAATGGCCGCACTTTTTCAATCTGCCAGGAGGGTAGCCCATGGAGGCTCTCGACGCATTGCTCAACCGTGTTTCCGTGCCACGCCTGACCGACCCGGCGCCCAATGCCGCCCAGCGCGAAGCGCTGTTCCAGTCGGCCTTGCGCGCCCCGGACCATGGCCAGCTGCGCCCATGGCGCTTCCTGACCATCGAGGGTGCGGCTCGTGAAAAGCTCGGTGAGCTGTTCGCCGAAGCGGTACAGAAGAAGGGCGACGCCAGCCAGGCCGCGCTGGACAAGGCGCGGGCCATGCCGCTGCGTGCGCCTTTGCTGATCGTGGTGGTGGCTCGCCTGCAGGACCACTTCAAGGTGCCTAAGTCCGAGCAACGCCTTGCAGCCGGTTGCGCTGCCCATGGCATTCTCATCGCAGCTCATGCCCAGGGGATCGGCGCTGTGTGGCGTACCGGCGACATGGCGTTCGATGCTCATGTGCACCAAGGCCTGGGGCTTGCCGACAACGAGGAGCTGATCGGCTATCTGTATGTCGGCACGCCCATGGCTGAGCCACGGACCGCTCCGGTGCTGGCTACCGCCGACTTTGTCAACGCCTGGGGCGAGTGATTCACCAGGGCCGTTGCACGGCCCTGGGTCCTTTCAGTCGGTAATCATCTCGCAGGGCAGCTCCAGCGTCGCGACAAACCCGCCTTGCGGGTGATTGCCTAGCACTAGGTTCCCGCCGTGGCGTTCCGCCGCCCGTCGGGCGATGGCCAGTCCCAGGCCGTGCCCAGGTGCTTCCTGCCCAGGAGCGCGGAAGAATGGCTCCCCCAACTGCGCCAGGTGCTCATCGGCCACCCCGGGCCCATGGTCACGTACGCTCAGTACGATCCGCCCAGCCTCGCGAACGGCATGGATCTCGATCGGCTGACCTGGCGGGTTGAAGCGCAAGGCATTGCGCACCAGGTTGTCCACGGCACGCTCGATCAGTGTCGGCCAGCCTTGCAGGGTGAGCCCCGGGGTGGCCTCCAGGCGTATTTCCTGCTCCGGGACGCTGAGCTGGGCGTCCTTGCGCACGCTGCCCAGCAGGGCGTTGAGGTCCACTGGCTCGGCATGGGACTGCTCGGCGTCGACCCTGGCCAGGGCGAGGATTTCGCTGATCAGGTCTTCCAGGCGATCACACTCACGGGTCAGTCGCGGCCATAGGGCCTGGCGCTGCTCAGGCTCGGCACGTTCGGCCAAGGCCAGGGCGATGCGCAGCCGCGCCAAGGGTGAGCGCAGCTCGTGGGAGACATCGCGCAGCAGTTGCCGCTGGCTGCCGATCAGGCTTTGCAAGCGCGCGCCCATCTTGTTGAAGTCATTGGCCAGTACACCGAACTCGTCACGCCGGGCCGCCAGTCGCGCCAGGCTGTTCTGCTGGTAGCTGGTTTGTCCCAGATCGTGTACCGCCCCGCGCAGCCGGCTGAGCGGGCGGGTGATCGACAGCGTGACGAACAGGCTGAACAGCGTCAGCACCACCAAGGCGATCCCCAAGGCGCTGAGCGGCCACAGCAGGCTCTCGCGGTGCCAGGCGTTGAGCGCCGGGTGTGGAATGCGGTAGATCAGCAGGTAGGTCTCGCCACTGTCTGGACTGGTGTATTCCTGGGTCAGGCGACGCCAGGGCAGACGGCGCTGGTCATTGTGCTGACGGGCCTCGAAGGCGGCCGCGCGACGTGGGAAAGTGCCCGGGACCACGGCCTCGCCACTGTCGTTGAGCACTTGCACGTCGATGCCAAAGCGGTGCTTGCGCCGTTCCAGAAAGCGCTGGGCAGACTCCAGGCCTTCCTGCTCATAGTGCTGGGTCCAGCGGCTGGCCAGGGTATTGAGGCCCGGATGGCGACTAAGGATCCAGGCATCCTGGTTGAGCATGTGGCCAAGCAGGATCGACAGGCCGGCGACCAGGGCGATGGCCAGCCAGAAGCTGGCCAGGATGCGCCAGAACAATGACCGCAAGAGCACCTCCTGAAAGCAAGAAAAACCCGGCCCGCCGGGAGGCGGGTCGGGCGCAGGGCTGACAGCTTACTGGGCCTTGGTGCCTTTTTCAGCTTTCCAGGCCTGGAACTCCTGCCACTCGGCCTTGCGGGCGGCGCGTTCCTTTTGCAGCTCGTCGAACTTCTTCTGCTGGTCGGGCTTGAGCAAGGCGCGGATATCGGCCTGGGTCTTGTCGTGGCTGGCCTTGATCTCGTCTTTCATGGCCTTCTGGTCGGCAGCCGGCAGCTTGGCGATGTAACGTTCGGTGATGTCGCGGCGGTGCTTCATTTGCTCGCCCATCAGCTTGCCGATCTGCTGGCGCTGGTCGCGGCTCAGGTCCAGTTGGGCGAAAGGCGCGTCACCGCGATGATGCCAGCCACCGTGGTGCGGACCGCCTTCGGGCATGGCCATGGCCACGGTCGGCAGGGTGGCGGCGAACATCAGAGCGATAAGGGTCTTGCGCATGGTGTTTCTCCTTTCATGGGCCGGTGGTTACCGGATGAGCCCAGTCTAGGGAAAGCAAGGTCAAGGGCGGTCAGGTGAGCGTAAAGACTTGGTAAAGGCTTGGGCTGCAAGCTGCAAACTACAAGACAGATCCGTGAGGGGGGCTGCCTTCTTGCAGCTCATCGCTTGCCGCTAGAGGCTGTAGTAGTAGCCGCGGCTACGCAGGGCAACGATGCGAGGTCGGCCATCAGGGTGCGGGCCGACTTTCTTGCGCAAGTTGCTGACGTGCATATCCAGGCTGCGGTCATAGAGGGTCAGCTTGCGGCCCAGGGCGATCTGCGCCAGTTCCTGTTTGTCCAGTGGGTCGCCAGGCTGGCGCAGCAATGCCTCGAGAATACGGCTTTCGGAAAGCGTGAGGGTCATTTCGCGAGCATCGACACTGACCACGCCCCGCGCAGGGCTGAAGGTCAGGTCGCCGACTTCGAGCTGGGTGCTGGTGGCTGCCGGGTGGCTGCGACGCAGCACCGCGCGCAGGCGGGCGGTGAGCTCGCGTGGGTCGCAGGGCTTGGCCAGGTAGTCGTCGGCGCCCAACTCCAGGCCCAGGATACGGTCCAGGGGTTCGCCGCGGGCCGACAGCATCAGCACTGGCAACTCCGCATGCTCGGTGCGTAGTTGCTTGAGCAGCTCAAGGCCACTGCCATCAGGCAGCATCACGTCCAGCACCACGGCCGCCGGCGCATGGGCCGCCAAGGCCTGGCGCGCGCTCTGGCCATCGTGGCAGGCACGTACGTCGAACCCTTCCTGGCTCAGCCAACTGCCGAGCAGCTCGCAGAGTTCCTGGTCATCATCAATCAGTAACAGCTCGCTCATGACTCACTCAATTCAACCATTGACGGCGTCTTCTGTGTCCGCCACTGGCTAAGATACCGCAGACAGCCGAAAACAGTGCAACGGCCGAGCCGATCACGAACCATAACTGCTGGTCGCTGAGCAGCGGTACCGGGGCGCTGGCCTGCAGCTCCTTGAGCGAAAGCTTAAGGCGCTGGTTTTCCTGGCGCAGGCGTGCGAGCTGGGCATTGTCTTGCCCGTTTTGGGTGTCTTGCAATTGCTGGTTGAGCGCGGCGCGTTGCTGTTCACTGTCCTGCAGACGTTGCTGCAGCTCGGTGATCTGCGCAGCGGCAGTCAACGACAGTGGTTCTTCGGCAATGGCAAAAGGGGACAGCGACAGCAGGCAAAGCAGCAGTGACATCGGACCTCGGCGCATTGGAACTCCTGATTCCTATCGGTTCAGAAGGTTGTCGGCCGCAGGTCGTAATAGATGAGCGCGGGCCTCATGAACCTGTCATGAGGCCCGGTCCGATCAAGGCAGGACTTGCTTGAATGGCTTGACCACGACCTTGTCGTACACGCCGGCGGCGATGTACGGGTCGGCATCGGCCCAGGCTTGGGCGGCGGTCAGGGAGTCGAATTCGGCGACGATGAGGCTGCCGGTGAAGCCTGCGGCGCCTGGGTCGTTGCTGTCGATCGCCGGGTGCGGGCCGGCCAGGATCACACGTCCCTCGGCCTTGAGCTGCTGCAGGCGCTCGATGTGCGCCGGGCGGGCAGCCAGGCGTTTTTCCAGGGAACCTTCGACGTCGCTTGCGATGATGGCGTAGAGCATGTCAATCCTTAGGTTTGGAAGTGGAGGGGTCGCTGTCATGCAGGTGGCGCGACAGGTACACGCCCTGGGCCACCAGGAAGATCACGGTCATACCCAGGCTGCCGAACACCTTGAAGTCGACCCAGAAGTCCTGGAAGGTGAATGCGACGAACAGGTTGGCCGCACCGCACACCAGGAAGAAGCCGATCCAGGCCAGGTTCAGGCGCGTCCAGATTGCCTCGGGCAGGCTCAGGGCGTGGCCCATGATGCGCTTGATCAGGACCCGGTCACCGACGAAGTGGCTGCCGGCGAAGGCCAGGGCGAACAGCCAGTTCACCACCGGTGCTTTCCACTTGAGGAAGGTTTCGCTGTGGAAGGCCAGGGTAAGGCCGCCGAACACCAGGCAGGCGACCAGGGTCAGCAGCTGCCCCTTCTCGAGCTTGCCGTGGCGCAGGAACAGCGCGCCGTAGACCACCAGGGAGCTGAGAATCAGCACCGCCGTGGCGCTGTAGATGCCGCCGAACTCGACGCTGTGACCAGCGATTTCGACCGCGCGCGGGTCGAGTTTGTAGACGATGAAGAACAACAACAGCGGGATGAAATCGATGAATTGTTTCACAGTGGCAGCCAGAAGCGGGATGTGACGGCATAATAACAAACATCGATTCCAGCGAAAGCGCTCCTCCATGAATGTTGATCTGCACTGTCACAGCACGGCCTCCGACGGCGCCTTGTCGCCTTCGGCCCTGGTCGCCCGGGCCCACGAGCACGGGGTGCAGACGTTGGCACTGACCGACCACGACACCATAGAAGGCCTGGCCGAGGCGCGTCAGGCCTGCCACGCCAACGGCATGCGCTGGGTCAGTGGAGTGGAGCTGTCCTGTACCTGGGGGGGCGCCACGATCCATGTGCTGGGCTATGACTTCCCGCTCGACGCACCGCCGCTGCTCGAGGCTATCGAGGCCTTGCACCGTGGCCGTTGGCTGCGCTCCGAGGAAATCGACCGACGGCTCGCGGCCAAGGGCATGCCCGGCACGCTCGAAGGCGCCAGGGCGGTGCAGCAGGAGCTGGGCGACAGCGGCAATGCCCCGGCGCGTCCGCACTTTGCCGAGTTCCTGGTGCGTGCCGGCCACGTCAAAGACCGCGGCGAGGCGTTTCGCAAGTGGCTGGGCGCCGGCAAGCTGGGCGACGTCAAGCTGCATTGGCCGACCCTGGAGGAAACCGTCGCCACGCTGCGTCGGTCCAACGCTTGGGTGAGTCTGGCCCATCCGATGCATTACGAGTTGACTCGCAGTAAGCGCAGACGGCTGATTGCAGACTATATTCAGGCAGGCGGGCAGGCGTTGGAGGTGGTCAACGGGATGATGCCGGCCGAGCAGGTGGGCACGATGTCCATCCTCACCCGTGAGTTCGGCCTGCTGGCAAGTGCTGGCAGTGACTTCCACGGCCCCGGCACCTGGGGCGAGATCGGTGCCTACCGGCCATTGCCCGAGGATCTGCCACCTTTGTGGCGCCGATTCAGCCATGAACAGCCTTTGGCGGTATGAACAGGACGACTACGTGAGCCAATTTTTCCAGATTCATGCGGAAAACCCGCAGGCGCGCCTGATCAAACAGGCCGTCGAGATCATCCGCAAGGGCGGTGTCGTGGTCTATCCGACCGACTCGGCCTACGCGATGGGCTGTCAGATCGGCGACAAGACTGCCGTGGAGCGGGTCCGACGACTGCGCCAGCTGGACAAGAACCACAACTTCACACTGCTGTGTTGCGACCTTTCGCAAATGGGGTTGTTCGCCAAGATCGACACAGCGACCTTCCGTCTGCTCAAAGCGCACATTCCCGGTCCCTATACTTTCATCCTCAATGCCACGCGGGAAGTGCCCAGGCTGTTGTTGCATGAAAAGCGTCGGACCATCGGCCTGCGGGTTCCTTCCAACCCCATTGCCCGGGCACTGCTCGAGGAATTGGGCGAACCCTTGATGAGCGTGAGCCTCATCCTGCCCGGTGATGAAGAGCCGATGACCGACCCCTACGAGATCCGTGCGCGCCTTGAGCATCATGTGGACCTGATCATCGATGGCGGCTTCGGTGACCTCAAAGCTTCCACCGTGATCAGCCTGGAAGGTGACGAGCCGGAAGTCATCCGTGTTGGCTGTGGCGACCCTGCGCCGTTCCTGGCGCCTGCGTGAGCACGGTGCAAGTGGCCCCGGCCCCGGTCGCTGACAGCGAGGCGCCGCAACAGCTGCAACTGGCGCTGGTTTATGGCGAGGCACTCACCGAACTGCCGCTGGACCTGTACATCCCGCCTGACGCCCTGGAAGTGTTCCTTGAAGCCTTCGAGGGCCCGCTGGACTTGTTGCTGTATCTGATCCGCAAGCAGAACATCGACATCCTCGACATCCCCGTGGCGGAGATCACCCGCCAGTACATGTCCTACGTCGAGCTGATGAAGAGCGTGCGCCTGGAGTTGGCCGCAGAATACTTGGTGATGGCTGCCATGCTTGCCGAGATCAAATCGCGCATGCTGCTGCCGCGCTCCAGCGAGGTCGAGGAGGAAGAGGGCGATCCACGTGCCGAGCTGATCCGCAGGCTGCAGGAATACGAGCGCTTCAAGGCCGCCGCCGAAGGCCTCGATGAGCTGCCGCGGGTAGGCCGGGAGATTGTCGTGCCGCGCCTGGAGGCGCCTCAGGCCAAGGTCCGCAAGCTGTTGCCCAATGTTTCCCTGGAAGAAATCCTGCTGTCCATGGCTCAGGTGATGCGGCGCAACGATCTGTTCGAAAGCCATCAGATCACCCGCGAGACCTTGTCGACCCGCGAGCGCATGAGTGAAGTGCTCGAACGCCTCAAAGGTGGCGGCTTCGTGCCGTTCATCGAGCTCTTTACCGCCGAGGAAGGCAAGTTGGGGGTGGTGGTCACCTTCATGGCGATTCTCGAACTGGTGAAGGAATCGCTCATCGAACTGGTGCAGAATGACCCCTTTGCCCCGATCCATGTCCGTGCCCGGGCCGAGTGACCACGAGCAAGCCTTTCCTACCGATGAACCTTAACGAACCCCGTGACCTGGCCTCGCTGATCGAAGCCTTCCTCCTTGCCTCTGGCAAGCCGCAATCGCTCGAGCGCCTGTACGAGTTGCTCGAAGAGGCCGAGCGCCCCGCGCCTGCTGTCTTCAAGAAGGCTTTGGAAATCCTGGCCAAGTCCTGCAATGGCCGCGCCTTCGAGCTCAAGGAAGTGGCGACCGGCTATCGCCTGCAAATCCGCGAGGACTTTGCGCCCTGGGTCGGCCGGCTGTGGGAAGAGCGTCCGCAGCGCTACTCCCGGGCGCTGCTGGAGACTTTGGCGCTGATTGCCTATCGCCAACCGATCACCCGCGGCGAAATCGAGGATGTGCGCGGTGTGGCGGTCAACAGCAACATCATCAAGACCCTGATGGAACGTGAATGGATCCGTATCGTCGGTTATCGTGAGGTGCCCGGCCGACCGGCGATGTTCGCCACCACCAAGGCATTGCTCGATCATTTCAACCTCAAGAGCCTTGACGAACTGCCGGCCCTGGCCGAACTGCGCGAAATGGACACCGAGCCGTTGTTGGATCCGGATGACGCCCCCGTGCCTGCGCATCTGCAGGCGCTGGCCGATGCGAGCCTGGGTGAGGACGAGGAGGGCGAGGCGCCGCCGCGGGAGGAGACCAGCTTCCGGACGCTGCTGGTGGAGCTCGATGCGATGGAAGATGGGCTCAAGACCGATTTCGATGATCTGCGGGATGAGGCTGCCAACGTCGAGGATGAGCCTGAGCCATAGACCGCTCTGGCCCATTCGCGGATGAACCCGCGATCACAGGTGCAGCGGGGCTGCGGGTGAGGCTGCAGCACCTTCGGGCGGAAACTCACAGCCCAATCGCGATAAACCGTTACTCTCCAGTGCGTTCGTGCACCGAACCGCGTATGATGCGCGCCCCTTTGGCGCATCCTTCGCCAAAAAAAACGCTTTCACTACTACACCGGGAGGTGCCCAGATGAGTGACCAAGACCTGCAAGAAACCCAATCCACCCCTCCGTCCGGCGAAAAGCTGCAGAAGGTGCTGGCGCGTATCGGCGTCGGTTCGCGTCGTGATGTCGAGGCGTGGATCAGCCAGGGCCGTATCAAGGTCAATGGCGTCGAGGCCACCCTTGGCCAGCGTGTCGACCTGCACGATGCCATTGCCGTCGACGGCAAGCTGATCAAGCGTGTGGAGGCCGCCGAGGCCACCCGCCGCGTGATCATGTACAACAAGCCTGACGGCGAGATCTGCACCCGTGACGATCCGGAAGGTCGTCCGACTGTGTTCGATCGCCTGCCGCGTCCGAAAGAAGGGCGTTGGATCAATATCGGCCGTCTGGACATCAACACCACCGGCCTGCTGCTGTTCACCACCGACGGTGAACTGGCCAACCGCCTGATGCACCCCTCCTACGAAATGGACCGTGAGTATGCGGTGCGTGTGCGCGGTGAGGTGGACGACGACATGGTCGATCGCCTCAAGGCGGGTGTGATGCTCGAAGATGGTCCGGCGAAGTTCACCGACATCCAGAAAGCTCCAGGCGGCGAAGGCTTCAACCACTGGTACCACTGCGTGGTGATGGAAGGTCGCAACCGTGAGGTGCGTCGCCTGTGGGAATCCCAGGGTGTGGTGGTCAGCCGCCTCAAGCGCGTGCGCTTCGGTCCGGTGTTCCTCAATTCCGACCTGCCGATGGGGCGTTGGCGCGAAATGACCCAGGGCGAGATCGACATCCTGGCAGCGGAAGTCGGCCTGCAGCCGGTGGCGTTGCCAGCGTTGAACCTCAAGGCCAAGGACAAGCTCGAGCGCATGCAGCGCAAGTCCACCCGGCCGCTCGGTCGTGGCGAACGTGTGCGTACCCTGCGTCCCGCCCAGGATGGCCAGGCCGAGCGTCCTGCGCGTGAACGTCCGACCCGTGAAGAGGCGCCACGCAAGGGCGGTCGCAGCAGCACGGTTGCCGAACGCCCCAGCGAGATGCGCAAGCGTCCGGCCAAGCCGGAGGCCGACAAGCCTGCAGGCCGTGGCCGCGGCAAGCCGCGCGGCTGATTGCTCAGCGTCATAGGAAAGGGGCCTCGTGGCCCCTTTTTTGCGCCTCTAGAAATCTAACATCTTGATCCGACGCGATTTTTCATGGGGTCTGGAAACCCTATCGACCGGCTTGTAACAAAATCTTTACGAATTTCGACAGTTTTTGCCGGTACACCTGCGCATGTAAATAAATTCTGCCAAGTGCCGCGTTCCAGAGCTCTTTCTTTGCCACTCGCCCCCTTGTTCAACCCGTCGCCGCACGCTGATATAGCGCCCATGCCGTGTGCAGGGCCTGGCCGTAGAGCTGGGCATCGAAAACAACAAATGGAGGCGCCATGTACGCCGATCATCTTGCCTTTTCAGGCCTTCCCGCCAGGATCGCTGCGTTTTTTCATCAGGAAATGACGCAACGCGTTGACGCCTGCGCGTACGCAGGGGTATACAATGCGCCGCGTTTTACCTGTGACCCCAATGCGTACCGCGCACTCTTGCTGACGCCTGGTTGAGTCGCCCGGGGCCTGCCCCTCGGTGTCATCACCCCCGTCCAAGAAACCCAAGGTAACCACCTTGCCCATTCCGCTGCGCCACGAGCGCGGTGGGTCCGATTCCGTCACAGATAAAAACAAGCAGGTGACTTCGTTCATGAGTGGACAAAACATGCCTTCAGGCGAGCTCAAGCGTGGCCTGAAGAACCGCCATATCCAGCTGATTGCCCTGGGTGGCGCAATTGGTACCGGATTGTTCCTGGGCTCTGCCGGCGTGATGAAGTCCGCCGGTCCGTCGATGATTCTCGGCTACGCCATCTGCGGCTTCATCGCCTTCATGATCATGCGCCAACTGGGCGAAATGATCGTCGAAGAGCCGGTTGCCGGCTCCTTCAGCCACTTTGCCCACAAGTACTGGGGCGGTTTCGCGGGCTTCCTGTCCGGTTGGAACTGCTGGGTGCTGTATATCCTGGTCGGCATGTCGGAGCTGTCCGCGGTCGGTAAGTACATACACTACTGGTGGCCGGAGATCCCGACCTGGGTCACTGCGGCGGGCTTCTTCATCCTGATCAACGCGATCAACCTGATGAACGTGAAAGTGTTCGGCGAGGCCGAGTTCTGGTTCGCCATCATCAAGGTACTCGCCATCGTCGGCATGATCGGCCTGGGTGCCTATCTGCTCACCAGCGGCAGCGGTGGTCCTGAGGCCTCGGTGACCAACCTGTGGGCCCATGGCGGTTTCTTCCCCAATGGCGTGAGTGGCCTGGTGATGGCTCTGGCGATCATCATGTTCTCCTTCGGTGGCCTGGAAATGCTGGGCTTCACCGCCGCCGAGGCCGACAAGCCAAAGACCGTGATTCCGAAGGCGATCAACCAGGTCATCTACCGCATCCTGATTTTCTATATCGGCGCGCTGGTGATCCTGCTGTCGCTGACCCCGTGGAACAGCCTGGTCGCGAGCATCGATGCCTCCGGCGGCAGCTATGGCAGCAGCCCGTTCGTCCAGGTGTTCTCGCTGCTCGGTAGCGACGTGGCGGCGCACCTGCTGAACTTCGTGGTCCTGACTGCGGCGCTGTCGGTCTATAACAGCGGGACCTACTGCAACGCTCGCATGCTCTACGGCATGGCCGAGCAAGGCGACGCCCCGGCAAGCCTGGCCAAGATCGACAAGCGCGGCGTACCGGTCCGTTCGATCCTGGCCTCGGCCGGCGTGACGCTGGTGGCGGTGCTGCTGAACTACTTCATGCCGCAACATGCGCTGGAGCTGTTGATGTCGTTGGTGGTGGCTGCGCTGGTGATCAACTGGGCGATGATCAGCTACTCGCACCTCAAATTCCGTCAGCACCTGGACCGCACCGGGCAGAAGGCGCTGTTCAAGGCCCTCTGGTACCCGTATGGCAACTACCTGTGCCTGGCCTTCGTGGTGCTGATCCTGGGCATCATGCTGCAGATCCCTGGTATCCAGGTCTCGGTGTATGCGATTCCGGTCTGGCTGGTGGTGATGTATGCCTTCTACATGCTCAAGAGCAAGCGTACTGGGCAGGCCTCCGGCGCCGCCGGGTCCGTCGCCAAGTAAAGCGGTTACCCACTAAAAAACCCGATGGCAGGGAACTGCCATCGGGTTTTTTGATTGTGCGAGGGAGGGCTCGAGGCGCCCTCGGCAGCGCCAGGCTCTCAGAGGAACACGAACTTGGCGATGAAGATCACGCAGAGCACCCACAGGCTGGCAGAAATATCCTTGAACTTGCCGGTCCCGGCCTTGAGCGCCACGTAGCTGATGAAGCCCAGGGCGATGCCGTCGGCGACCGAGAACGTGAGCGGCATCATGATCACGGTGACGATCGCAGGAATGCTGTCGGTCGCCTCGTCCCAGTGGATGTGCGCCATGCTGCCCATCATCAGCATGGCCACATAGATCAGGGCCCCTGCGGTGGCGTAGGCGGGGATCATGCCGGCCAGCGGTGCGAAGAACATGGCGGCGACGAACAGCAGGCCAACCACCACGGCCGTCAGGCCGGTACGCCCCCCGGCGGCGACGCCTGCGGCGCTTTCCACATAGCTGGTCACAGGTGGTACGCCGACGGCAGCACCGAACACGCTGGAGGCGCTGTCGGCCTTCAGTGCACGGGACAGGTTCTCGATGCGACCATCTTCACCGACCAGGTTGGCGCGTTGGGCCACACCCATCAAGGTGCCGGCGGTATCGAACATATGCACGAACAGGAACGCCAGCACCACGCTGATCATGCTGACATTGAATACGCCCGCTACATCCATGGCCATCCAGGTCGGTGCCAGGCTCGGTGGCAGGGAGAACACCCCGCCATACTGGACCAGTCCCAGGCCCCAGCCTGCCAGCGTGACGGTGATGATGCTGATGAGGATCGCGCCGAACACGCGGTGGTAGCTCAGTACCGCGATCATCAGGAAGCATACCGCCGCCAGCAGTGGGCCAGGCTCGTGCAGAGAACCCAGCTTGATCAGCGTGGCAGGGCTGTCAACGACGATACCGGCGGTTTTAAGGCCGATCAGCCCGAGGAACAGGCCGACCCCCGCGCCCATGGCGTGGCGCAGGCTGACCGGAATACTATTGAGCAACCATTCGCGCACGCGCGAGAGAGTCAGGGCCATGAACAGCACACCGGACACGAACACTGCACCCAATGCCGCCTCCCAGGTGTAGCCCATGGTGCCGACCACGGTGTAGGTGAAGAAGGCGTTGAGCCCCATGCCGGGGGCCAGGCCCACCGGCCAGTTGGCATAGAGGCCCATCAACAGGCAGCCCAAGGCCGCGGCGATACAGGTGGCAACGAAGGCCGCACCATGGTCGATACCGGCATCGGCCATGATGTTGGGGTTGACGAAAATGATGTAGGCCATGGTGATGAAGGTGGTCACCCCGGCGATCAGCTCGGTCCTGACGGTGCTGCCGTGTCGCTTGAGTTTGAAAATCCGTTCCAGCCAACTCGTTTCGAGCGGTGGAGCGAGATCCAGCGTAGGGGCTTCGGATTTGCGGCTTTCCACAGCGAGTACTCCTCAAGTCTTTCTTGTTGTTTCGGAACCTTGGTCCTGCGCCAATGCACTTGGGCGGTTCCGCGAGGGGATTGGCAGACGTCTGATCGATTTGTTGACTTTCGAGTCAGAAAGTTGCTCGCTGGATTATGCTGTTGTGTACAAATAATGCAAATAATGTTTTATTTTTTGTGTGCGCGATCTGTCGCGTAGTGGCTATATGGGAAAAGGCCACCTGCAGAAATCGAATGGCCTGTGTACAATAGACCGATACCTTGGTCCCTTTATTTTCTATCCAGGACTTGCCAGCCACCCTCTGACAGGTATTACAGTCAAGGTCCCGACTGGCGGATCCTCGTGCTCGAGAACCCATGAACGAACAGCTGCAACCTCTGAAGAAACCTGCGCGCAATGGCAAGGCCGGCCGCAGCGGTACCCAGGACGACATCGTCTATGCGCATATTTTCGAGGCGATCCTCGAGCAGCGTCTGGCACCGGGCACCAAGTTGAGCGAGGAAGCGCTGGGCGAGATCTTCGGCGTCAGCCGCACCATTATCCGTCGTGCCTTGTCGCGCCTGGCTCACGAAAGCGTGGTGCTACTGCGGCCCAATCGCGGTGCAGTGGTGGCGAGCCCCACGGTGGAAGAGGCGCGCCAGGTGTTCTTCTCTCGGCGCATGGTCGAGCGCGCGATCACCGAGCTTGCCGTGCAGCACGCCACGATCGAGCAACTGAATGAACTGCGCCAGATGGTGCGCGAGGAGCGCGACAGCTTCTCTCGCGGCGACCGGGGCGCGGGTATCCGCCTTTCCGGCGAGTTCCACCTCAAGCTGGCCGAAGCGGCCGGCAATGCCCCCTTGATCAGTTTCCAGCGCAGCCTGGTTTCGCAAACCTCGCTGATCATCGCACAGTACGAAAGCGGCAACCGTTCGCATTGCTCCTATGACGAGCACATGCAGCTGATCGACGCCATCGAGGCTCGTGACGCAGAGCTGGCGGTGAATCTGATGATGCATCACATGGATCACATCGACACCAAGCTGAACCTGGACGAAGAGGGCGCCTCCGACGACCTGCATGCTGTGTTCTCGCATTTGCTGAAAAAGCCGAAGGTATCGGTCAAAGGTTGATCGTTTGCCCGGTCTGCGGGCAGACCGCTGCTACCAACGCCATCGTTCCCCACCCGGAGCGGTGGCGTTTTTCATTTCAGCCCCGCAATGATCGCTAATGGGGCGGGAAGCCAGAGCTGATGCGGTGTACGAGGGCTGCTGGCCATTAGCCAAGGCTCTGCTAGATTGTTTTTTGCAAACCTTCATCAAGCAGTTGGGCTTGCGCATCCAGTGCACTCACTACTTGAGGATTGGTTCATGAGTATGTCCCTGGGCAAGCGCATGGGTGCCGAGCTGGTCGGCACTTTCTGGTTGGTCCTTGGCGGGTGCGGTAGCGCGGTGCTGGCCGCGAGCTTTCCGACCGGCATCGGTATCCTGGGCGTCGCCTTCGCATTCGGCCTGACTGTATTGACCATGGCGTTTGCCATCGGTCACATCTCCGGCTGCCACCTCAACCCTGCGGTATCGCTCGGGCTCGTGGTGGGCGGGCGGTTCCCGGCCAAGGAGTTCGTGCCTTACGTGATTGCCCAAGTGATCGGGGCGATCCTGGCAGCAGCGGTGATCTACTTCATAGCCAGTGGCAAGGCGGGTTTTGAATTGTCGTCGGGGTTGGCCTCCAACGGTTACGCCGATCATTCACCGGGGGGATACTCGCTCGCGGCGGGCTTTGTCAGTGAGGTGGTGATGACGGCGATGTTCCTGGTGATCATCATGGGGGCCACCGACACGCGCGCGCCAGCGGGGCTGGCGCCCATCGCCATAGGCCTGGCGCTGACGCTGATTCACCTGATTTCCATCCCGGTGACCAACACCTCAGTCAACCCCGCGCGCAGCACCGGCCCAGCTCTGTTCGTCGGGGGCTGGGCGTTGCAGCAGTTGTGGTTGTTCTGGGTCGCGCCGCTGATCGGTGCGGCGATCGGCGGCGCGCTTTACCGGGCGCTGGGGCGGGAGCCTTAGCGCTGGTGCACGCAGCGACCGGCAGCGTAGGTTTCACGCACGGTGCGGTCGTCGCCCAAGGTGGTGAGCACGAACAGGGTTTCTTCGATGCTGTTGGACTGTTGGATGCGGTAGTCCAGAAGTGGGGTGGCCTTGTAGTCAAGCACCACGAAGTCGGCATCGTTGCCTGGGCGCAGGCTACCGATGCGGTCGTCCAGGCGCAGGGCGCGGGCACCGCCGAGGGTCGCCAGGTACAGGGACTTGTACGGGTGCAGGCGCGCGCCCTGCAGCTGCATGACCTTGTAGGCCTCGTTCAAGGTGTTGAGCAGCGAGAAGCTGGTGCCGGCGCCCACGTCGGTGCCCAGGCCCACATTGACCTTGAAGCGCTCGGCCTGGGGCAGGTTGAACAGTCCGCTGCCCAGGAACAGGTTGGAGGTGGGGCAGAAGGCCACAGCCGAACCGGTGTCGGCCAGGCGCTGACATTCTTCGTCGCACAGGTGCACGCCGTGGGCGAACACCGAGCGTTCGCCCAGTAGCTCGTAGTGGTCATAGACGTCCAGGTAGCCCTTGCGCTCAGGGAACAGTGCCTTGACCCAGTCGATTTCCTTGACGTTCTCCGACAGGTGGGTGTGCATGTACAGCCCTGGGTATTCCTTGAGCAACTGGCCGGCCAGGGTCAGTTGTTCGGGGGTACTGGTGGGCGCGAAACGCGGGGTCACCGCATAGTGCAGGCGGCCCTTGCCGTGCCAACGCTCGATCAGCGCCTTGCTTTGCGCATAGCTGGACTCGGCGGTGTCGGTCAGGTAGTCCGGGGCGTTGCGATCCATCATCACCTTGCCGGCGATCAGGCGCAGGTCAAGGCGCTGGGCTTCTTCGAACAAGGCATCGACCGACTCGGGGTGGACGCTGCCGAACACCAGGGCGCTGGTGGTGCCGTTGCGCAGCAGTTCCTTGAGGAAGATCTTGGCCACTTGGTCGGCATGGGCCTTGTCGGCGAACTGCTTTTCGCAAGGGAAGGTGTAGGTGTTCAGCCAGTCCAGCAACTGCTCGCCGTAGGAGCCGATCATGCCGGTCTGTGGGAAATGAATATGGGTATCGATGAAGCCTGGAGTGATCAGAGCGTGCGGGTGATGGATCACTTCGACGTCGTTGCCGAGCCTGGGCAGCAAGTCGCTGGCGTGACCCAGTGCACTGATGCGGCCTTCTTCGACCACCAGCAGGCCGTCTTCGTAATATTCATGGGAAGCGTCGAGGCCCACCTCGGCCGGGTCGGCGATGCTGTGCAAAATGGCGGCTCGGTAGGCTTTGCGGGTTGCGCTCATAACGGTCTCGTCAATTGGCTTGGCTGCGCCGGGAGGGCGGCAGCAGTTGGGCGATTGGGCCTGAGTTGGCGGCAGCGTCGTGCTGGCCGAAGCAGGCGTTGTAGGTGGCGATGATTTCCGCGGCGATGGACACGGCGATCTCGATCGGCAGCTTGCCTTTGACCTCGGCCAGGCCCATAGGGCAACGCATCCGCGCCACGACGGCGGCGTCGTAGCCGCGTTCGCGCAGGCGGTGCTCGAACTTGACCCGTTTGGTCTTCGAGCCGATCAGGCCGAACCAGGTGAAATCATTGCGCTTGAGGATGGCAGCGGTCAGTTCCAGGTCGAGCTGGTGATTGTGGGTCATGACGATGCAATAGCTGCCTGCTGGCAGCTCGGCGACTTCGTCGACCGGTTCCTCGCTGACGACCTTGGTCACGCCATTGGGGATGACCTCGGGAAACTCATGCTCGCGCGAATCGATCCAGCGTATCCGGCAGGGCAGCGCGGCGAGCAAGGGTACCAGAGCACGGCCGACATGGCCCGCGCCGAACACTGCGATCTGCGCCTGCACTGCGGCCATCGGTTCGAACAGCAGCACCGTGACGCCGCCGCAGCATTGGCCGAGGCTCGCGCCCAGGCTGAAACGCTCCAGATGCGGGGTGGTGCGCTGCTCCTCGAGCATCTGCCGGGCGATATGTAGCGCCTTGTATTCCAGATGTCCGCCGCCGATGGTGTCGAACAGACCCGCGGCACTGACCACCATCTTCGAGCCAGCGTTGCGTGGCGTTGAGCCGCGCTCCTCGATGATGGTCACCAGAACGCAAGCTTCACCGCGGGCCTGGTGGTCGGCGAGGGCGTTGATCCATTGGTGCATGATGCAACCTCTCTAAGTTGCGCCACGGCCCCTGTGGAAGCGGATGAACCGGCTCCCACAGGGATTCGCGTTGTCAGTGAGTCACGGTTTCCAGTTCCTGCTCGGCAGGCTGCTCGGCGGCTACCGCCTTGCGCATCTGCTCGCAGCCCCACAGCACCCGCTCAGGCGTCGCCGGTGCATCGATCTGCGGTTGCACGCGGTAGTCGGCGATGCTCGCCACGGCATCCTTGATGGCGCACCAGGCGGCGATGCCGAGCATGAACGGCGGCTCACCTACGGCCTTGGAGTGGAACACCGTGTCCTCCGGGTTCTTACGGTTTTCCACCAGCTTCACGCGCAGGTCCAGCGGCATGTCCGCCACCGCCGGGATCTTGTAGCTCGCCGGGCCGTTGGTCATCAACTTGCCCTTGGCGTTCCACACCAGCTCTTCGGTTGTCAGCCAGCCCATGCCCTGGATGAAGCCACCTTCGACCTGGCCGATGTCGATGGCTGGGTTCAGCGAGGCGCCAACGTCGTGCAGGATGTCGGCCCGCAGCATCTTGTATTCGCCGGTCAGGGTATCGACGACCACCTCGACACAGGCAGCGCCGAACGCAAAGTAGTAGAACGGGCGGCCGCGGGCCTGGTCGCGGTCGTAGTAGATCTTCGGCGTGCGATAGAAACCGGTGCTCGACAGCGATACTTGGGCGAAGTAGGCCTGTTGCACCAACTGCTCGAAACTGACGATCTGGTCGCGCACCCGCACGTGGCCGTTGCGGAACTCCACATCCTCTTCGGTGACCTTGTAATGCCGCGCGGCGAACTCGGTCAGGCGCTTCTTGAGGATTTCAGCGGCGTTCTGCGCGGCCTTGCCGTTGAGGTCCGCGCCACTGGAGGCGGCGGTCGGCGAAGTGTTGGGTACCTTGTCGGTGTTGGTGGCGGTGATCTGGATGCGTTCGAAATCGACCTGGAACACCTGCGCCACCACCTGTGCGACCTTGGTGTTCAGGCCCTGGCCCATCTCGGTGCCGCCGTGGTTCAGGTGGATGCTGCCGTCGGTGTAGATGTGGATCAGCGCGCCGGCCTGGTTGAGGAAGGTCGCGGTGAAGGAAATTCCGAACTTCACCGGGGTCAGTGCCAGGCCTTTCTTGAGCACCGGGCTGTGCTCGTTGAAGCGACGGATCGACTCGCGGCGCTCGGCGTAGTCGGCACTGGCCTCGAGTTCGGCGGTCATCTCCTCGAGCATGTTGTGCTCAACGGTCTGGTAGTAGTGGGTGACGTTGCGTTCGGTCTTGCCGTAGTAGTTGGCCTTGCGCACGGCCAGCGGGTCGAGCGCCAAGTAACGGGCGATATGGTCCATCACCTGTTCGATGGCGACCATGCCCTGTGGGCCGCCGAAGCCGCGATAGGCGGTGTTGGATGCGGTGTTGGTCTTGCAGCGGTGACCATGCACGGTGGCATCGCCCAGGTAGTAGGCGTTGTCGGAGTGGAACATGGCGCGGTCGACGATCGAGCCGGACAGGTCAGGCGAGTAACCGCAGTTGCCGGCCAGATCCAGGTTGATGCCGTGCAGGCGGCCGGTGTCGTCGAAGCCTACGTCGTATTCGACATAGAACGGGTGACGCTTGCCGGTCATCATCATGTCTTCGACGCGCGGCAGGCGCATCTTGGTCGGCTGACCGGTCAGACGTGCGATCACCGCGCACAGGCAGGCCGGGCTGGCGGCCTGGGTCTCCTTGCCGCCAAAGCCGCCACCCATGCGGCGCATGTCGACGACGATCTTGTTCATCGGCACGTCCAGCACCTCGGCCACCAGTTTCTGCACTTCGGTGGGGTTCTGGGTGGAGCAGAAGACGATCATGCCGCCGTCCTCGGTGGGCATCACCGAGGAGATTTGGGTTTCCAGGTAGAAGTGCTCCTGGCCGCCGATGTGCAGGGTGCCTTGCAGGCGGTGGGGGGCGGTGGCCAGGGCGCTGTCCGAGTCGCCGCGCTGGTGGGTGTGGCTGTCCAGCACGAAATGCTTCTTGCGCAGGGCCTCGACCACGTCCAGCACCGGCTCCAGGTCTTCGTACTCGATGATCGCCGCCATGGCGGCGCGGCGTGCGGTGTCCAGGTCTCGGGCGGCGACAGCAAGCACTGGCTGACCGAAGAACTCGACCTTGTCGATGGCCAGCAGCGGGTCGCCGGCGACCACTGGGCCGATGTCCTTCAGGCCCGGGATGTCTTCATGGGTGATTGCGATGCGCACGCCTTCGAAGGCGTAGCACGGCGTGGTGTCGATGCGCAGGATGCGCGCATGGGCGCGGTCGGCTGTGCGCGCATAGACATGCAGCTGATTGGGGAATTCCAGGCGGTCATCGATGTACACCGCCTCGCCGCTGACGTGCTTGTCGGCGCTGTCATGCTTGATGCTGCGGCCGACCCCGGTGGTCAGGTCCTGGCTGAACAGTTCGGCCATCTCGGCCTGGCTTTTGGCTACGTGATGGTTAGACATAAGCGGTCACCCGGGTTTCGATGTACGGCGATTGCAGTTCGATGAAGTACTTGCGCAGCAGGTTCTGTGCGGTCAGTAGGCGGTATTGCTTGCTGGCGCGGAAGTCCGAGAGTGGGGTGAAGTCTTCGTCCAGGGCTAGGCAGGCCTGCTCGATGCTGGCCTGGTCCCAGGCCTTGCCCACCAGTGCGGCCTCGCAGGCGCGGGCGCGCTTGGGAATGGCCGCCATGCCGCCGAAGGCGATCCGCGCCTCGCGCACCACACCGTCCTCGATACGCAGGTTGAACGCCGCGCACACCGCCGAGATGTCGTCGTCCAGGCGCTTGGAAACCTTGTAGGCGCGGAACGTCCAGTCTGCGCTGGCACGCGGGACGATGATCTTCTCGATGAACTCGCTGTCCTGGCGCGCAGTGATGCGGTAGTCGATGAAGTAGTCTTCCAGCGCCAGGGTGCGCTGGGTCTCGCCCTGGCGCAGAACCACCTGGGCGTCGAGGGCGATCAGCAGGGGTGGCGAATCACCGATCGGCGACGCGTTGCCGATGTTGCCGCCCAGCGTGCCCTGGTTGCGGATCTGCAGCGAGGCGAAGCGGTGCAGCAGGGCGCCGAAATCGGGGTACTCCTCGTTGAGTACGCCGTAGCAATCGGTCAACGGGGTGGCGGCGCCGATTTCCAGGTGGGTCTCGGTTTTTTCGATGCGCTTGAGTTCGGCCACGTGACCGACATAGATCATCACCGGCAGCGACTTGTGGAACTGGGTGACTTCCAGGGCCAGGTCGGTGCCGCCGGCCAGCAGACGCGCCTCTGGGTGCGAGCTGTACAGGTCGGCAAGGTCGGCCACGGTCAGTGGCACCAGGCAGCGCTTGTCGCCGCTGTTGAGCTCACCGGTTTCGGTCGGGGCGATCGCCTTGAGGCGGGCGATGGTCTGGGCTTGTTGCTCGTCGAACTGGTCGCGGCAAGGCTGGGCGCAGCTCTGCTCGGCCGCGGCAAGGATCGGGCGGTAGCCGGTGCAGCGGCACAGGTTGCCTGCCAGGGCCTCCTGGGCTTGGTGCAGATCGTGGCCGTCGCTGTTCTTTTGCAGGGCGAACAGGGACATGACGAAGCCAGGGGTGCAGAAGCCGCACTGGGAACCATGGCAATCGGCCATGGCTCGCTGCACGCTGTGCAGTTCACCCTGGTGTTTCAGGCCTTCGACGCTGATCAGCTGCTTGCCGTGCAACGACGAGACGAACGTCAGGCATGAGTTGAGACTGCGGTAGCGCAGGGTGTCACGGCCCTGGTCATCCTGGGTCAGCTCGCCGACCACCACCGTGCAAGCGCCGCAGTCGCCACTGGCGCAGCCTTCCTTGGTGCCGGGTTTGCCCAGGTGCTCACGCAGGTATTGCAGCACCGTCATGTTCGGGTCCAGGGCGTGCTCACTACGCAGCTCCTGGTTGACGAGAAACTGGATCACGGGGAAGGCCTCGCAATGGTTTTATTGTTGTTCGGTCGGACTCTAAGCACGCTTGATCATTTGGTCAATAATTTTCTGACTCAAAGGTCAAGAAATTGCGTGCGCCACGTCCCGACGGGACAAGATCGTCATATTCAAAGCATAGAACGCGCCGGTTTCGCAGCACGTCCACAGGTCGAATTAAAGCGCAGCGAACCCCTGCGCGACGGCCAGGCAAGTAGGCTACAATCGCCTCCTTGTGCCCCGTTCAAGATTCTGAAGGAAAACCATGACGTTCAAGGCGCCGGACAGCCTCTCCGAGCAGATTGCCCATTACCTGGCCGAACGGATCATTCGCGGCGAACTCAAGCCGGGCGAACGGATCCAGGAACTGAAGGTCACCCAGGCGCTCAACGTCAGCCGCGGCTCTGTGCGCGAGGCGCTGTTGATCCTCGAACGCCGACATTTGGTGGCGATCCTGGCGCGCCGCGGCGCCCACGTCACCGAACTGGACGAACGTGGCGTGCGCAGCCTGTGCACTCTGATGGGCGAGTTCTACATTCTGCTGGGCAACGCGGTGGCCAGCAGCTGGCGCCATGAGCGTGATCTGGAGCCGTTCCTCGAAATCCAGCAGCGCTTGCAGCGGGCCCATGCCAACCAGGACATCGAGACCTTCGTCGCCGAGAGCTTCGCGGTGATGCGCGCAGCCTATCCGTTCGCCGACAATCCCTATCTGCAGGAAACCGTCGAAAACCTGCAGCCGGCCATGAGCCGCGCCTATTACCTGGCCCTGGACCAGCGCCAGGCCAACATGGTCGACTACCTCGAACTGTTCGCACGCCTGCTCGAAGCCGTGGTCGCCCGCGACCAGGCACGTATCCGCGAGGTCTTGGTCGCCTACAGCCAGCGTAGTTGCGAGCTGGTGTTGGCGGCCCTGGCGCAGGTCTGATCGATGCGCCTGAAGTGCATTCGACTGGCCGGGTTCAAGTCGTTCGTCGATCCGACCACGGTCAATTTCCCCAGCAACATGGCCGCCGTGGTAGGCCCCAATGGCTGCGGAAAATCCAATATCATCGATGCGGTGCGCTGGGTGATGGGCGAAAGCTCGGCCAAGAACCTGCGCGGCGAGTCGATGACCGACGTGATCTTCAATGGCTCATCCGGCCGCAAGCCGGTGAGCCAGGCCAGCATTGAGCTGGTATTCGACAACAGCGAGACTACGTTGCTGGGCGAGTACGCCGCCTACGCCGAGATTTCCATCCGCCGCAAGGTCACCCGCGACGGGCAAAACACCTATTACCTGAACGGCACCAAATGCCGGCGGCGTGATATCACGGACATCTTCCTCGGCACCGGCCTCGGGCCGCGCAGCTATTCGATCATCGAGCAAGGGATGATCTCCAAGCTCATCGAGGCCAAGCCAGAGGAGCTGCGTAATTTCATCGAAGAAGCCGCAGGCATCTCCAAATACAAAGAGCGTCGCCGCGAAACCGAGAGCCGCATTCGTCGTACCCAGGAGAACCTGGCGCGCCTGACCGACCTTCGCGAGGAGCTCGAACGCCAGCTTGAACGCCTGCACCGCCAGGCCCAGGCCGCCGAGAAATACCGGGAGTACAAGGCCCAGGAGCGCCAACTCAAGGCGCGCCTGTCAGCCCTGCGTTGGCGTGAGCTGGATGAGCGCGTGCGCCAGCGCGAAGCGGTCATCGGCGATCAGGAGGTGGCTTTTGAAGCTTTAGTGGCCGAGCAGCGCAATGCCGATGCGAGTATCGAGCGCCTGCGTGACGGCCATCATGAGCTGTCAGAGCGCTTCAATCAGGTCCAGGGTCGCTTCTATTCCGTCGCCGGTGACATCGCCCGTGTGGAGCAGAGCATCCAGCATGGCCAGCAACGCTTGCGCCAATTGCAAGACGACCTCAAGGAAGCCGAGCGCACCCGCCTGGAAACCGAGTCGCACCTAGGGCATGACCGCACGTTGCTGGCGACCCTGGGTGAAGAGCTGGCGATGCTCGAACCCGAGCAGGAACTGACCTTGGCCAGCGCCGAAGAGGCGACCGCCACCCTCGAGGAGGCCGAGCTGGGCATGCACGCCTGGCAGGAGCAATGGGACAGTTTCAATACCCAGTCCGCCGAGCCGCGGCGCCAGGCCGAAGTGCAACAGTCCCGTTTGCAGCAGTTGGAGGCTGGCCTGGAGCGTTTGGCCGAGCGTCAACGCAAGCTGGAGGAAGAGCGCGAGCAGCTCGCGGCCGAACCCGAAGACGCCGCGTTGTTCGAGTTGACCGAGCAAGTGGCCGGTAGCGAACTGGAGCTCGAAACGCTTCAGATGAGCGAGCAACAGGTGGTCGAGCAACTCGACGCGGTACGCGAGCAGTTGCAACAGGCTACTGAGACTCATCAGCAGTCCCAAGGCGAACAGCAACGTTTAGGCGGGCGCCTGGCATCCCTGGAGGCATTGCAGCAGGCGGCCCTGGAGCCCGGTGCGGGTGCCAGTGACTGGCTGCGCGGCCAAGGGCTGGAACATAGGCCGCGGCTGGCTGAAGGGCTGCGGGTCGAGCCAGGCTGGGAGCTGGCGGTCGAGACCGTGCTGGGTGCCGATCTGCAAGCAGTGTTGGTTGAAGACTTCGCCTCACTGGATTTCACTGCCCTGGAGCAGGGCGAACTGCGGCTGCTGCTGGCTAGCACGCAGGGGGCTCGATTGCCGGGCAGCCTGCTGGACAAAGTCGAGGGCCGTACGGATCTTGCGCCCTGGCTCGGTCAGGTACGTCCCGTGGAGAGTCTCGAACAGGCCTTGGCCTTGCGAGCCGGGCTGATGGAAGGTCAGAGCCTGGTCAGTCGAGACGGATATTGGATCGGTCGGCACTTTTTGCGGATCAGCCGGGGTGGGGAGTCCCAAGGCGGGGTACTGGCCCGTGGCCAGGAAATCGAACGCCTGGGGCATGAGCAGCTCGAACTTCAGTCGCGTCTGGAGCAACTGGAGCAACACCTTCAGGACCTGCGCGGACAACAGCGCGACCTGGAAGCGCAGCGTGAACAGCTGCGCCGGCGCAGTCAGGACGAAAACCGCCAGCTCGGCGAACTCAAGGCGCGGCTTTCGGCCGGGCGAGCCCGCGCCGAGCAGGTGCAGCTGCGCTGCCGCCGGCTGCAAGAAGAATTGGCCGAGCTGCAAGAGCAGCGGGCCATGGAGCATGAGCAACTGGGCGAGGCCCGTCTGCTGTTACAGGAAGCCCTGGAGCGGATGGCTCAGGACACCGAGCAGCGCGAGCAACTGATGGCCCGTCGCGACACCCTGCGCGAAGGGCTCGATCGTATCCGTCAGGAGGCCCGTCAGCACAAGGATCATGCTCACCAGTTGGCGGTACGCCTGGGCTCGTTGCGAGCCCAGCACGACTCTACCCGTCAGGCCCTGGAGCGTCTGGAGCTCCAGGCGGCACGCCTGAGCGAGCGCCAGGAGCAACTGAGCCTCAATCTGGAGGAGGGCGAAGCGCCGCTGGAAGAACAGCGCCTGAAGCTCGAAGAGCTGCTGGAGCGGCGAATGAGCGTCGATGAGGAAATGCGCCAGGCTCGTCTGCATATGGATGAAGCCGACCGTGAACTGCGCGATGCCGAGCGCCGTCGAACCCAGGCCGAACAACAGGCTCAGTTGCTGCGCGGTCAGCTCGAGCAGTCCCGCCTGGAGTCCCAGGGCCTGGATGTGCGTCGCAAGACGCTGCAGGAGCAACTGCTGGCCGATGGCTATGACTTGCAGGGTGTGCTCGCCACCCTCGAGCCCGAGGCGAGCGAGCAGGGCACCGAGCAAGAGCTCGAGCAACTGGACGGGCGCATTCAGCGCCTGGGCGCGATCAACCTGGCGGCTATCGAGGAATACCAGCAGCAGTCCGAACGCAAGCGTTACCTGGACGCCCAGGATGCTGATCTGGTGGAAGCACTGGAGACACTGGAAAGCGTCATCCGCAAGATCGACAAGGAAACCCGTAATCGCTTCAAGGATACCTTTGATCAGATAAATGCCGGTTTGCAGGCACTTTTTCCAAAAGTTTTCGGTGGCGGCAGTGCTTACCTGGAACTGACGGGCGAAGATCTACTCGATACTGGGGTGACGATCATGGCGCGCCCGCCGGGCAAGAAGAACAGCACCATCCATCTGCTGTCCGGTGGCGAGAAGGCGTTGACCGCCCTCGCACTGGTGTTCGCCATCTTCAAGCTGAACCCGGCACCGTTCTGCATGCTCGACGAGGTCGATGCGCCGCTGGACGATGCCAACGTCGGACGTTACGCCAGGTTGGTGAAGGAAATGAGCGAAAGCGTGCAATTCATCTACATCACCCATAACAAGATTGCCATGGAAATGGCCGATCAATTAATGGGGGTGACCATGCACGAGCCAGGCTGCTCACGTCTTGTTGCAGTTGATGTGGAGGAAGCGTTGGCCATGGTCGATGCCTGATGAGCGAAGATAAGGCAGGATACGTGGGGAAATCCCCCCGACATGTGCGACAGACGGTGTAAAGTTGCCTTTGGTCGTGCTAGCTTTATGTCACTTATTTTTTGCGTGGGTA
Organism: Pseudomonas sp. HMSC08G10; assembly: GCF_001808425.1. NCBI lineage: Bacteria > Pseudomonadati > Pseudomonadota > Gammaproteobacteria > Pseudomonadales > Pseudomonadaceae > Pseudomonas > Pseudomonas sp. HMSC08G10. Next base: position 191,974 of record NZ_KV793311.1, on the reverse strand, counting down.
AAACGCCTGTCAGAACATAGAGTTGGCGCCACGTGTTAAAGGGCTTTGAAGCCTTTGTTTTCAAGCATATTTTTTAGAGGCACGGGATTACATGGAAATCGGTCTGCGCGAATGGCTGATCGTCATCGGCGTCATTGTCATCGCCGGTATTCTTTTCGACGGCTGGCGCCGCATGCGCGGCGGCAAGGGCAAGTTGAAATTCCGTCTGGATCGCAGCTACTCCAATCTGCCGGACGACGAGGGCAGCGCCGAGGTACTGGGCCCTGCACGCGTACTGGAAACCCAGAAAGAACCCGAGTTGGACGAAAGCGATCTGCCTTCGGTCAGCGCACCGGCGCGTGAGCGTGAGCCCAAGCCAGCCAAAACCAACAAACGTGGCAAGCGCGCCAGCGAGCCACAGCAGGGCGACCTGAACCTGGCTGCCGAGCCGCGTGAGCCGGACCTGTTTGCCGACGCCGATGATGATCGTCCTGCCGAACACAGCCGCCACAACGGTGCAGGCGCGGGCAATACAGTCAAAGAACTGCCTCCGGCCGAGGAAGTACTGGTGATCAGCGTGATCTCCCGCGACGAGGGGGGGTTCAAGGGGCCGGCCCTGCTGCAGAACATCCTCGAAAGCGGCCTGCGTTTCGGCGAGATGGACATCTTCCATCGCCACGAGAGCATGGCCGGTCACGGCGAAGTGCTGTTCTCCATGGCCAACGCAGTCAAGCCAGGTGTGTTCGACCTGGACGACATCGACCATTTCAGCACTCGCGCGGTGAGCTTCTTCCTGGGCCTGCCAGGCCCGCGTCACCCCAAGCAGGCCTTCGACGTGATGGTCGCTGCCGCCCGCAAGCTGGCCCATGAACTCAACGGCGAGCTCAAGGATGACCAGCGCAGCGTACTGACCGCCCAGACCATCGAACACTACCGCCAGCGCATTGTCGAGTTCGAGCGTCGCGCGCTGACCCAGAAGCGTTGATGGCCCCCTAGCGGGCGGACCTGCCTTGATCCTGCCCGCCCGATTTGAGCAAAAAGAGCAGCCCTGTGCTGCTCTTTTGCGTTGCAAGAGAAGATGAACGATGAACGCCGAAAACCGTATCCATGAACTGCGTGCCCAACTCGAACAGCACAACTACCGCTATTACGTGCTGGACGAGCCGAGCGTGCCGGACGCCGAATACGACCGCCTGTTCAACGAGCTCAAGGCGCTGGAAGCCGAGTATCCGCACCTTGTGACCCCCGATTCGCCAACCCAGCGTGTCGGCGGCGCGGCGCTGGCGGCGTTTAGCCAGGTGCGTCACGAAATTCCCATGCTCAGCCTGGGCAATGCCTTTGAGGAAGACGACCTGCGCGACTTCGATCGGCGTGTGGTGGAGGGGCTGGACCTGCCGACCGGCGATCTGTTCGCCGAGCAGGCCGCGGTCGACTACAGCTGTGAGCCCAAGCTCGATGGCCTGGCAGTCAGCCTGCTGTATCGCGACGGGCAACTGGTGCAGGGCGCCACACGGGGGGATGGCACCACGGGCGAGGACATCAGCGCTAACGTGCGTACTGTTCGCAACATCCCGCTCAAGCTGCACGGCGAAGGCTGGCCGGCGGTGCTTGAAGTGCGCGGCGAGGTGTATATGAGCAAGGCCGGCTTCGAGCGCCTGAACGCCGCCCAGGCCGAGAGCGGCGGCAAGACCTTCGCCAATCCGCGCAACGCCGCTGCTGGCAGTTTGCGCCAGCTGGACTCCAAGATTACCGCCAGCCGCCCCCTGGAATTCTGCTGCTACGGCCTGGGCCAGGTCTCCGAGGCCATCGCCGACAGCCATATCGGCATCCTGGAGAAGCTCAAGACCTGGGGCCTGCCCATCAGTCGCGAGCTACGCCATGCCGCAGGCGTGGAGCAATGCCTGGCGTACTACCGCGACATTGGCGCCCGCCGCAACGATCTGCCTTACGAGATCGACGGTGTGGTGTTCAAGGTCAACAGCCTGGCTGCCCAGCGCGAGCTGGGCTTTCGAGCCCGGGAGCCGCGTTGGGCCATCGCCCACAAGTTCCCGGCCATGGAAGAACTCACCGAAGTGCTCGACGTCGAGTTCCAGGTCGGCCGCACTGGCGCCGTCACCCCCGTGGCGCGGCTCAAGCCGGTGAAGGTGGCCGGTGTCACGGTCTCCAACGCCACGCTGCACAACATGGATGAAATCGCCCGCCTGGGTCTGATGATTGGCGATACCGTGATCATCCGTCGGGCCGGTGACGTCATTCCGCAAGTGATGCAGGTGGTGACCGAGCGCCGTCCCGACAACGCCCGGCCGGTGGCTGTGCCCAGTCAGTGCCCGGTCTGTGGCTCGCAAGTCGAGCGCACCCAGTTGGTCAAGCGCAGCAAAGGCAAGGAGACCACCAGTGAAGGCGCGGTTTACCGCTGCGTAGGGCGCCTAGCCTGTGCCGCCCAGCTCAAGCAGGCGATCATCCATTACGTTTCGCGCCGAGCCATGGATATCGACGGCCTGGGCGAAAAGAGCGTCGAGCAATTGGTTGACGAAGGATTGATCCGCTCTCCGGCCGACCTGTACGACCTGAAGTTCGAGCAAATCGTCGAGCTCGAGGGCTTTGCCGAAGTGTCCAGCAAAAAGTTGCTGGAGGCGATCCAGGCCAGCAAGCAGCCCAGCCTTGCGCGCTTCATCTTCGCCTTGGGGATTCCGGATGTCGGCGAGGAGACTGCCAAAGTCCTGGCCCGCTCCTTGGGCAGCCTGGCGCGGGTGCAAAAGGCGCTGCCGCAGGTGCTGACCTATCTGCCTGACATTGGCCTGGAAGTCGCTTACGAGATCCATAACTTCTTCGAGGATGACCACAACCGTGAGGTCATCCAGCAGTTGCTCGACAGTGGTATGCAGCTGCAGGATGAGGGCGAACTGGCGGCCGAGTTCGCCGCCAGTACTACCTTGGCGGGCATGATCGCCAAGCTCGATATCCCCTCGGTCGGGCCGACGGGCGCGGAAAAACTGGTGGACAAGCTGGGTACCCTGGACAAGATCATCGAAGCCGATGGTATTGACCTGCGCCAGGCTCTGAACACCAAGCAGGCCGAGGCGGTGCGGGAGTTCTTCAGAGTCGAGGCCAACCAGCAGTTGGCCCGTGCCATTGAAGCGCAACTGCTCGACTTCGGCATGCACTGGGCCAGCGAGAAGAGGGTAGCGCAAGGGCTGCCCCTGGCCGGGCAGACCTGGGTGCTGACCGGCACCCTGGAACGCATGAGCCGTGACATCGCCAAGGACAAGCTGGAAAGCCTCGGTGCCAAGGTGGCAGGATCGGTTTCCAGCAAGACCCATTGCGTCGTCGCCGGGCCCGGTGCGGGCTCCAAGCTCGCCAAGGCCAGCGAGCTAGGTGTCAAGGTGCTGGATGAGGAAGCGTTTGTCGCCTTCCTTGAGGGTCACGGCATCGCCGTCTGATCAGCGGAGGGGACAAGTCATTGAGAAATGATGGTTTTTTCTCGATGCAGAGGTTGTAACTTCGCCCCAGACCGGTACAATGGCGCGGCTCGTCACATGGCGAGCCGTCGTGGTGGCCCCATCGGTCCCCCCGCAACGATTACCCGTTAACCTGGTCAGGCCCGGAAGGGAGCAGCCATAGCGGGAACATCGTGTGCCGGGGTGTGGCTGGTGGGGCCGCCTCCATTTCTGGCGTCCGCCAAGCGACTCACCTGTCTCTCCTACCTCTCTCCCTGCGCCAGTATTCAATGTCTGGTAATACCGCGCGTCTTTCTCCCGCCCCTGCGAGCGCCTTATCATGCAAGGCATTCCGTTCGCTGTTTCACCTCCTGAGGTACGCCCATGGATCACCTAGATGACCAGACCCGCCACAAGATCCGTGATTGGCAAATCCGTCGCCTGGAAATCAAGGACCTGATGGCTGCCCATCCCGAGCGGGTTCTGGAGCTGTCGAAGGTGCTCGACCAGATGGAAGAGGAGCATGAGCGCATCCTCGGCGAGGCCGAAGTCATTGCAAACACTGAACAGGGCGTCGTCGCTCAAGGGGCTTTGGGTTTTGAGCTCAAGGTTTCGGCTGGTAGCGCCCGGGACCTACGCAAGCTGCTGGAAATGGCAATCTATGAACTCGACGGCATGCTGGAAGCCGGCCTCCCAGAAGCACGAAGCTATCCGGGCGGCATGTCGGGCAGCCTTGGGACGTACGAGTACACCCTGACAGTGGCCGAGGCCGACGGGCCTTGCCGCGTTGAATGATTTTCCCGTGAGCGCGTATGCAACCTGAACATTACGATTTCACCAACCCCGTGTTCCTGCCGGTCTCCCTGGAGACCTGCCAGGGATTGCTCGATGCCCAGGATCACAGCGCGCTCGATGCGCTGGGCGATGCGCAGTTGGCAGCGGTATTGGTTATCCAGAATCTTGTCGAGGCCAAGGGGCAGGTGCTCGATCCCTCTGCAGCCGAAAAGGTACTTGCCAGGCTGTTGGCCTGGTCGGTCGATGTTCGCCATTCACCTGGGATGGGGCTGTTGTCGGAAGCGCGGCGGTTGTTCGATGCGCGAAAACTGTACTTCGGGCTGGAGCTCATCAAAGGCTCGAAGCTGCATTTGCTGGTGGCTGACGAAGTGGCGGCCGGCGAGTACCTGTTACCTGATGGCAAGTGGGATTTCGAGTTCAAGATCCGCCGCCACCAGCGCAACAATCCGTTTCGTCAGCAAGCGATCACCAGGTTCGACAGGGAGCGCTGGCTCACCGCCGAGCAGGACAAGCTGGTCAGGATAGTGCGGGCCAATCCGGACGAGGACCTGCACGTTCAAGGCTATGCGGGGATTGGCAAGAGCTACTTGCTCGGGGCATTGATGGACTGCTTGCCAGCGGGGAGTGTGCTGCCGCTGGCGCGTACCTCGGGCAAATTGCATGCCCTGCGGCGGCGCCTGGGTGTCGCTGCCGATAGCAAGCGAGGCAAGACGTTTGGCGAATTCGCCCATGAGTTGTTGCAGGGCTCGCGACGCGCTCCTGCCAAGGCCGTGAGGGTTCCGCGCAAACGTGCCTTGGCCGAGGAGCTGGGCATTCTCGGTTTTCGCCAGTACGGACCGGAGAAAACGCTGGAGATCTGCCTTGAGCTGCTGAAGAACTACTGCGAGTCCTGGGACTACAGCATCACTGCCCGACACCTGCCCTATTTCGAACACCCGCTGTCCAACCTCGACAGTCGGGTACTGCTGGAATACTCAAGCCGGCTGTGGACCTACCTCCAGGCTAATCCTGCCTGGGACAGCCACACGGGATTCCTGGCACTGTTGCTGATAAAGCGTGCAAGCCTTGCCGGTTGCAGTGTGCCGGCCCGCTATAGCCACGTGATCATCGACGAGAGCCAGGACGTGCCGGCGTCCTTATTGCAGATCATCGAGCGTGGCCGTCAGGTCCTTATTACCCTTGGCGATGAGTACCAGCGCGCTTGGGGGCCGGGACTGCGCAGGCAGCGCGAGGTGCGTCAGCGCGATATCGCCTTCTCCGTGCGTAGCGGTCCTCAGGTCGAGCGCTTGATCAACCCGCTGATCAGCGTGCATTCGCAAAAGTCCAAGCTGGCATTCGAGGGCGCGGGTAGCGCCGAGGTCGGCGTGGAGTTCTATCCAGAAGGCTTTGTGCCGCCGGAGGGCTGCGTGGTGTTGACCGCATCCCACTGGGACGCGATGAAATGGGCGATGGAACTGGCCGGCAAGCATTACGCAATCGCCTTTGCCGAGCAGATGAACCTGCAGGGCTTCATGGAAACCGCGATCAGGTTGTTCAGGGGGGAGCAGGATAGCGACGAGTCGCATCCATCCTTCGCTCACTCCACGGATTGGCGGCAGGTTCGCGAAATCCATCAGCACGATGCTGCATTCGTCTGGGTCGAGGCCAGGCTGCAGGAAGGCTTCCGTATCGCTGAGCTGAACAAGGTCAAGGCTCGGGTGACCGGCCAGCCCGGCAGCGTTCTGTTGATGCTGGCCCAGGACGCGGGAGGGTTGGAGTTCGAGTGCGTGCTGTTGACGCCGGAGCTGATGAGCACCGACCCCTTCAAGGACGCCTATGCGTTCGATGCTCGGGTCTGTGCAGTGTACATCGCACTTTCGCGGGCGCGGCGTCAGCTTTACCTGCCTTACGAGGTAGAGGAATGGGTGGCCTACCATAAGAGCCAACCGTTCCGGGAATCACACGGTTACTGAGGCTTGGCCTGCTTTTTCGCTCGTGTACTGGCGGCGGCAAGCTTCAGCAGTCGCTGAAACGTCGGGCAGTTCAGGTGATCCTCTTCAGGACATGCCGCCGCATGGCGCAGGCCTTTGCTCATCGCTTGCAGGCGCTTGATTCGTTGATCCAGCTCGTCGGCCTTGTCTCGCAGCATCTGTCGATCCACTTGCTGCTCCACCAACATCGCCCCCACTTCATCCAGTGAAAATCCCGCAGCCTGGCCAAGGGCGATCAACCCCAGCCGCTGGGCGATATCGGCAGGGAATTGTCGTCGCTCGCCCTGCCTGGACAGCGACCTGATCAGACCTTTCTTGGCGTAGTAGCGCAGTGTCGAGGCCGGTACCCCTGTGCGCCTGGCCACATCGGCGATGTCCATTTGTGCATCCCTTGACTTGAAGTTGACTTCAACTTCTATGCTGCGCGGCATGGAATTTTCCGTCAATGCCAGAGGGCGTTCGTATGTCTGCCACAACTGCTTTCCTAAGTACTTTGTCGATCGGTATCGGCGCCACGCTGGTCATGGACCTGTGGACGTTGATGCTCAAGCGTATAGGCGTTTCCACCTTGAACTATGCGATGGTCGGACGTTGGGTAGGCCATATGGTACATGGGCATCTGCGCCATGAAGCAATCGCCAAGGCCGCGCCCATTAGGCACGAACGCGCACTGGGCTGGCTCATGCACTACACCACCGGCCTCGCCTTTGCAGCACTGCTGGTGAGTTTGGCAGGGGAGGCGTGGCTGAGCTCGCCAACGCTCTGGCCGGCCCTGGCTTTCGGCTTGTGCTCGGTCGTGGCGCCGCTTTGTTTCATGCAGCCTGCCTTGGGGGCAGGCTTCTTTGCGTCGCGTACGGCCAAGCCGCTGGTCAGTTGCCTGCGCAGCGTCGCGACGCATATGGTGTTCGGGGTGGGGTTGTTCTTGAGTGCGATGCTGGTGCAGGCGGGCCCGTGGTGAGGGTCAGCGATCGAGAATCTGGGACGATGTCACTGTCTGCGCGCTGACCGGCCGTGTGGGCGGGGTGCTGTAGCGCTGCAGAATCCGCTCGATCTGCCCTGACTGCTTCATGTGTGCCAGGGCGTTGAGCACCGCCTGGGTGGGGACTGTCGGGTCATTGCGCACGATACAACGCAAGTCCTGCTCCTCCAGTACGGCAAGGGCCTGTAATTGTTGCGCCGGGGGCAGTGTGCGATTGAACCATAGCAGTGAGAATTCATTGCTCACGGCATGGCGGTAGCGGCCTGCCTGGAGCTTTTGCAAGACGAGAACCTGATTGCGGCTGTCTTCGCGACGTAACCGGCCTTGGTCAAATAATGCGTCCAGTGCGGGGTAGCGATAGCCTAGGACTGTGCCGACGGCCTGAGTCGGCAGTTGTTCAAGGCGGGTAGGGGCGTACTGGCCGGGGCTCCCGACCAGCAGGTCACGCTGGTGAAGGAGAGGGACACTCCACAGGAACTTGTCGAAGCGGTTGTCGAACCACGCCGGGGTCACATGGCAGCGTACATCGACTTCGTCCGCGTCCATCGCTTGTTGCACCCGCAGGCGTGCCATGACGTGATATTCCGCCCGTGTGCCTGTCTCCCGGGCCAGTGTCTGCATCAGATCGAACAGAATGCCCTCCACCGGCTGGTCCTGTTCGATGCGGATCAGCGGCATGCTCCAGCTTTCGGCGACGGAGAATCGCAGCACTGGCTGCTCGGCCAGGGCGTTGCCGGCCCAGAGCATGAGGATGAGCAGGGCTTTGTGCACGTCAATCCTCCTTGATCGCTGCCAATGCGTGCGTTTGTCCTTAGCTTAGACGAGTTCGGCAGGGTGCAATTTTGCCCCCGCTCCGCTAGCATTAGCGATCTTCCGCTTGTTCAGGTTGCGATGGTTTTTTGATGAGTTATCAGGTTCTTGCACGTAAATGGCGCCCGCGCTCGTTCCGCGAAATGGTCGGCCAGGCCCATGTGCTCAAGGCTTTGATCAACGCCCTGGACAACCAGCGCCTGCACCATGCCTATCTATTCACCGGTACGCGCGGCGTGGGCAAGACCACGATCGCGCGGATCATCGCCAAGTGCCTGAACTGCGAAACCGGTATTACCTCAACACCCTGCGGTACCTGTTCGGTCTGCCGAGAGATCGACGAGGGGCGCTTCGTCGACCTGATCGAGATCGACGCCGCGAGCCGGACCAAGGTCGAGGATACCCGTGAACTGCTCGACAACGTGCAGTACGCGCCGAGCCGTGGGCGTTTCAAGGTCTATCTGATCGACGAAGTGCACATGCTTTCCACCCACTCGTTCAACGCCCTGTTGAAGACGCTGGAAGAGCCTCCGCCTTACGTCAAGTTCATCCTCGCGACCACCGATCCGCAGAAGCTTCCGGCGACCATCCTGTCGCGTTGCCTGCAGTTCTCGTTGAAGAACATGAGCCCGGAGCGGGTGGTGGAGCATCTGAGCCATGTTCTGGCTGCCGAAAACGTACCGTTCGAGGAGGATGCCCTGTGGCTGCTCGGCCGTGCGGCTGATGGCTCCATGCGCGACGCCATGAGCCTGACCGACCAGGCCATCGCTTTCGGTGAGGGCAAGGTGCTGGCCGCCGATGTCCGGGCAATGCTCGGAACCCTCGACCATGGTCAGGTGTACGGCGTACTCCAGGCGCTGCTGGAGGGCGATGCGCGGGCGCTACTGGAGGCCGTGCGCAATCTCGCCGAACAGGGGCCGGACTGGAACGGCGTGCTGGCCGAGATGCTCAATGTGCTTCACCGGGTCGCGATCGCCCAGGCGCTGCCAGAGGCCGTGGACAACGGCCAGGGCGATCGTGACCGCGTGCTGGCCCTGGCCTCGGCATTGCCGGCCGAGGATGTGCAGTTCTATTACCAGATGGGCCTGATCGGTCGACGGGACCTGCCGTTGGCGCCGGATCCGCGGGGCGGATTCGAGATGGTCCTGTTACGCATGCTGGCTTTCCGCCCGGCGGATGCCGAAGATGCGCCGAAGCCGGTACTAAAGCCGGTGGGGATCAGCCAGGCCACAGCTGATCCGGCAATACCGGTGGCAACCGCGACGCCTGTCGTCGAGCCGCCTGTCGCGAGTGTTCCCGAGCAATCCGAGACGCCGGCCCAGGCAGCTGTTGCAGCTGAGCCAGCGGTTGTGCCGCCGGTCGAACCACCGCCAGCGCTTGTCGACCCGGTACCTGCGCCCGAGCCCGAGCGACAGGTCGAGGTAGCTGCGCCGGAGCCGGATGTGGTGGTGGAGGACGTCATCGACCTGCCGTGGGAAGACCCCGTCGCGCCACCTGCGCCCGACGTCTCGCCAGCGCCGCAGGCTCAGCCTGTTCCGGTGTCCAGTCAGAGCCCAAGCTATGACGAGCCGCCTTTCGATCCGTCAGCCTACGGCTCGGCCGGCATGGACCGCGACGACGAGCCGCCGCTCGATGAGGATTACTACACGCCTGACAGCGATCCGGCAGGTTTCAGCTACCTGGACGAATTGGCCGAGCATGTGCACGAAGCCGAGCCGGCGAAGGCGCCGGAGCCTCTGCCAGCGGCCAAGCCGGCCACGGGCTTGGCTCTGCAATGGCTGGAATTATTCCCACAGTTGCCTGTCTCCGGTATGACAGGCAACATCGCCGCAAACTGTACGCTGATTGCCGCTGATGGTGACGATTGGCTGCTGCATCTGGACCCGGGGCAGGGCGCGCTGTTCAATACGACCCAGCAGCGCCGGTTGAACGATGCGCTGAATCAGCACTTGGGACGAACCCTGCGACTGAAGATCGAACTGATCCGCCCCGAGCAGGAAACTCCGGCCCAGGCTGCTGCGCGCAAGCGTGCAGAGCGCCAGCGTGAGGCTGAGGTATCGATCGAGCAGGACCCACTCATCCAGCAGATGATCCGGCAGTTCGGTGCGACGGTACGACAGGATACTATTGAGCCTGTGCAAGCCCTGGTCAGCCAGGGCGAATGAACGGATAACCATGCGCCCGGTAGCGAGCCGGGGCGCATCACATGACCCAATCGAGGTGTACCCCCATGATGAAAGGTGGCATGGCCGGCCTGATGAAGCAGGCCCAGCAGATGCAGGAAAAAATGGCCAAGATGCAGGAAGAGCTGGCCAATGCTGAAGTGACTGGCCAATCCGGTGCCGGCTTGGTCAGCGTGGTGATGACCGGTCGTCATGACGTCAAGCGCATCAGCATCGATGACAGCCTGATGCAAGAGGACAAAGAAGTGCTGGAAGACTTGATCGCTGCTGCTGTGAACGATGCAGTGCGCAAGGTCGAGCAGAACAGCCAGGAGAAGATGGGTAGCATGACTGCAGGCATGCAGCTGCCACCGGGCTTCAAGATGCCGTTCTGACTGTTGCCTGGCCAGGCAAAGACTGGCTGCGCATCGAAAAGCCGCTACCGATGATCGGGGCGGCTTTTTTATTTGGCTGTGAAAAGCCATGCTGATCCAGCACATCAGCGACAACCGGTTCGCTGCCCATGCCCGTAGCTTTTGCTCTTCATACGCGATTAATGGTGTCTGGACTATCGCGCATGAAGAGCAAGAGCAAGGGCGGCGGGAAGTGAGATCGTTACTTGTGGCCGCTTGAAGGGGGTGTATTTGACGTATATGACCCCGGCCGGTATAAACCGCCTCCTATTGATCTGTCAGGCCTTTCCCATGAGCTTCAGCCCCCTGATCCGCCAACTGATCGACGCCTTGCGCACGCTGCCCGGTGTTGGCCAGAAAACCGCCCAGCGTATGGCCCTGCAGTTGCTCGAGCGCGACCGCAGTGGCGGTCTGCGTCTGGCCCAGGCCCTGAGCCAGGCCATGGAAGGCGTCGGCCACTGCCGTCAATGCCGGACCCTGACCGAGCAGGAATTGTGCCCGCAATGCGCCGACACGCGCCGTGACGACACACAACTTTGTGTGGTGGAAGGTCCGATGGATGTGTATGCAGTGGAGCAGACAGGGTACCGAGGCCGCTACTTCGTCCTGAAGGGGCATCTGTCACCGTTGGACGGGCTTGGCCCGGATGCGATCGGTATTCCGCAATTGATGGCACGGATCGAGGAGCAAGGCAGCTTCACCGAAGTGATTCTGGCGACCAACCCTACCGTGGAAGGGGAGGCAACCGCCCACTACATCGCCCAGTTGCTGACCGAGAAAGGCCTGATCGCCTCGCGAATCGCCCATGGCGTGCCGTTGGGTGGGGAGCTGGAGCTGGTCGATGGCGGTACCTTGGCTCATGCCTTCGCCGGGCGTAAGCCGATCTCGCTCTGAATCATGAACAGAACCGCGCCTGCAGTCGCCTGTAGGCGCAGGGCTCTGACAAAAATCAAAACTCGCTCAGCGAAAACTCGGTCAGGCAGAAAGTGGGTACGCCCGCAGCCTGCAGGCGGCGCGAGCCGTCCAGCTCAGGCAGGTCGATGATGGCCGCAGCCTCGAACACCTCGGCACCGGTGCGACGGATCAGATTGGCGGCCGCCAGCAGGGTACCGCCGGTGGCGATCAGGTCGTCGAAGATCAGTACCGAATCACCCTCGCAGAGACTGTCGGCATGCACTTCGAGAAACGCTTCGCCGTACTCGGTCTGGTAAGCCTCCGACAGCACGTCGGCCGGCAGCTTGCCTTGCTTGCGGAACAGGATCAGTGGCTTGTTCAGCTGGTGGGCAATGATCGAGCCGATCAGAAAACCCCGGGCATCCATGGCACCAATGTGACTGAACTCGGCTTCGACATAACGCTCGATGAACTGGTCGGCCACATAGCGCAGCCCGCGCGGCGACTGGAACAGAGGGGTAATGTCGCGGAAGATCACGCCCGGCTTGGGAAAGTCCGGGACCGGGCGGATCAGGGCTTTGAGGTCGAAGGTATCGCTGTGCATGTGGCTTTCCTGGAAAACGGATGCGCCAGTATACCTTGCCGGTGCGGCTTCAGGCTTCTATCGCGCCGCCGGCCAGCGCGCACAGCTGGATCGGGTCGAGGATATGAACTTCCTTGCCCTCGGCCTTGATCAGGCCGTTCTGCTGGAAGCGGGTAAACACCCGGGACACGGTTTCCACCGCCAGGCCCAGATAGTTGCCGATTTCGTTGCGCGACATGCTCAGGCGGAACTGGTTGGCCGAATAGCCCCGGGCGCGGAAGCGGGCGGACAGGTTTACCAGGAAGGTGGCGATGCGTTCGTCAGCGGTTTTTTTCGACAGCAGCAGCATCATCTGCTGGTCATCGCGAATCTCCCGGCTCATGACCCGCATCAACTGGCGACGCAACTGGGGCAGCTGGACCGACAGCTCATCCAGCCGCTCGAAGGGGATCTCGCAGACCGAGGTGGTTTCCTGGGCTTGGGCCGACACCGGGTAGGTCTCGGTGTCCATCCCGGACAGCCCGACCAGTTCGCTTGGCAGATGGAAGCCGGTGATTTGCTCTTCGCCACCATCACTGAGGCTGAACGTTTTCAGGGCGCCGGAACGTACGGCGTAGACCGAGCCGAAATTGTCACCCTGGCGGAACAGGAACTCACCCTTTTTCAGGGGACGGCCACGCTTGACGATTTCATCCAGTGCATCCATGTCCTCCAGATTGAGTGACAGGGGCAGGCACAGGGGGGCCAGGCTGCAGTCCTTGCAATGGGCCTGGTTGTGTGGGCGCAGTTTGACTGGCTCGGACATTTCTATCGATCCTTGTGGGAAAGCACACATAAGCTGTAAGGGTAACTCACAGCATAGGCAGTAGGCCAGCGTGCGCTATTTTGGTGCGACCTGGCCAGGGCTTTGGCGGGAGTATGCCAAGGCCTGTTAACTGTCCATAGTGTGCCTGACAAGGCGTTCTGTCCATGCGGTTGATCGACTCGGTTTGTTCATATCACCCGAGAGAAGCGTTGCTGGTTGTGCATGGCCAAATAGGCGTCGAACACCATGCACACCGAACGTACCAGCAGTCGCCCGGCAGGCAGTACCCGAATACCCTTGGCATCCAGGCTGATCAGGCCATCACGCTGCATGGCCTGCAATTGTGGCCATTGGTCCTTGAAGTAACCTCGAAAGTCGATGGTGAAAGCTTGCTCGATGCTGTCGAAGTCCAGCTCGAAATGGCAGATCAATTGCTGGATCACCGCGCGCCGCAGGCGGTCATCCGGGTTGCACAGCAGCCCGCGCTGGGTGGCCAGCTGGGCGCTGGAAAGGGTGTCTTGGTAGGTGGCCAGGTCGCTGCTGTTCTGACAGTAGAGATCGCCGATCTGGCTGATGGCCGATACGCCCAGGCCAATCAGGTCGCAGTGGCCGTGGGTGGTATAGCCCTGGAAGTTGCGTTGCAGGGTGCCCTCTTCTTGGGCGATCGCCAGCTCGTCATCGGGCAAGGCGAAGTGGTCCATGCCGATGTAACGATAGCCGGCGCACGTCAATTGCTCGATGGTGCCCTGGAGCATTTCCAGCTTGGCCGAAGGCGTTGGCAGCTCAGCGCTGTCGATGCGTCGCTGGGGCATGAAGCGCTCGGGCAGGTGGGCGTAGTTGAATACCGAAAGGCGGTCCGGCTGCAGGCGGATCACTTCCTCGACGGTGCGGGCGAAGCCTTCCGGGGTCTGGCGGGGCAGGCCATAGATCAGATCGAGGTTGACCGAGCGGAACTGCAAGGTGCGTGCGGCCTCGATCAAGGTGCGGGTCTGCTCCAGGCTTTGCAGGCGGTTGATCGCGCGCTGCACGGCCGGGTCGAGATCCTGCACGCCCAGGCTGACGCGGTTGAAGCCCAGCTCGCGCAAAAGGCCCATGGTCGACCAGTCGGCTTCGCGTGGGTCGATTTCGATACCGTAGTCGCCGGAGTCGTCGTCCAGCAGGTGGAAGTGCTGGCGCAAGGTGGCCATCAACTGGCGCAGTTCGACATGACTGAGGAAGGTGGGCGTGCCTCCACCGAAATGCAGTTGCTCGACCCGCTGTTTGGCATCCAGATGGCAGGCGATCAGCTGGATCTCCTGCTCCAGGCGTTGCAAATAAGGCTGGGCCCTGGCGCGATCTTTGGTGATGACCTTGTTGCAGGCGCAGTAGTAGCAGATGTTGGCGCAGAACGGCACGTGTACGTAAAGCGACAGTGGGCGGACCGCGCGACGGCTCTCGCGCAGGGCGTGGAGCAGGTCGAACGAACCCACTTCGCCGTGCAGTTGCATGGCGGTCGGATAAGAGGTGTAGCGTGGGCCGGCCAGATCGTAGCGGCGGATCAGGTCGCAGTCCCAGCGTAGGTCGTCGAGCATGGTGGTCCCCGGAGAGAGCGGCAGTGTCCGGAGTCTAGGGCGGCCCGCCGGGGCTCGTCTTGATTTGCATCAACGGGGTCTGGATGGGAGCGCGTAGCAGGGGCTGACGCCCTGTCAGTGTCCCATCAACCAATGCTGGTGCGGCCCTGGCAGGGTCCACAGGCCGAACAGGATCACCAGCAGTCCCCCGGCCATACGTACGCCGCGCCGGCGCAGCAAGGCGCCGATGCGTTCGGCGGCCAGCCCCGTGGCAACCAGCACCGGCCAGGTCCCGATGCCGAACGCCAGCATCAAGGCCGCGCTATGAGCGGCATTGCCCTGGCTGGCAGCCCATAGCAGCGTGCTGTACACCAAGCCGCACGGCAGCCAGCCCCACAGGGCTCCGAGCAGCAGCGCCCGGGGCAGGCTGGAGACTGGCAGCAGGCGCGTGGCCAGGGGCTGGATGTGGCGCCACAAGCCGCGGCCAAGTGCTTCGATGCGGGTCAGGCCGCTCCACCACCCCGCCAGGTACAGGCCCATGGCGATCAACAGCAGTGCAGCGACCACGCGCAGGCCTTGGGCCAGTGGGCTGCTGGCCAGTGCCACGCCGGCCAGGCCGAGCAACAGGCCTGCGGTGGCATAGCTCAGTACGCGCCCTAAGTTATAGGCCAGCAGTAGGTGCAGGCGACGGCTGCGTTGCTCAGGAGGGATGGCCAGCGTCAGGGCGCCCATCAGGCCGCCGCACATGCCCAGGCAGTGCCCACCGCCAAGCAGGCCCAGGACCAGTGCCGAGCCGAGCAGGGGAAGCAGGTCAGGCACGGGTGGGCGGTTCCTTGTCGTCTGGCTGGTTTTCGTCGGGTTTGACAGCGGCCTGGTGGCGTGGGTCCTGATCGTCGAACAGGATGCTGTGGGCAGGGCTGTCGAGGTCGTCGTATTGGCCGCTGTCCACTGCCCAGAAGAAGATGTACACGGCCACGCCGACGATCAGCAGAGCCGCGGGGATCATGACGTAGAGGGCGGGCATAGCGGTTTCCTTTCGGTCGCGGGCGTCTGGCTCGCAGGCAGGCTCGCGCCTGTCGGCCGGGTCAGGCGCAGGGCATTGAGCACCACGATCAGCGAACTGACCGACATGCCGATGGCTGCCCAGACCGGGGTGATCCAGCCGAGGGCGGCGAACGGCAACATGAGGCCATTATACAAGGTCGCCCAGAGCAGGTTCTCGATGATATTGCGGCGAGTGCGTCGGGCCAGGTCGAAGGCCTGCACCAGAGCGTCCAGGCGGTTGGACAACAGCACCGCGTCGGCGCAGGTCTTGGCAAGATCAGTGGCCGAGCCCATGGCGATGCTTATGTCGGCGGCGGCCAGCACCGGCACGTCGTTGACCCCGTCTCCCAGCATCAGCACCTTGCGGCCCTCGGCCTGCAGCGCCTTGAGGCGTTCCAGTTTGTCGTCCGGGCGCAGGCCGCCAATGGCCTGGTCGATGCCCAGCTGTGTGGCGACTTCAGCGACCATCGGCGAGTTGTCGCCCGATAGCAGCAGGGTGTGCCAGCCACGGGCTTTACAGGCGGCCAGCAGGGCAGGTGCGTCATCACGCAGCCGATCATCCAGGCCGAACCAGGCCAGCGGACCTCGGCAATCGCCCAGCAGCAACCATTGGCCACGGGCCTCTGGTACTGGCGGGATCTGGGCGCCACTCAACGCGCAAACGAACGTGGCCTGGCCGATGCGCAGTTGCTGCCCGTTGAAGCGCCCCTCCAGCCCCAGCCCGGGCACGGTCTGCACGTCCTCGGCTGGCTCGGCGGTACGACCGAAGGCGCGAGCGATGGGGTGCTCGGAGCGGTTCTCCAAGGCGGCGGCCAGCGCCAGGCAACGATCGGCAGGCAGCGCCCCCAAGGGGAGGATGCTGCGTAGCGCCAAGCGCCCTTCGGTGAGGGTGCCGGTCTTGTCGAAGATTACCGTATCGACCTGGTTCAGCCCTTCCAACACATGGCCTCGCGTCACCAGCAGGCCCAGTTTGTGCAGGGTGCCGGTGGCGGCGGTGAGGGCGGTCGGAGTGGCCAGGGACAGTGCGCAGGGACAGGTCGCCACCAACATGGCCAGGACGATCCAGAAGGCTCGCGTCGCATCGAGTTGCCACCACAGCAGGCCAATGGCTGCGCTGGCCACCAGCGTGAACAGCAGGAACCACTGAGAGGCGCGGTCGGCAATCTCGGCCAGGCGCGGTTTTTCCGACTGGGCCCGCTCCAGCAGGCGGACGATGGCTGAGAGGCGCGAGTCCTGGCCAATGGCTTCGACCGCCACGGTCAACGTGCTCTCGACATTCAGGGTGCCGCCGGTGACCCGGTCGCCGACCTGCCGTGCCAGAGGCAGGTATTCACCGGTGAGCAGCGATTCGTCCACGCTGGAGCGGCCATCGACAATACGCCCGTCGGCGGGGATCACCGAGCCAGGCAGCACCTGGACCCGATCACCCTGGTTGAGCTCGCCGAGCAGGATGCGCTCAGCGTTTCCGACGCTGTCCAGGCGCAGGCAGGAGGCGGGGAGTAGGTTGACCAGTTGGGCGGTGGCCGCTGCTGTGCGCTCCCGCGCTCGGCGTTCCAGATAACGGCCGGTGAGCAGGAACAGCGCGAACATACCGACGGTGTCGAAGTACAGCTCGCCGCTGCCGGTGATGGCAGTCCAGATGCCGGCGCCATAAGCCAGGGCAATGGCCAGAGACACCGAGACGTCCATGGTCAGGTGGCGTGTACGCACGTCGCGGGCGGCACCTTTGAAGAACGGTGCGCAGCTGTAGAACACGATTGGGGTAGTCAGAAACAGCGCGACCCAACGCAGGATAGTGTGCAGTTCCGGGCTCAGGTCGATGTTGAATTCCGGCCAGGTGGCCATGGTCGCCATCATCGCCTGGAACCACAGCAGGCCTGCCACGCCCAGGCGGCGCAGGGCACTGCGGTTCTCCTGGGCCAGGCATTCGGCGGCTTGGTCCGGTTGATAGGGGTGGGCGGCGTAACCGATCTGGCGCAGTTCGGCCAGCAGCTGGGAAAGGGGCAATTGGCGGTCGTCCCAGCTCACCAGCAAGCGGTGATTGGACAGGTTCAGTCGTGCTTCGGCGACGCCGGCCACGTTACGCAGATGCTTTTCGATCAGCCAGCCGCAGGCGGCGCAACTGATGCCTTCGATCATCAGTGTGGCTTCGGACAGCTCGCCTTGGTGACGTACGAACGCCTGCTGCACATCGGCGCGATCGTAGAGCGCCAGTTCGTCCTGCAATTGGCGAGGCAGGGCTTCGGGGTTAGCGCTGGTGTCGCTGCGATGCTGATAGTAGTGCTCCAGGCCACCTGCGACGATGGACGCAGCCACTGCCTGGCAGCCCGGGCAGCAGAACTGACGCGGCTCGCCAAGGACTACCGCGGTGAAACGACTGCCGGCGGGGATGGGGAGGGCGCAGTGGTAGCAGGGGGTGGGTTGGGTCATGTGATGTCTTCTGGCTGCAGCGCAACCCTGTGGGGCGGGTTCACCGCGCAATGGCGCCGGACTGCCTGTCTCATCGCCAGGTCGGGCGCCATCGTGCGGTAAACCTGCTCTAACGGGGAATCGTTTACTCTTGGTGCTCGGCGCCCTGCAGGGCCTCGTCGCCCAGCGCCAGGGTCACGCCATGGGCAACTTTCTCCTCCTCGAACAGACGCCAGACGTGGCCGTCTTCGCTGCCCAGCAGTTCGACGAAGCGCCGGCCTTCGACCCGGTCGTCGAGCTGGCCGAGGTAACGACCGGGTTCGCTACGGGCTAGCTGTACCTTGCGGTCCTTGTCTGGCTGGGTGGGCGAGATCAGATTCAGTTCCAGCGTCTGAGGGGCGCTGTTGCCGGTCAGGCGTACATCGACTTCGCCGGTCAGTTCGTCCAGGTGCACACTGGCCTTGAGGTTGAGGGTCTGGGCCAGCAGTTCACGATCCAGGGAGCGATTGATGCCTTTGCCGGCCTCGTAGTAGTTGTCGTTCACCAAGTTGTCGGGGTTGCGCACGGCGATGCTGACCATGGTCAGGCTCAGGCATACCGAGGTGGTCAGGATGCCGATGATGATCCACGGCCAAAGGTGTTTGTACCAGGGGCTGTCGGCGGTTGCGGCAGGCATTGTCGAATTCTCTCTCAGCGTAGTTGCGGGCCGATGAAGCGGCTCTTGGCTTCAACCTGGGTGGCGCTTTGATCAGCGTCCTTGAGGATGAAGGTGATTTCGTTGGTGGTCGAGGGCAATTGCTCGGGCGCGACCGACAACTGCACCGGCAGGCTGACGATATCGCCGGCAGCGACGCGGATCTCGCGATGGCCTTCGAGCTGCAGGCCCGGCAGGCCGGTGGCGTCGAGCACGTAGACGTGGTCGCGCTGGTCCTTGTTCATGACCTTGAGGCTGTACACGTTCTCGATCCGTCCTTGGGCGTTTTCGCGATACAGCACTCGGTCCTTGCTGACATCGAAGCCCACCAGCGAGCGGGTGGCGAAGGCGGTGGCAAGCAGACCGATCATCACCAGTAGCACCACGGCGTAGCCGATCAGGCGTGGACGCAGCATGTGGGTCTTCTGCCCGGACAGGTTGTGCTCGGTGGTGTAGCTGATCAGCCCTTTGGGATAGTCCATTTTCTCCATGATGTTGTCGCAGGCGTCGATGCAGGCCGCGCAGCCGATGCACTCGATCTGCAGACCGTCGCGGATGTCGATGCCGGTGGGGCAGACCTGCACGCACATGGTGCAGTCGATGCAGTCGCCCAGGCCTTTGGCCTTGTAGTCGATGTCTTTCTTGCGTGGGCCTCGGGTCTCGCCGCGGCGTGGGTCATAGGAGACGATCAGGGTGTCTTTGTCGAACATTACGCTCTGGAAGCGGGCGTAAGGGCACATGTACACGCACACCTGCTCACGCAGCCAGCCGGCATTGCCGTAGGTGGCGAGGGTGAAGAACGCGACCCAGAAATAGGCCCAGCCATCGGCTTGGCCGGTGAAGAACTCGGTGACCAGTTCGCGAATGGGCGAGAAGTAGCCGACGAAGGTCATGCCAGTGACGAAGCCGATCAGCAGCCACAGGCTGTGCTTGGCGGCCTTGCGCAAAAACTTGTTGGCGCTCATTGGCGCCTTGTCGAGCTTCATGCGCTGGTTGCGGTCACCCTCGGTGACCTTCTCGCACCACATGAAAATCCAGGTCCAGACGCTCTGCGGACAGGTATAACCGCACCACACACGCCCGGCGAACACCGTGATGAAGAACAAGCCGAAGGCCGCCACGATCAGCAGGCCCGAGAGCAGGATGAAGTCCTGCGGCCAGATGGTGGCGCCGAAGATGTAGAACTTACGCTCGGGCAGGTTCCACCACACAGCCTGATGCTCGCCCCAGTTCAGCCACACCGTGCCGAAGTAGAGCAGGAACAGGATGGCCCCGCCGACCATGCGCAGCCTGCGGAACACGCCGGTGAAGGCCCGGGTGTAGATTTTTTCCCGTGAGGCGTAGAGGTCGACGGATTCCTTGCCTTTCTTGGCGGGCGGGGTGACGTCATGTACCGGAATTTGCTTGCTCATCATCATGTCCCACGGCAGTGGAAAAACGCTGCGGCCAGTGCATGCCGACCGCGTTTGTGACCCATCAGGTGTCCGTGCATGATACGCCCGTCATGGCACCTGGAGTGTGGCTGCGGCGTTAAGTCGCATTGGGTTGCATTTGATTATCGTGTATTGGGGCTCGCCTTGACGCAGGTCAATTGACAAGGCGTGCCCGCCGCAGGCAGGTGCCTATGCCCGATACAGCCTCAGGTGCCTTAGTGTTTCGGCCTGGGTCCAGTCATTGTTCCTTACGCGTTTGATGGCCAACCCTTGGGCATCGTCGTCCAGTTCGGCCAGTAGGTAGGTGCGCTGGGAGGCCGAACCACTCAGGAAAACCGGGACCGCGCCATATTGCCGGTTGGAGCGATGCCAGCCTCCGGCTTCGGTGTGATAGTGGCCACCGAACACCGCGTTGACCTGGAAGTGGTTGATCATGTCCCTGAAATGCATCAGGTCCTCCTCGGTGCCGTCCCAATCGTCTGGCTGATGCAGGTTGAGCAGGACGATCTGGCCGTTCTCATAGGCCTCTTTCAATTGCCCCTCCAGCCAGCCCAGTGCGTCATTGATCCTGAACTTATCGCGGGGCTCGAAAGGCCATGCCCAGCCACTGTCGAAATCCACACGGTAGGTGGGCTCGTTGTTCAGCTGGATCAGGCGAACCCTGCCGAAACTGATGCTGTACGCCAGGCTGCCGCTGTAGCTGGTCAGCCTGTAGCTGCTCGAGGTCGCGACATCCATCGTGTCCACCACATCTCGGTGGTGATTGAGCAGATCCATCACGCTGTCCCGAGGCCCGCCGTTGTTGAATGAGCCTCCGAATTCATCGGTGATGTTGTTCTTGTAATCATGATTGCCCAGGCCAAAGTAGTAGTTCTTGTGCAGGTGGCGCTCGATGATCGGGTAGAGGACTTTGCGTTGCCAGCCGTGCCCGTATGCCGTCATGTCGCCATTGATCATCACCGGAACGTCCGTGCCACCCAAGCTGTTGCGGTAGCTCGCAATGCTGGCGTACTGCTCGTTGATCAAGGCTTTCGATTCTTTGTTGCGTTCAGCGTCGCTTTCATATTCGCCATAGTCGGAAGCGGGCGTCCATGGGTACTGTGGATCGGATGCGAACACGAACGCTCTGGGTGTCGGGCGGTTGCCATAGCGGCCAGGCTGTTTTGGGGGTAGGGCTACGGGATAGGTGGGGTAGGCCATTTCTTAAATCCTCTGGGTAAGTCAGGCTCGATGCCTGTCCACCAGAGAATTTCCTAGTGTCCTGTCCTTCGGAATCCGGTAGCGATTCCTCCTATCAATCCTGCCAGCCCAGAAAAAACGGCCCCGGTGGTAATCGCCGGGGCCGCTCGCTGTGGTTACTCTGCTTTCTGCTGCGCAGCGTCTTGATGCGACAGGCTATAGACATAGGCCGCCAGCAGGTGGACCTTGTCGTTGCCCTGCATCTGCGCCTGAGCCGGCATCTGGCCTTGACGACCGTAGCGGATGGTCTGTTGCAGCTGAGCGAAGCTCGAGCCGTAGATGAACGCCTGCGGGTGGGTCAGGTTAGGCGCGCCCATCGCTGGGGTGCCTTTGCCTTCGGGGCCATGGCAGGCCACGCAGTTAGCGGCGAAGAGCTTCTGGCCATTGGCCGGATCGGCTTTGGCGCCCTCGGGCAAGGTGCGGCCGTCAAGATTGGTGAGGACGAAGGCTGCGACATCGGCCACGCCTTGCTCGCCCAGCACTTCAGCCCAGGCCGGCATGACGCCGTGACGACCGTTCATGATGGTGGTCTTGATGGTCTCCGGCTCGCCGCCCCAACGCCAGTCGTTGTCGGTCAGGTTGGGGAAGCCGTAGGCGCCCTTGGCATCGGAGCCGTGGCACACCGAGCAGTTGGAGGCGAACAGGCGACCTCCCATCTTCAGCGCCTGCGGATCCTTGGCGACTTCCTCGACTGGCATGGCGGCGAACTTGGCGAAGATCGGCCCGAAGCGGGCATCGGCCTTGGCCATTTCCTTTTCCCATTCGTGCACGCCGGTCCAGCCGGCCTGGCCGTTGGAGAACTCGATCTGCTTTTCGGTATCCAGGTACTGGTAGCCAGGCAGGACGCCTTTCCAGTTACCCAGGCCTGGGTACAGCACCAGATAGCCCAAGGCGAACACGATGGTGCCGACGAACAGCCAGAACCACCACTTGGGCAGCGGGTTGTCGTATTCCTCGATACCGTCGAAGGCATGGCCGACGGTCTCGTCGGTGATTTCCTCGCGCTGGCCCTTGCGGGTGGAGAGCAACAGCCAGGTCAGGGAAAAGATGGTGCCCAGGGTCAGGACGGTGACGTACAGACTCCAGAAGGTTGTCATTGTTCTTTGCTCCTAGAAGCTTTCGCTTGCGCTTGCTCGACGTGCCGGCTGGCTTCGGGATCATCGGCGAACGGCAACTGGGTTGCCTCGTCGAACTCTTTCTTGCGCCGTGGGTTGAACACCCACAGCGCCAAGCCTACGAAGGCGACCATCACCACGACGGTGCCCAGGCCACGAATCATCCCGATATCCATCAGTGTCACCGCTTGCTCTTGATGATGGTGCCGAGGCCTTGCAGGTACGCCACGAGGGCGTCCATCTCGGTCTTGCCCTTGACCGCGTCGCGGGCACCGGCGATGTCTTCGTCGGTGTAGGGCACGCCCAGGGTGCGCAGGACTTCCATTTTCTTCGGCGTGTCCTTGCCATCGAGCTTGTTTTCCACCAGCCAGGGGTAGGAGGGCATCTTCGACTCGGGCACGACGTTGCGCGGGTTGTACAGGTGCGCGCGGTGCCAGTCATCGGAGTAGCGCCCGCCCACACGTGCCAGGTCCGGTCCGGTGCGCTTGGAGCCCCACAGGAACGGGTGGTCCCAGACACTTTCGCCGGCCACCGAGTAATGGCCGTAGCGCTCTGTCTCGGCGCGGAACGGACGGATCATCTGCGAGTGGCAGCCAACGCAGCCTTCGCGGATATAGATGTCGCGACCCTCGAGCTCCAGCGCGGTACGCGGCTTCATGCCCTCGACCGGCTTGTTGGTGACGTCCTGGAAGAACAGCGGGACGATCTGGGTCAGGCCGCCGATGCTGACGGCGATGACCATGAAGAAGGCCAATAGGCCGATATTCTTCTCGACTGCTTCGTGCTTCATCAGTGAGCTCCCACGACGACGATCTTGGCGGCTTCCTCAGCCTCGGCCGGCTTCGCGGCGCGGACAGTGCGGTAGACGTTGTAGGCCATCAGCAGCATGCCGGAGGCGAAGAACGCACCGCCCAGGGCGCGGACGATGTAGCCCGGATGGCTGGCCTGGAGGGCTTCGACGAAGGAATAGGTTAGGGTGCCGTCGTCGTTGATGGCGCGCCACATCAGGCCCTGAGTGATGCCGTTGACCCACATCGAGGCGATGTACAGCACGGTGCCGATGGTCGCCAGCCAGAAGTGGGCGTTGATCAGGCCGACGCTGTGCATCTGCTGGCGACCGTAGAGGCGCGGGATCATGTGATACACGGCACCGATGGAGATCATCGCGACCCAACCGAGGGCGCCGGCGTGGACGTGGCCGATGGT
>NZ_KV793311.1:165412-168437 GCF_001808425.1 Pseudomonas sp. HMSC08G10 | reverse complement strand
GGACATGCCGTAGAAGGCCAGCGAGACCACCAGGAATCGCAAGATCGGGTCGGTGCGCAGTTTGTGCCAGGCACCGGAGAGGGTCATCATGCCGTTGATCATGCCGCCCCAGCTCGGGGCCAGGAGGATGATCGACATCACCATGCCCAGCGACTGCGCCCAGTCAGGCAGCGCGGTGTAGTGCAGATGGTGCGGGCCTGCCCAGATGTACAGGGTGATCAGCGCCCAGAAGTGGACGATCGACAGGCGATAGGAGTAGATCGGACGTTCGGCCTGCTTGGGCACGAAGTAGTACATCATCCCCAGGAAACCCGTGGTCAGGAAGAAGCCCACAGCGTTGTGCCCATACCACCACTGGATCATTGCATCGGTGGCGCCGGAGTAGGCCGAGTACGACTTGAACAGGCTGACCGGCAAGGACATGTGGTTGACGATGTGCAGCATCGCCGTGACAACGATGAACGCACCGTAGAACCAGTTGCCGACATAGATGTGCTTGGTCTTGCGCTTGACGATGGTGCCGAAGAACACCAGGCCGTAGGTGACCCAGACGATGGCCAGCAGAATCGCCAGCGGCCACTCGAGCTCGGCGTATTCCTTGGTGGTGGTGTAGCCCATCGGCAGGGTGATCAGCGCGCCGACGATCACTGCCTGCCAACCCCAGAAGGTGAAGGCGGCCATGCTGTCGGAGATCAGCCGAGTCTGGCAGGTGCGCTGCACGACGTAGTAGGAAGTGGCGAACAGCGCGCAACCTCCGAAGGCGAAGATCACCAGGTTGGTGTGCAGCGGGCGAAGGCGGCCGAAGCTCGTCCATGGCAGGTCCAGGTTGAGCTGGGGCCATACCAGTTGCGAGGCAATGAAGACGCCGAGCCCCATGCCAAGGATCCCCCAGACCACCGTCATGATGGCGAACTGGCGGACGACCTTATAGTTATAAGCAGTCGGACTGATTGCAGTGCTCATTCTAAGGTTCCACGGTTTTGGGTGTTCTTGTTGGTCGAAAATCGGCGCCAGTATCGATAACCACCAGGGTTATGGCAACGCAAGGATCATGACGCCGACCCGTGTCCAGGCCCTTTCCACCACCGTCCCGCGGTTTAGGGGCTGGATGATTGTACACAAATAAATGTTTGTAATGTGTACCGTTTTTCGCCTTTTTCTGATCGAACGGTCAAGCTTTTTCTGCAGGGCTTCGGCAAGCAGGGACGTCTACCGAAACCTGTGCGATCGACCCGCAAAAGCCGGTGCGCGGAGTCAGGCCATGCGCCGCGCCATGTGGGTTCGCTATAAGCGAGGCCACTGTGGCAACAAGCTTAGTTCTGTTCAGAGGGGGTGCAAGGAGGGATGAGGCGGGGAGGGCGGTGGCGCAGCCCTTGGCGGACGTCGCTTGTCCTGGTGCTTTGGCGGGATGTTCGCGGGTAAAACCCGCTCCCACAAGGATCGGCGCTGTTCCTGTGGGGGCGGGTTTACCCGCGACGGGTGTTACTTGGCAGTCACGGTTTCGGACGCGTCATCCTGCGACAGGCTGTACACATAGGCTGCCAGCAGATGCACCTTGTCGTTGCCCTGGATTTCGCGCTGGGCAGGCATCTGGCCCTGACGGCCGTAGCGGATGGTCTGCTGCAGCTGGGCGAAACTCGAGCCGTAGATGAACGCTTGCGGGTGGGTCAGGTTGGGCGCGCCCATCGCCGGGGTGCCCTTGCCCTCAGGGCCGTGGCAGGCCACGCAGTTGGCCGCGAAGATTTCCTGGCCTTTGACCGGATCGGCCTTGGCGCCTTCAGGCAGGGTACGGCCGTCGAGGTTGGTGAGCACGAAGGCAGCCACGTCGGCCACGCCCTGTTCACCAATCACTTCGGACCAGCCTGGCATCACGCCATGGCGGCCGTCCATGATCGACGCCTTGATGGTTTCAGGCTCCCCGCCCCAGCGCCAGTCCTTGTCGGTCAGGTTGGGGAAGCCGTAGGCGCCCTTGGCATCGGAGCCGTGGCACACCGAGCAGTTGGAGGCGAACAGGCGGCCGCCCATCTTCAGGGCTTGCGGATCCTTGGCGACTTCTTCGACCGGCATGGCAGCGAACTTGGCGAAGATCGGGCCGAACTTGGCGTCGGCCTTGTCCATTTCCTTTTGCCATTCATTGACCTGGGTCCAACCATTCTCGTAGCCCGGCAGGATGCCTTTCCAGTTACCCAGACCCGGATAGAGGATGAGATAGCCCACTGCGAACACCAAGGTGCCGACGAACAGCCAGAACCACCCCTTGGGCAGCGGATTGTCGTACTCCTCGATGCCATCGAAGCTGTGGCCCATGGTCTGGTCGGTGGTGTTGTTGCTCTGGCCCTTGCGGGTGCCGAGCAGCAGCCAGGTCAGGCCAATGAGGCTGCCGATGGTCAGTACACTGATGTAGGTACTCCAGAAGGTGGTCATTACCGATTATTCCTCATGGCAGGTTCCTGCCCGGCAGGGGGCAGGCGGTCATCGACGAAGGGCAGCAAGCGCGCTTCGGCGAAATCACGGTCGCGGCGGCGGTTGAAGACCCACAGGCTCAGGCCGATGAAGGCGATCATCACCACCAAGGTGCCCAGGCCGCGGATCATGCCGATATCCAGTGACAGTTCCATCGTTACCTCTTGTTCTTGATCGCGGTGCCCAGCACCTGCAGGTAGGCCACCAGGGCATCCATCTCGGTCTTGCCCTTGACCGCGTCGCGGGCACCGGCGATGTCTTCGTCGGTGTAGGGCACGCCCAGGGTGCGCAGGGTGCGCATCTTGGTGTCGGTGTGACTGTTGTCGACCTTCTGCGCGACCAGCCACGGGTAGGACGGCATCTTCGATTCGGGCACCACGTTGCGCGGGTTGTACAGGTGCGCGCGGTGCCAGTCGTCGGAGTAGCGGCCACCGACGCGGGCCAGGTCCGGACCGGTGCGCTTGGAGCCCCACAGGAATGGATGATCCCAGACGCTCTCGCCAGCCACCGAGTAGTGGCCGTAGCGCTCGGTCTCGGCGCGGAACGGACGGATCATCTGCGA
>NZ_KV793311.1:164495-165392 GCF_001808425.1 Pseudomonas sp. HMSC08G10 | reverse complement strand
ATCATCTGCGAGTGGCAGCCAACGCAGCCTTCACGGATGTAGATGTCGCGGCCTTCGAGCTGCAGGGCGGTGTAGGGCTTCATGCCTTCGACCGGCTTGTTGGTGACGTCCTGGAAGAACAGCGGGACGATCTGGGTCAGGCCGCCGATGCTGACGGCAAAGACCATCAGCAATGCCAGCAGGCCTACGTTCTTTTCGATGACTTCGTGTTTCATCAGGCGTGTCTCCTCAGGCCAACTGGGCGTTCGCAGGGGCGGCGTCGGTGGCCGGTGCGCGCACGGTGCGCCAGGTGTTCCAGGCCATCAGCAACATTCCGCTGAGGAAGATCGCGCCGCCGACGAAACGGACGATGAAGCCAGGATGGCTGGCCACCAGGGTCTCGACGAAGGAGTAGGTGAGCGTGCCGTCGGCGTTGACCGCGCGCCACATCAGGCCCTGGGCGATGCCGTTGACCCACATCGAGGCGATGTACAGCACGGTGCCGATGGTCGCCAGCCAGAAGTGCGCGTTGATCAGGCCGATGCTGTACATGCGCTCCTTGCCGAACACCTTTGGAATGGTGTGGTACAGCGCGCCGATGGAGATCATCGCGACCCAGCCGAGGGCGCCGGCGTGGACGTGGCCGATGGTCCAGTCGGTGTAGTGGGAGAGGGCGTTGACGGTCTTGATGGCCATCATCGGGCCTTCGAAGGTGGACATGCCGTAGAAGGCCAGCGAGACCACCAAGAAGCGCAGGATCGGGTCGCTGCGCAGTTTGTGCCAGGCACCGGAGAGGGTCATCATGCCGTTGATCATCCCGCCCCAGCTCGGCGCCAGCAGGATCAGCGACATGATCATGCCCAATGACTGCGCCCAGTCGGGCAAGGCGGTGTAGTGCAGATGGTGCGGGCCTGCCCA
>NZ_KV793311.1:36548-164475 GCF_001808425.1 Pseudomonas sp. HMSC08G10 | reverse complement strand
GCCCAGAAGTGGACGATCGACAGGCGATAGGAATACACCGGGCGTTCGGCCTGCTTGGGCACGTAGTAGTACATCATCCCCAGGAAGCCTGCGGTCAGGAAGAAGCCCACGGCGTTGTGGCCATACCACCACTGGACCATCGCATCGGTGGCGCCGGCGTAGATCGAGTAGGACTTGGTCAGGCTGACGGGCAGTTCCAGGTTGTTGACGATGTGCAGCATCGCCACGGTCAGGATGAAGCCGCCGTAGAACCAGTTACCGACATAGATGTGCTTGGTGTTGCGCTTGAGCAGCGTACCGAAGAACACCACGGCGTAGGCGACCCAGACGACGGTGATCAGGATGTCGATGGGCCATTCCAGTTCGGCGTATTCCTTGGAACTGGTGAAGCCCAGCGGCAGGGTGATAGCCGCCAGCAGGATCACCAGTTGCCAGCCCCAGAAGGTGAACGCCGCCAGGGCGGGGGCGAACAGGGTGGTCTGGCAGGTGCGTTGCACCGAATAATAGGAAGTGGCGAACAAGGCACAGCCGCCGAAGGCGAAGATCACCGCATTGGTGTGCAGCGGTCGCAGGCGGCCGAAGCTGGTCCAGGGAAGGTCGAAGTTCAGGGAAGGCCAGACGAGTTGCGCGGCAATGAAAACGCCGAGCCCCATCCCGACGATTCCCCACACCACCGTCATGATGGCGAATTGGCGGACCACCTTGTAGTTATAGGCGGTACTGCTGGTTGTGTTCATGTATGGGTTCCCATCCACGGTTATAGGCAGGCTAGATAGCGAGGCAAGCATGAGTAATGGGCACATTGCCGGTATTGACGGGGATCAATGGGCGCAGGTGGGAAATATCCCAGGCTTGCGCTGCGATCCTCCGAGAATTCGGGGGGATCAGGACTACAAGGGCTGCCTGATCCTGGCCCACGGGGCGGGGGCGCCGATGGACAGTGATTTCATGGAGGACATGGCGCAAAGGCTGGCGGCGCAAGGGGTAGGCGTGATCCGCTTCGAGTTCCCCTACATGGCCCAACGCCGCGAGGGCGGCGGCAAGCGGCCGCCAAACCCGCAGAAGGTGCTGCTCGACTGCTGGCGCGAGGTGTATCGTCAGGTGCGACTATTGGTCGCGGGGCCGTTGGCCATTGGCGGCAAGTCCATGGGCGGGCGCATGGCGAGCCTACTGGTCGATGAGCTGGGGGCCGATGCCTTGGTTTGCCTGGGGTATCCGTTCTATGCGGTGGGCAAGCCGGAGAAGCCCCGGGTCGAGCATCTGGCGGGGTTGCGCACGCGTACGCTCATTGTCCAGGGGGAGCGGGATGCCTTGGGGAACCGGGAGGCGGTGGCGGGGTATGTGTTGTCGCCTGCGATCGAGTTGTGTTGGTTGGCGGCTGGGGATCATGACTTGAAGCCGCTGAAGGCGTCGGGCTTGACGCATGAGGGGCATCTGCAGGTGGCGGCTGAGCGGGTTGCTGCGTTTTTGATGGGGTAGTTGGTTTGAGGTTGGTGGGCTGTTCCGTTTGGTTTGTCGACAAAACGGCTTTGGTTAATTTGGCCAAGACCAAAGTAACCAAAGCCGTAAAGGCGAAAACGCCAGTGGCGTCACCACCAGAGCCGGATAATCACACTACCCAAAAACAGCTCAGTCGCGATACTCACACAGGTAGGCCGTATCCACCGCCACCTTCAGCTGGAACTTGCTGTCCGCAGGCACATTGAACTGGCTCCCCGCCTTGAAGACTTCCCAGTTATCGCTCCCCGGCAGCTTCACGGTCAGCGCGCCGGACACCACGTGCATGATTTCCCGCTTGGCCGTGCCGAACTCGTATTCGCCCGGCGCCATGACACCCACGGTAGCTGGACCTTCCTCGCCCGTGAAGGCGATCGACTTGACGGTGCCATCGAAGTACTCATTGACCTTGAACATGGAGCGACTCCTGAAAAAAGGGAGGAAAAAAGGCTGGCCAGTATGCCCAAGCCCCAACACCTCGTCATCTGAATTCAGGTGCCGCTGGCCGGCAGGCTCAAGGGGAGTAACCGCGCAGTGTTGCGGGCGTCTTCCAGGGCGCGATGCTGCTGGCCGGCGAACTGCAGGCCGGCCAGTTGCAGGGCGCTGTTCAGCCCCATCGGGCGCTGCAGTTGGCGGGCCTTGGCAAAGCGCTGTTTGAGGTTGATGTGGGGCAGGGCCTGCAGCAGGCTGGTGAGCTGGTGCTGTTTCCATTCCTGTTGCAGCTGCTGGCGGTCGTAGTCGCCCCAGCTGACCCAGGCCTGCAACTGCCCCTGATGATGGCCGAGCCAGCGCTCGAACTGCGCCCAGACCTCGGTAAAGGAGGCTGCGCCGTCGACACTGGCCTGGGTGATATGGGTCAACTCACGGCAGAAGGGGGTCAGCTGTGGTCGCCGCCTGGGCCGCACGAAGCGCTGGAAGTGATCGATCTCGCGACCTTCGCGTGTCACCAGGCTCGCCCCGATTTCAATGATTTCCATCTCCGTGACGGGCCAGCCACCGTCATCGGTGGTCGCTTCCAGGTCAATCACCAGCCAATGCCCCATACCGGGCTCCCGTGCAAGACGCAGTCCCCTGCGTGGTCGCTAGAGCGTAGCCAATCTGAGGCCCAAGGGCATCCCCTGGCACAATGCTGCTGTTTTGACATCGCAGAAGGTTGTGCCCTGGCGGGAAAGCGCCTAGCTTAGTTGAATCCATTCACAAACCGTGATGAGTGTCTGCTTTTGACTTCCGTGACCGGCTCGAAGGCCTTGTCTTCCTTGTTGATACTCGCCGCAGTGTGGATGGCGGTGCCTGCGTCGGCGCAAGCGGTTGTCGAGGTGAGGGTCGGGGCGGCGCATTTTCCGCCTTATACCGTGCGTCCCGAGCAGGGCGCTGACAACGGCCTGTTGCCGCAATTGCTCAAAGCCCTCAACCAGCAACAGCACAGCTACCACTTCGTGCAGGTTCCCACGTCGATTCCTCGGCGTTTTGGCGATTTCCAGCAAGGGCGCACGGACATCGCGATATTCGAGAATCCCAAATGGGGCTGGGAACAGGTTCCCCACGAAAGCGTGGACATGGGCCTGGAAGATGCCGAAGTGTTCGTCGCACGCCAACAGGCCGGGCGAGACCAGCAGTATTTCAGCAGCCTGCAAGGCAAACGCCTGGCATTGTTCCACGGCTATCACTACGCCTTTGCCGACTTCAATTCCGACCCCCGCTATCTGAGCCAGAACTTCAGCGCCACGCTGACCTACTCCCACGACAGCAACTTGCTGATGGTGCAGCGTGGACGTGTCGACATTGCCCTGGCGACGCGATCGTTTCTAGCCGACTTCATGGCGCGAAACCCGGACAGCCGGGCGCAGCTGATGGCCTCCGAGCGGGTCGATCAGGTCTATCACCACTATGCGATGGTGCGCCCAGGCGCGCCGATCGATGCCCGGACATTCGCCGCCTTGCTCGATCGGCTGCGCGCGAGCGGCGAATTGCTGCGCATCTTCCAGCCCTATCGGATCAACGTCGTGGCGCCGAGCGGCCACTAAATTCCCCAATGCCCGTCACGTCTACCGGATTGAGCCTTCATTTCAATGTCGTGAGCCATGACCATGCCGTTCGATGCCGATTCGCAGCCCCTTTCCCTGCCGCGTTGGCGCAGTCTCAGCGCCGATGAAAACGATTGCCGGTTGAGCCTGACCCTGGAGGGGCAAGCATTGATCCGGGTTCGCCTGACCCCAGGCGAGCCGCTGCACATCCACCTCGAGCAGGTGTGCCAAGCGCGCCCCGCGCAAGCGCTGTGGGCAGCCTGCTACTGGCTGCTCTCGCGGGATCCAGCGCGCCAGCGCCTGGTCTGGCATTGCCCGCATCCAGTGGATGCGGCCTTGGCCAGCGGCCTGCTGGTGCCCGGTGACCAGCCAGGGCTGTACCTGTGCGAGCGAGCGATGTTCTGGCAACTGCCGCAGCCCTGGCTGGGCGATGCGCAAGCCGGCGCTTATCCGCAGCAAATGCAGATCAGCGATGGCAAGCGCCATCCTCGTCGTGCACCCAAGCCCCGAGGCGAGGTGTACCGGCGATTCGATGCGCGCCTGGGGGCCTGGGTGTCGCTGCGCACGCTTGAAATCGAACAGGACCTGGAACGCTTCAATCGCTGGCAGAACGATGCACGTGTGCTGCAGTTCTGGCAGGAAGGCGGCACGCTCGAACAGCATCGCCAATACCTGACCAAGCTTCAGGCCGACCCGCATACCCTCACCTTGGTCGGCTGCTTCGATGACCAGCCCTTTGCCTACTTCGAGGCCTACTGGGCCAAGGAGGACCGCATCGCGCCGTTCTACCCGGCGGACGACTACGACCGGGGTATCCATATGCTGGTGGGCGAGCAGGCCCATCGCGGTCCGCATAAGGTAGCCAGTTGGCTGTCGGCGCTGGTGCACTATTTGTTCTTGGACGATCCGCGGACCCAGCGGGTGGTCGCCGAGCCGCGTGCCGACAACGGCAAGATGATCGGCTACATGCACGATCAGTGCTTCCATTGCGAAAAAGAGTTCGATTTTCCGCACAAACGGGCGGCGTTGATGATCTTGGGGCGGGAGCGGTTCTTCGACCGCTGCTCACTGTCCTGAGCCGATGGGGCCGCACAGCGGCCCCATCGGATTCAGGCCTGGCGGGTGTGCTTGCGGCAATGGATCAGGGCATCGCGGATCATGAAGTTGACCAGCGTCGGCGACACCCCCAGTTCCTTGGCGATGTCTTTCTGCGGCACGCCATGCAGGCGATACATCTCGAAGGCGTAACGGGTGCGCTGGGGCAACTCGCCGAGGGCCTCGGCGATGTGCTCGAGGGTGGCGAGGTTGATGTGGGTGGTTTCGGGCGAAGCGTTCTGCAGGACGACGTTCAGGCCTTCTTCTTCACTGCCGGAATACTTCTGCTCCATGGCCTGCTTGCGGTAGTGATCGATGGCCAGGTTGCGCACGATCTGGAACAGGTAGCTGAGCTGGGCCTTGAACGACGAGGTGATCTGCGGCGCGGCGCTGAGTCGGAAGAAGGCATCCTGCACCACATCTTCGGCGCGTGAACGGCAGCCGGTGATGCGGGCCGCGATCTTGACCAGGATGCTGCGGTTGTCGACGAATGCCTGGAGCAGTGGTGAATCGCACTTACTTGTGGATAGTTGTTCCGCCATGGAAATCACCTGGACGCTGAAGGGAAGGGGAAGGCGTCTGTGTAGGACGCTTCCTACGACGAGCGACAAATTATTCACAATGATAATGATTGTCAAATGCGAAAAGTAATTAGTAGCGTGACAGTTGCGTTCTAAGCCTCGACCGTTGAAATCGGCCCCTTTCGCCTCTCGTCTGCGTTGTCTACCGCCGCCAAGCGGTTTAATTATTTGCCCCGCCCATCCGTTCCCCTGTGTACATCCGGCTGTCGAACGCTTTGCGCCAGTCTCGCGGCGCAGCGTCGGCACGACTTATCCAGACACTGGCAGGAACTCCCCATGATGGACGCCTTCGAACTCCCGCTCTCGTTGGTCCACGCCCTGGCGCAACGCGCCACGCGGACCCCCGACCGGATCGCCTTGCGCTTTCTGGCCGATGATCCCAGCGAGCAGGCCGTGCTCAGCTATCAGGAGCTGGATCTGCGAGCGAGGGCCATTGCCGCGGCGCTGCAGGCGCGTACCGATTTTGGCGACCGGGCGGTACTGCTGTTTCCCAGTGGCCCGGACTACGTGGCGGCGTTCTTCGGTTGCCTGTACGCCGGGGTCATTGCCGTGCCGGCGTATCCGCCGGAATCTTCGCGGCGCCATCACCAGGAGCGTCTGCTGTCGATCATCGACGATGCCCAGCCGCGCCTGCTGCTCACCGTCGACGCCTTGCGCGACAGCTTGCAGGGCCTCGATGCCCTGGCGCAGCAGGGCGCCCCTGGCCTGCTGGCCGTGGACTGTCTGGACCCGGCGCTGGCGGCCGACTGGCGCGAGCCGGTGCTGACCGGTGAGCACATTGCCTTCTTGCAATACACCTCCGGCTCGACTGCCTTGCCCAAGGGCGTGCAGGTCAGCCATGGCAACCTAGTGGCCAACGAGCAACTGATCCGTCAGGGCTTTGGCATCGACCTGAATCCGGACGACGTGATCGTCAGCTGGTTGCCGCTGTACCACGACATGGGCCTGATCGGCGGGCTCTTGCAACCGATCTTCAGCGGCGTGCCCTGCGTGCTGATGTCGCCGGGCTATTTCCTTGCCCGGCCACAGCGCTGGTTGCAGGCGATCAGCGACTTCGGCGGCACCATCAGCGGCGGTCCGGATTTCGCCTACCGCCTGTGCAGCGAGCGGGTCAGCGAGGCGGCCCTGGCTGGCCTGGACCTGAGCCGTTGGCGGGTGGCGTATTCGGGGTCCGAACCGATTCGCCAGGACAGCCTGCAGACCTTCGCGGATAAGTTCAGTGCGTGTGGTTTCGAGGCGAGCAGCTTCTTTGCCAGCTACGGCCTGGCCGAGGCGACGCTGTTCGTCAGCGGTAGCCGCCGGGGCCAGGGCATCGCTGCCATGGCGCTGGACGCCGAGGCGCTCGCCGCCAATCGCGCCGAACCTGGCCGGGGCAGTGTACTGATGAGCTGTGGCTATCCGCAGCCCGGCCACGCCGTGCGCATCGTCGACCCGCAGCGCCTGGCGGTGTTGGGCGATAACCGCATCGGCGAAGTGTGGGCTGCAGGGCCGAGCATCGCGCAGGGCTATTGGCGCAACCCAGAGGCCACCGCGCGCGCCTTCGTCGAGCAGGACGGCCAGACCTGGCTGCGCACTGGGGATCTGGGCTTCATGCGTGATGGCGAGGTGTTTGTCACTGGGCGTCTGAAAGACATGCTCATCGTTCGGGGCCTGAACCTGTACCCACAGGATCTGGAAAAGACCCTTGAACGTGAAGTCGAAGGGCTGCGTAAAGGCCGTGTCGCGGTATTCGCCGTGGACGACCAGGGTGAGGAGGGTATCGGCGTGGCGGTGGAGATCAGCCGCAACGTGCAGAAGGTCATCAAGCCTCAGGACCTAATCCGTACTGTGCGCCAGGTGATTGCCGATGCCTGCCGTCAGGCACCTGCGGTGGTACTGCTGCTCAACCCCGGCGCCTTGCCCAAGACCTCCAGTGGCAAGCTCCAGCGCTCGGCCTGCCGCCTGCGCATGGCCGAGGGCAGCCTGGACTGCTATGCACGTTTTCCGACTGTCGAAGCGCCTGTGGCTGCGCAGGCGATAGGTGGTGAGCTGCAGGAGCGCATCGCGGCCATCTGGCGCGAGGTGCTCAAGGTCGAAGCGGTGGCGCCGGACGATCATTTCCTGCTGCTGGGCGGCAACTCCATCGCCGCCACCCAGGCGACCGCTCGCCTGGCGGACGCACTGGGTGTCGGCCTGAGCCTGAGCACGCTGTTCGAGTCGCCGACCCTGGCCGATTACAGCGCTGCGGTGGCAGCGAGCCTGGCCGAAGGTGGCACCGCGTCCGCGGCCATCGATGCTCTGGGGCGTGGCAAGGCTCTGCCGCAATCGCTGGCGCAGAACCGTCTGTGGCTTCTGTGGCAGCTGGCGCCGGAGTCGGCGGCCTATAACATCCCCGCCGGTTTGCACCTGCGGGGTGAGTTGGACGAGTCGGCGCTGCAGGCGAGCTTCCAGGCGCTGGTGGCACGTCACGAGTCCTTGCGAACGCATTTTTGCGAGGTCGACGGCCAGGGCATGCAGCAGGTCTTGCCCGAGGCGACCTTCGAGCTGCACCGCACGGATCTGCAAGGGGCGGACGCCGAGCAGGTCCTGGCCTGTCGCGAGGCCGAGGCGCGGCAGCCGTTCGACCTCACCCAAGGACCGCTGCTGCGCGTCACGCTGGCGCGCCTGGGCGAAGAGGATCACCAGCTCTGGGTAACCCTGCACCACATCGTTGCCGATGGCTGGTCGTTGAACATCCTGCTCGACGAATTCGCCAAGCTGTACGCTGCGCATTGCCAAGGCCTTCAGGCCAACCTGGCGCCCCTGCCGCTGGGCTACGCCGACTATGGTCATTGGCAGCGCCAATGGTTGGCCGGCGGCGAAGATGAGCGGCAGTTGAACCACTGGAAGGCGCAACTGGGCGATGAATTGCCGGTGCTCGACCTGTGCACCGACCATCCGCGCGCCACTGAGCGCACCCATCGCGCCGCGCGCCTGAGCGTGAAGGTGCCCGCCACGCTGGCCACTGCCCTGAACATGTTGGCCCGCGAGCAGCAGGCTAGCCTGTTCATGGTCCTGCTGGCCGCCTGGCAAGGCCTGTTGCACCGTTACACCGGTCAGGGCGATATCCGCGTCGGTGTGCCCAACGCCAACCGCCCGCGCCTGGAAACCCAGGGCATGGTGGGCTTTTTCATCAACACCCAAGTGCTGCGCGCCGAACTCCATGGCCGCCTGCCGTTCGATCAGTTACTGGCCCAGGTGCGCCAGGCCACACTGCTGGCCCAGGCCAACCAGGACTTGCCATTCGAGCAATTGCTCGAGGCGCTGCCAGATGCCCGCGAGCAGGGGCTGTTCCAGGTGATGTTCAACCATCAGCAGCGTGATCTTTCGGCGCTGCGCCGCCTGCCTGGTCTGCTCGCCGAAGAATTGCCCTGGCATAGCCGCGAGGCCAAGTTCGACCTGCAATTGCACAGCGAGCAGGATCACCAGGGGCGTTTGAGTCTGGCGTTCGACTATGCCGCCGAGCTGTTCGAGGCCGATACCATCGAACGTCTGGCCGGGCACCTGCTGACCCTGCTCGAGCAAGTCTGCGCTTGCCCGCAGCGCGTGCTGGGCGAGGTGCGCTTGCTCGACGACGCAGGCCATGCGCAACTGCTGGCTTGGGGGCAGGCGCCTGCGCCGAGCGCCCAGCGCCTGGTGGTCGAGCAACTGACCGACCAGGGCCAACGCACACCGGAGCGTACGGCGCTGGTGTGGGAAGGTGGCAGTCTCGACTACGCCAGCCTGCACCAGCAGGCCAATCGCCTGGCCCACTACCTGCGTGACAAGGGCGTCGGCCCGGACACCCGCGTGGCCATCGCCCTGGAACGCTCGCCTCAGTTGATGATCGGTCTGTTGGCCATCCTCAAGGCCGGTGGTGCCTATGTGCCGCTGGATGTCGACTACCCGGCCGAGCGCCTGGCTTACATGCTCAGCGACTGTGGCGCCGCACTGCTGCTCAGCCACAGCGCCACGCTCGAACGCCTGCCGCAGGTCCAGGGCGTCAGTGCCATCGCTTTGGATCAGTTGCATTTGGACAGCTGGCCGAGCCATGCCCCAGGCCTGCACCTGGACGGCGACAACCTGGCCTATGTGATCTACACCTCAGGCTCCACCGGCCAGCCCAAGGGCGTGGGCAACACCCATGCCGCGTTGGCTGAGCGCTTGCAATGGATGCAGGGCACCTACGCGCTGGACGACAGCGACGTGCTGATGCAGAAGGCACCGATCAGCTTCGACGTATCGGTGTGGGAATGCTTCTGGCCGTTGATCCAGGGGTGCACGCTGGTGCTGGCCGGCCCTGGCGAGCACCGCGACCCGCGGCGTATCGCCGAGCTGGTGCAGGCCCATGGCGTGACCACGCTGCATTTCGTCCCGCCGTTGCTGCAGGTGTTTGTCCAGGAGCCGCTGGCGGCGAGCTGTACCAGCCTGCGCCGGGTGTTCTCCGGCGGCGAGGCGCTGTCGGCACACCTGCGTGACCGCGTGCTGCAAGTCTTGCCGCAGGTGCAGTTGCACAACCGCTATGGCCCGACCGAGACCGCCATCAACGTCACCCACTGGCATTGCCAGACGCAGGATGGCGAAAGCTCGCCGATCGGCCGGCCGCTGGGCAACGTGCTGTGCCGAGTGCTGGATGACGAGCTGGAACTGACCGCGCCGGGCGTACCGGGCGAGCTGTGCCTGGGCGGCGCGGGCCTGGCCCGTGGTTACCTGGGCCGTCCTGGGCTGACCGCCGAACGCTTCGTACCCCAGCCCGATGGCAACGGCGAGCGCCTGTACCGTAGCGGCGACCGTGCCCGCTGGCTGGTGCCGCTGCAAGCCTTGGAATACCTCGGCCGCCTCGATCAACAGGTCAAGGTGCGAGGATTTCGTGTCGAGCCCCAGGAGGTCCAGGCCTGCCTGTTGGCCGAGCCGGGTGTCGATCAGGCCTTGGTGCTGGTCCACCCCGATGCCGTCGGTGCGCAGCTGGTCGGCTACTACAGCGGTGTCGAACAGTCCGAGGCGCTGCTCGCGGCCTTGGGCGAGCGCCTGCCGACCTACATGGTGCCGGCGCAACTGATTCACCTGGCAAAGATGCCCCTGGGGCCGAGCGGCAAGGTTGATCGCAAGGCACTGCCGGCACCGGTCTGGCAGCAACGCGGTCATGTCGAGCCGCAAAGCGTTGTGCAGAAACAGGTGGCGGCGATCTGGCGTGAGGTGCTGAATCTGCCACGGGTTGGCCTTCTGGATGATTTCTTCGCCCTCGGTGGCCACTCGCTGCTCGCCACCCAGATCGTCTCGCGCACCCGCCAGGCGCTCGACGTCGAGCTGCCGCTCAAGGCCTTGTTCGAGGCCAGCGAACTGGGTGCCTTCTGCGCCGAGATCGAGCGCATTCAGGCCGCCGGCGGGCACAACCGGCAAGGCGTCATCGAGCGGGTCGATCGGCGCCAGGCAGTGCCGCTGTCGTATTCGCAGCAGCGCATGTGGGTGCTGTGGCAGATGGCGCCGGACAGCCCGGCCTACAACGTCGGCGGTATGGCGCGCCTGCGCGGCGTGTTGCATGTGGATGCCTTCGAGCGGGCCCTG
Organism: Pseudomonas sp. HMSC08G10; assembly: GCF_001808425.1. Lineage (NCBI taxonomy): Bacteria > Pseudomonadati > Pseudomonadota > Gammaproteobacteria > Pseudomonadales > Pseudomonadaceae > Pseudomonas > Pseudomonas sp. HMSC08G10. The sequence goes on along the minus strand of NZ_KV793311.1, from coordinate 153,716 downwards.
CAGGCCCTGGTCGTGCGCCATGAGACCCTGCGCACGACCTTCCCTGAGATCGACGGCGTGCCATATCAGTGCGTGGCCGAAGACAGCCCGCTGCGTGTGCAGTGGCATGATTTTTCCGCGCTCCAGGGCGAAGATTGCCAGCAGCGCTTGCAGCTACTGGCCGATGAGCAGGCGCACCTGCCGTTCGACCTGGCGCGCGGCCCGTTGCTGCGCGCCTGCCTGGTCAAGACCGGTGAGCGCGAGCACTACTTCGTGCTGACCCTGCACCACATTGTCACCGAAGGCTGGGCCATGGACATCTTCGCCCGTGAGCTGGGCGAGCTGTACGAGGCCTTCGTCGATGAGCGCGAGTCGCCCCTGGCGCCGCTGCCGGTGCAGTACCTCGATTACAGCGTCTGGCAGCGCCAGTGGCTCGAAAGCGGAGAAGCAGACCGCCAACTGGCCTACTGGAAAGCCCGCCTGGGTCACGAGCATCCGGTGCTGGCGCTGCCCTCGGACCGTCCGCGTCCGGCCGTGCAGAGCCATCGTGGCGAGCTGTACCGCTTCGACCTCGACCCCGCGCTGGTTGAACGTGTGCATGCCTTCAACAGCCAGCATGGCTTGACCTTGTTCATGACCATGACCGCCACCCTGGCCGCCTTGCTGCACCGCCACAGTGGCCAACGCGACCTGCGCATCGGCGCGCCGATGGCCAACCGCATCCGGCCGGAAAGCGAAGGGCTGATCGGCGCCTTCCTCAACACCCAGGTGCTGCGTTGCGAGCTCGATGGGCAAATGACCGGCAGCCAATTGCTCGAACAGGTCCGTCGCACCGTGATCGATGGCCAGTCGCACCAGGACCTGCCGTTCGACCAGTTGGTGGAGGCCTTGCAGCCCCCGCGCAGTAGCGCCTACAACCCGTTGTTCCAGGTGATGTGCAATGTCCAGCGCTGGGCCTTCCAGCAAAGCCGCGAACTGGCGGGCATGAGCGTGGATTACCTGGTCAACGACGCCAGTGCGACCAAATTCGACCTTTACCTGGAGGTGACTGATCTGGACGGTCGCCTGGGCTGCTGCCTGACCTACAGCCGTGACCTGTTCGACGAGCCGCGCATCGCCCGCATGGCCGAGCACTGGCAGCAATTGTTGGTCGGCCTGATCGATGCCCCGGGCTCGCGCCTGTGCGAGCTGCGGATGCTCAGCAACGCTGAGCAGCACGCGCTGGTCGGCCAGTTGCAGGGCGAGCAAGGCCTTGAGCTCGACCAGACCCTGCATGGCCTGTTCACCTTGCAGGCTTCGCGCAGCCCTCAGGCCCGGGCGCTGACCTTCGCCGGCCAGCACCTGACCTACGCTGAACTGGACCAGCAGGCCAACCGCCTGGCCCGCGCCCTGCGCGAGCGTGGCGTCGGGCCGCAGGTGCGGGTGGGCCTTGCCCTGGAGCGTTCGCTGGAAATGGTCGTGGGCTTGCTTGCCATCCTCAAGGCCGGCGGTGCCTACGTGCCGCTGGACCCGGAGTACCCACTCGACCGCCTGCGCTACATGATCGAGGACAGCCGACTCGGCCTGCTGCTTGGGCAGCGTGCCCTGTTCGATGCCATAGGGGGGCTGCCTGAAGGCGTGGCCCAGTGGTGCCTGGAAGATGATGCCGCGTCGCTTGCGCATTACAGCGACGCGCCACTGGACAACCTCAACCTGCCGCAGCATCAGGCCTACCTGATCTACACCTCAGGCTCCACCGGCCAGCCAAAGGGTGTGGTGGTCAGCCATGGCGAAATCGCCATGCATTGCCAGGCGGTGATCGCGGCCTTCGGCATGCGCAGCGACGACTGCGAGTTGCACTTCTATTCGATCAACTTCGACGCCGCCACTGAGCGCCTGCTGGCGCCGCTGTTGTGCGGCGCCCGGGTGGTGCTGCGTGGCCAGGGCCAGTGGGGTGCCGAAGAGATCTGCCAGCTGGTGCGCGCGCAGCAGGTGAGCATCCTGGGCTTCACCCCCAGTTACGGCAGCCAGTTGGCCCAGTACCTGCTCGGGCAGCACGAGCAGTTGCCGGTGCGCCTGGTGATCACCGGGGGCGAGGCATTGACCGGGGAGCATCTGCAGCGAATCCGCCAGGCATTCCTGCCACAGCAGTTCTTCAACGCCTACGGGCCGACCGAAACCGTGGTCATGCCGCTGGCCTGCCTTGCGCCGCAGCAGTTGCCGGCGGATGCGGGTAGCGTGCCGATCGGCCGGGTGATTGGGGCGCGCACGGCTTACGTTTTGGATGATGACCTGGCGTTACTGCCTCAGGGCGGCATCGGTGAGCTGTACATTGGGGGCGCCGGTCTTGCCCAGGGGTATCACGATCGTCCGGGACTGTCGGCTGAGCGCTTCGTCGCCGACCCGTTCAGTCAGGAGGGCGGCCGTCTGTACCGCACGGGGGACTTGGTGCGCCTGCGCGCCGATGGTTTGGTCGAGTATGTGGGGCGTGCTGATCAGCAGGTGAAAATCCGTGGTTTCCGTATCGAACTGGGCGAGATCGAAAGCCAGTTGCAGGCCCATGCCGCTGTCGATGAAGCCGTGGTCGTCGCCTTGGACCTGCCGGGGGGCAAGCAATTGGTGGGCTATCTGGTCTGCCCACAGGCCAGCGCTGACGCCGACACCCAGGCGGCCCTGCGCGAGGCGGTCAAGGCCCATGCCCGGCAGCACCTGCCGGATTACATGGTGCCTGCGCACCTAGTGCTGCTGAGCAGGCTGCCGCTGATGGGCAACGGCAAGCTCGATCGCCGCGCCTTGCCGGCGCCGGACATCGAGCAGGCACGCCAGCACTATCAGGCGCCGGCCAACGAACTGGAGCAACAACTGGCGCAGGTCTGGCAAGAGGTGCTCAACGTTGCCCGCATCGGTGTGCAGGACAACTTCTTCGAATTGGGGGGCGACTCGATTTTGTCGATTCAGGTGGTCAGTCGCGCCCGCCAGCTGGGCTTGCAGTTCACCCCGCGCGATCTGTTCCAACACCAGACTGTCCAGGCGCTCGCCGCCGTGGTCAGCCGTAGCGAGGCGCAAAGCGGCATCGAGCAGGGCGCTCGGCAGGGCAGCAGCGCCCTGACGCCAATCCAGCGATGGTTCTTCGACAGCGAGATCGTTCACCCTCAACACTGGAATCAGGCCGTGCTGCTGGAGGTCCGTCAGCCGTTGCAGACTCAGGCGCTGGAGCATGCCCTGGCGGCGCTGGTGGCGCATCACGACAGCCTGCGCCTACGCTTTACCCAGGCCAGCGGGCATTGGCAGGCCGAGTACGTCCAATCGCCTGGCCAGCAATTACTGTGGGTCGCCACCGTGGCGGATTTCGAGAATTGCCAGGCGCTGTACACCGATGTACAGCGCAGCCTGGACCTTGCCGAAGGCCCATTGCTGCGTGCGCTGCTGGTGACCGACGGGCAGGGTGCCCAGCGCTTGCTGCTGGCGATCCATCACCTGGTGGTGGACGGTGTGTCCTGGCGCGTGCTGCTCGAGGACCTGCAGGCGCTCTACCGTGGCCAGCCTCTGGCGGCCAAGACCCACGCCATGGCTGACTGGGCCGCGCGCCTGGTCAGCTATGCCGGCAGCGACTCACTGCGTGACGAGCTTGGCTGGTGGCAGGATCAGCTCGGTACTGCCCGTCGCGAACTGCCCTGCGATCATCCCCAGGGCGGCAACCTGCACCGCCATGCCCGTACCTTGGCCATCGGCCTGGACGAGGAGCAGACCCGCCAGTTGCTGCAACAGGCACCTGCGGCCTACCGAACCCAGGTCAATGACCTACTGCTCACTGCCCTGGCGCGCACCCTGTGCCGCTGGAGTGGCGACAGCCAGGTGCTGGTGCAACTGGAAGGCCATGGTCGTGACGGCCTGTTCGAGGACATGGACCTGACCCGAAGCGTCGGCTGGTTCACCAATGCCTATCCGCTGTGCCTGACGCCGCAACTGGGCGACACCGATCAGGACTTCGCCGCGGCCATCAAGGGCATCAAGGAACAACTGCGCCAGGTGCCGCACAAGGGGCTGGGATATGGCGTGCTGCGCTACCTGACCGACACCACCGGGCGCGAAGCCATGGCCGCCTTGCCCCAGGCGCGCATCACCTTCAACTACCTGGGCCAGTTCGACCAGCAGTTTGACAGTGCCGCGCTGTTCCAGCCGCTGGATGCGCCGGCAGGCCTGGCCCACGACCTGGATGCGCCGCTGCCCAATTGGCTCAGCGTCGATGGCCAAGTGTATGGCGGTGCCCTGCAACTGCGCTGGACCTTCAGCACCGAGCGCTATGACGAGGCGACCATCGCCGCGTTGGCCGAGGCCTATCGCCAGGAACTGCTGGCCCTGGTCGGCCATTGCCTGGCCGACGGCACCGGCAGTTTCACGCCTTCGGATTTCCCGCTGGCCCGCCTGACCCAGGCGCAGATCGACGCCTTGCCGGTTCCGGCAGCGCAGATCGAGGATGTCTACCCGCTCACGCCCATGCAGGAAGGCCTGCTGCTGCACACCTTGCTGGAACCGGGCACAGGCATCTACTACATGCAGGACCGCTACCGCATCGACAGCGCCCTGGATTCCGAGCGCTTCGCCCAGGCCTGGCAGGCCGTGGTGGCGCGCCACGAGGCCCTGCGTGCCTCGTTCAGCTGGAACGCCGGCGAAGCGATGCTGCAGATCATCCACAAACCAGGCAAGACGCCGCTGGACTACCAAGACTGGCGCGGTCTTGACGACGCGGCCCAGGAGGCGCGCCTGCAAGCGCTGCACAAGCAGGAGCGCGAAGCCGGCTTCGACCTGCTGCGCGAGGCTCCTTTCCACCTGCGGCTGGTACGGGTTGCTGACGACCGCTACTGGTTCATGATGAGCAACCACCACATCCTCATCGATGCCTGGTGCCGTTCGTTGCTGATGAACGATTTCTTCGCGCTCTACCAGGCCCTGGGCGAGGGGCGCGCCGCTCAGTTGCCAGTGCCGCCGCGCTACCGCGACTACATCGGCTGGCTGCAACGCCAGGACCTGGGCGAGGCGCGCCAGTGGTGGCAGCGCAACCTGGCAGGCTTCGAGCGCGCCACGGCCATCCCCAGCGACCGGCCGCTGCGCCATGATCATGCGGGCAACGGCATGATCGTCGGCGACTGCTACACCCGCCTTGACGTGCGCGACGGCGTGCGACTGCGTGAGCTGGCCCAGGCACACCAGTTGACCATCAACACCTTCGCCCAGGCGGCCTGGGCGCTGGTGCTGGCCCGCTACAGCGGCGAGCGCGACGTGGTCTTCGGCGTCACCGTGGCCGGTCGCCCGGTCAGCCTGCCGCAGATGCAGCGCACCGTCGGCCTGTTCATCAACAGTATTGCCCTGCGTGTGCAACTGCCCGACCCGGGCCAGCGTCAGCGCGTGGGTCAATGGTTGCAAGGCCTGCTTGAGCGCAACATGGAACTGCGCGAGTACGAGTACCTGCCGCTGGTAGCGATCCAGGAGTGCAGCGAGCTGCCCAAGGGCCAGCCACTGTTCGACAGCCTGTTCGTGTTCGAGAACGCGCCGGTGGAAACCGCCGTGCTGGACCATGCCCAGCAGCTGAACGCCAGCTCCGATTCGGGCCGTACCCACACCAACTTCCCGCTCACGGCGGTGTGCTACCCAGGCGACGACCTGGGCCTGCACCTGTCGTTTGACCAGCGTTACTTCGACTTCGCCACCGTCGAGCGCTTGTTGGCGGAGTTCAAGCGCCTGCTGTTGGCGCTTGTAGAAGGCTTCGACGGTGACGTGGCCGAACTGCCGTTGCTTGGCGAAGCCGAGCAACGCTTCCTGCTGGAAGACTGCAACCGCACCGAACACGCCTATGCGCTGGAGCAGAGCTATGTCGAGCTGTTCGAGGCGCGGGTCGCCGCGCACCCTGAGCGCACGGTCGCTTGCTGCCTGGACGCGTCCTGCGACTACGCCGGGCTGAACCTTGTGGCCAACCGCCTGGGCCATGCCTTGATCGCCGCGGGCGTGGCCATCGACCAGCCGGTGGCGCTGCTCGCCGAGCGTGGCCTGCCGCTGCTGGGCATGATCGTCGGTTGCTTCAAGGCCGGCGGTGGTTATCTGCCGCTGGACCCGGGCCTGCCGCCTGCGCGCCTGCAGCGCATCGTCGAACTCAGCCGCACGCCGGTGCTGGTGTGCACGGCGGCGTGCGCCGAGCAGGCGCGTCAGTTGCTCGATGAGATCTCCGGGGTCGCCAGGCCGACGTTGCTGGTATGGGAGCAGGTGCAAGCCAGTGCCATGGCCAGTCACAACCCAGGCATCTACAGCGCGCCCGACAACCTGGCCTACGTGATCTACACCTCCGGCTCCACCGGCCTGCCCAAGGGGGTGATGGTCGAGCAACGCGGCATGCTCAACAACCAGTTGAGCAAGGTGCCGTACCTGGAGTTGGACGAGCACGACGTGATTGCCCAGACCGCGTCCCAGAGCTTCGACATTTCGGTGTGGCAGTTCCTCGCAGCGCCCTTGTTCGGTGCCCGGGTGCAGATCGTGCCGAACGCCATCGCCCACGACCCGCAAGGCCTGCTGGCGCACGTGCAGGCCACTGGCATCACGGTGCTTGAGAGCGTGCCTTCGCTGATCCAGGGCATGCTCGCCAGCGAGCAACGGGCACTCGAAGGCCTGCGCTGGATGCTGCCAACCGGCGAGGCCATGCCTCCGGAGCTGGCCGCCCAATGGTTGCAACGCTATCCGCACATCGGGCTGGTCAACGCCTATGGCCCGGCGGAGTGCTCGGACGATGTGGCGTTCTTCCGGGTCGATGTCGCGTCGACCCAGGGCAGCTACCTGCCGATCGGCACGCCGACCGATAACAACCGTCTGTACTTGCTCGACGAGGCCCAGGCCCTGGTGCCTTTGGGAGCGGTGGGCGAGTTGTGCGTGGCCGGCACCGGCGTTGGGCGTGGCTATGTGGGGGACCCGCTGCGCACGGCGCTGGCTTTCATCCCTCACCCCTTCGGTGCCCCGGGCGAGCGTCTGTACCGCACGGGCGACTTGGCACGGCGCCGGGTCGATGGTGTGCTCGAATACGTGGGCCGTATCGACCATCAGGTGAAGATCCGCGGCTACCGCATCGAGCTGGGTGAGATCGAAGCCCGTCTGCATGAGCAGGTCGAGATTCGTGATGCGGCAGTGGGCGTGCAGGAGGGCGTCAACGGCAAGCATCTGGTCGGCTACCTAGTGGCGCACCAGGGCGTGGCGGCCGATGCCGCGCTGTTGGAGCAGCTAAAGGCGCGTCTGCGCGCCGAGTTGCCGGAATACATGGTGCCGCTGCACTGGGCCTGGCTGGCGAACCTGCCCCACAACGCCAACGGCAAGCTCGACCGCAAGGCCCTGCCTGCGATCGACATCGGCGCGCAGCACAGCCAGGACTACCTGGCGCCCCGCGACGAGCTGGAGCACAAGTTGGCGGGGATCTGGGCCGATGTGCTCAAGGTCGAGCGCGTGGGGGTGCACGACAACTTCTTTGAGTTGGGCGGGCATTCCTTGTTGGCAACCCAGATCGCCTCGCGTGTGCAGCAGCAGTTGCAACTGAATGTGCCGCTGCGGGCGATGTTCGAGTGCAACACCGTGGAAGCATTGGCCGAGTACGTGCGAGCGCTGGAGGGCAGCGCGCTGGACGAGGGCAAGGTGGACCGGCTCAGTGACCTGATGGCGGAGTTGGAGGCGCTTTGAGGTGTAGGGGCGCGTTGCGCCCCGTCGCGGATGAACCCGCTTCGGCAGACACTGCGGTGTTCTCGAAACCACGGTGCCTGCGGGGGCGGGTTTACCCGCGTATGAGGCAGGCTGGCAGGCTACGGCTCAGCGCTTGCCCAGAATCTGCCCGAGCATCTCTGGCCGCGGCGCGCCTTGCTGGCTCTGCAACCGACCCTTGTCATCCTGGTAGAAGATCGCCGGGGTCGCTGCCAAGCCCATCTCTTCCATCAAGGCCAGGTTGGCCTCCAGTTTTTGGCGCACCGCCTCGGGGATGGTCCCCAGCGGCTTGAGGGTGCTCGCCTTGCCTGCTTTCTCATGCTGTTGCAGCGCTTTGGCCGGGTCCTTGGCAGCCAGCAGCGCCGCAGACTTGCCCGGGCTGTCCTCGCGGATGATGCCGACCATGATGTGGCGCAGCTGCACCTTGCCCGATTCCACCCAAGGCCGCGCCTGCTCCCAGAACATGTTGCAGTAGGGGCAGTTGGGGTCGCTGAACAGGTACACCTTGCGCGGAGCGTCGTCCTTGCCGTCGGCGATCCAGGCGGTTTTTTCCATCTTGGCCCAGATCGCTTTGCTCATCGGGGCATACACGAGTTTTTCCAGCGGCTCGGCGCTGAGGTCCTTGCCTTGTTCGTCGAACAGGCTGCCGACCAGCACATGCTTGCCATCGGGGGTGAGGTACAGGGCGATGCCGTTGTTCTGGTAGGCGGCGGCATAGCCTTTGAGGCCATTGGGCGCATCGAAGCTGCCTTTGATTTCGGCGCCCTTGGCTTGCAGTTGCTGGATGGCCTTGGGCAACGTTTCAGCCTGCAGGGCGGGGGCTGCGAAGGTCATGAGGGCCAGGGGCAAGAGGGCATTCAATCGCATGTCAATTTCCTTGTGCGGCGGAGGCGGGCCGGTTGGCCTGCTCGAAAGGTTCCAGGGCGCGGTGCAGGCTGGCCCGGGACAACTCGCCCAGGTGACTGCCGATCAAGCGCCCTTCGGCGGTGTAGAACAAGGTGGTGGGCAGAGCCATGGAGCCCACCTGCTGGGCCAGCTGACCGCTACCGTCGAACAGCACGTGGGTCAGGCTCAAGCCGGTGGTGGCCAGGAAGGTGCTGACGTTCTCCGGCGTCTCGCCTTGGTTCACGAACAGGAACGTTACGTGCGGGTACTCGTCCTGGGCTTGCTGCAGCACAGGCATTTCCCGACGGCACGGTGGGCACCAGGTGGCCCAGAGGTTGATCACCAGCGGCTTGCCTCGGTAGTCGTGCAGTGCCACCGATTGGCCGCCGGCATTGCGCAGGCTCAGCGTCGGCAGCTCGGTGCCCTTGCTGTAGAGATGGCTGCCGAGGCTGGCAAGGATCCAGAACACCGCACCGCTCAGCAGCGCCCAGCCCAGTGGTCGACGCAGGCCCGGATGTCGCCGGCCCTGCCACAGCGCGCCGATGACGATGCCGATCAGGCCGGCCCACAGCAGGAAGCCGCCGTCGCGAATGTCGATCGCCTGCAGCGGATCGTCGCGGAACATCGGCCAGTACGCCAGGACGAAACCTGCGCGTGCACACAGCAGCCCCAGCAGGAACAGGTTGAACAGCGCCGACTCGGGGCTTTCACCGCCGCGCCGGGCCACCCACCAGCCCACGATGCTGGCCACGGCCAGGGCCGCGAGCAGTAGCAGGTGGTTGAGGGCCATGGTGAGTGGCCCCAGGGTTACGGTCAGCATCAGCCTTGGCTCCTGGTCTGTGCCCAGTGTTGCTTGAAGGCTGCGGCATCCACTTCACCGGTGATGCGCCGGGCTCGGCGCTCGTCGCCTTCCGGACCGATCCAGATCAGGCTGGGCGGGCCTGGCACCTGGTAGCGTTGCAGCAACTCGCGGCTGGCGGGCGTGTCGGCGGTGACGTCCAGGCGCACCAGGTGCACGCTGGCGAGGTCGGCAAGCACATCGGGCCGGGCGAATACCTGTTTCTCCATCACCTTGCACGACACGCACCAGTCGGCATAGTAGTCCAGCATGACCCACTGGCCGCGTGCCTTGGCAGCGTTCAGTTCGCGTTGCAGATCCTGGGGCTGGCTGACAGTGACGAAGGCGTCCTCGGCCTTGGTCGCGCTTTGCACGCCGCTGCCGGCAAAGGGCTGCAAGGGTTGCCACAGATCGTCGCCGCCAGCGGCCGCGCCGACCAGCAACAGCCCACCCCAGAGTGCACCCAGCAAGGGGACTGCGCGCAGGGCCGGCAAACGGTGCAGGGCCGGCCAGGCGGCCCAGGCCAGGGCGATCAGCCAGGCGCCACCCAGGGCCAGCAGCAACGGGGCCGGCAGCAGGCTGCGCACGGTGTACAGGGCCATGGCCAGGAAGACGAAACCGAACAGCCCCTTGACCAGGTTCATCCAGGCGCCGGGGCGGGGCAGGTAGCGGTTGCCGAGGGTGACCAGCAACAGCAGAGGGACGCCCATGCCCAGGCCGAGGCTGAACAGCACCAGCGCTCCTTGCAGCACGTCGCCGCTCTGGGCGATGTACAGCAATGCGCCGGCCAACGGCGCGGTCATGCAGGGCCCCATGAGCAGGCCGGAGAGCGCGCCGAGCAGGGCTGCGCCATACACATTGCCACCGCGGGTGCCTTGGCCGGCACGGTCCAGGCGATCGCGCAGGGCGGCAGGCAGTTGCAGTTCGAAGGCGCCGAACATCGGCAGGGCGAGCATCACGAACAACGCTGCCAGGCTGCCCAGCAACCAGGGTTGCTGCAACCAGGCCTGCAGGCTGGCGCCGAGCAGGGCGGCCACCACGCCGAGGCCGGCATAGACCAGCGCCATGCTCAGTACATAGACCCCCGCCAGCAGCCAGCCACGGCGGGCGCTTTCGCCATTGCCCAGGACCAGCCCGGCGAGGATCGGCAGCATCGGCAGCGAACAGGGCGTGAAGGCCAGCAGCAGGCCAAGGCCGAAGAACGCCAGCAGGCTCCACGCCAGGCTGGCCTGTTGCAGGTCGCTGGCCAGGGCCTGGTCAGTGGCTTGATCCGAAGCCGGCACCGCCTGGCCACCCAGGTCGATGGCGGTGGTTTGAGGCGGGTAGCACAAGCCAGCATCGGCGCAGCCTTGCCAGCCCAGGCGCAATTGGCCCTGGGCAGTGGCGGGTATCAGCAATTGGAGTTGGTGGCGGTAGACCGCGCTGTCACCGAAGAACTCATCATGGTGGTTTTCGGCGGGAGGGAGCTGTGGATGTTGTTCAGGCGTGAGGCCGTCGAACTTCAGACGCTTCTGGTAGAGGTAGTAGCCGTCCTTGATCTGGAAGTTCAGGCGCATCTGACCGTCGGCCTGGCGGTCATGGGTCAGGACGAACGCCTGGTTGACCGGCAGGAAGTCCGGCTTGGTCTCGAACGGGTTAGCCTGCAGCGGGCCGGCCAGCAGAAATGTCAGGAAGAGCAGGAGAACGCGCATGTCTTCGCCTTGGCAGTACTGTGAATCTGGCCATGCTGGCCTTGGCTGATTAACCCAAAGTTAACCGGTGTCGTTTTGCTGCCATCCTGCAGGTGCCGCCCGAGGTTCGATTGGCAATGGGCGGGTACAGCCGTCTCGTTAATCATTCATAATCGGTTCTTAATCCGCCAAGCGTGCAATACAAGCTTCCCCACCGGAGACCCCTCATGCACGTACTGCTTTGCGAGGACGACGACCTGATCGCCAGCGGCATCTGCGCCGGCCTCGCCGCCCAAGGCCTGACCGTGGACCGGGTGGCCACCGCTTCGGCCGCGCAGGCCTTGCTTCAGGCCGCGCAGTTCGATGTGATGATCCTCGATCTGGGCCTGCCCGACGAAGATGGCCTCAAACTGCTGCGCCGCCTGCGCCAACAAGGCGTGACCCTGCCCGTGCTGGTGCTCACCGCCCGCGATGCGGTCACCGACCGGGTCGATGGCCTGCAGGCCGGGGCCGACGACTACCTGCTCAAACCCTTCGACCTGCGCGAACTGGCGGCCCGTCTGCACACTCTGTTGCGTCGCGTGGCGGGTCGTGCGGTGAATGTTATCGAGCATGGCCCCCTACGTTACGACCCCAGCAGTTGCGAGGCCACCCTGGCCGGCCGGGCGGTGGACCTGTCCCGCCGCGAGCAGGCGCTGCTGCAGGCCTTGCTGCAAAATCCCGGACGGGTGCTCTCCAGCGAGCAGCTCAAGGACTGCGTCTATGGCTTCAGCGACGAAGTCGAAAGCAATGCCTTGAACGTCCATATCCATCACCTGCGCCGCAAGCTCGGCAACAGCATCGTCGAGACCGTGCGCGGCCTGGGGTATCGCCTAGGCCCGGCGCAGGCTCCGCAGGAGCCAGCACCATGAGCCTGCGCGCGCGCCTGACGCTGATCCTGGGCAGCGCCTTCGTGATCATCTGGGCATTGGCCGCCGCCTGGATGCTGCGCGACCTGCGCCAACAGATGATGTTTTCCCTCGACCAGCGGCTGGTCGCATCGGCGCGTATGGTCGCCGGGCTGATCGAACAACTGCCGCAGCCGCTGGCGGCCAAGGGCGAGGATGCGCATTTCTCCGCCGACCAGCTCAGCGTGCCGGATGGCATGGCCTGCCAGGTCAGTTCCCTGCGCGGCGAGATCCTGGCCAGCAATCACAAGCACGACGGTGCCATGGACGATCAGCGCAGTGGCTTCCGTGACCAGACCATCGACGGTGCGCTGTGGCGCACCTTCACCTACAACCATGGCGATGTGCGCATCACCACCGCCGACCGTCACCAGGAACGCGAGGCGCTCAATCGCTCGATCTTGCTGGCAGCCTCAGCGCCGGTGTTGATGGCCCTGCTTGGCAGCCTAGGGTTGTTGTGGATAGGCGTAGGCAAAGGGCTGGAGCCGCTCAACCGCATGCGCGATGCGCTGCGCAGACGGCGCGCCGACAGCGTCGAACCGCTGCAGGTGGCGGGCATGCCCAGTGAGCTGCAGCCACTGCTCGAGACCCAGAACCAACTGTTCCTGCGCATCGCCCAGACCATCGAGCGCGAACGGCGCCTGACCGACGATGCCGCCCATGAGCTGCGTAGCCCACTGACGGCGATCAAGACCCACCTGCAGGTCGCGCGCATGACTGACGGCGCGGTCCGCGAGCAGGCCCTTGAGCATGCCGAGCAAGGCACTGACCGCATGCACCGGACTCTCGAACAACTGCTGATGCTGGCCCGGGTTGAGGGCAGCCTGTCGTTCGACGACGGCGTGCAGTGCAGCGCCGAGCAGGTGGCACGCCAGGCGGTGCAAGACGCCGGCGGCGGCGACAACCGCCGCATCGTGGTACGCCTGCCCGAGGAGGCCAGCCGGATCTACCTGGGCATGCCCGCGCCACTGGCGGTGGCGGCACTGCGCAACCTGCTGGACAACGCGCTGCGCCACGGCGGCGACAACGCGGTGGAACTGGAGGTGCAGATGGCCGACGGGCAGGTGGGTTTCATGGTTCGGGACCACGGGCCGGGGATCGCCGAGGAGGACATCGAGCACCTGACCGAACGCTTCTGGCGTCATGACCAGAGCGGTGGCTGCGGGTTGGGGCTGGCGATTGTCCAGGCCATCGTGCAGCGCTGCGCCGGCAGCCTGCGCTTCGAAAGCCACAGCGATGGGCTGCGGGTGTGGCTGCGGGTGCCGGCGCGCCAGGAGGCCTGATCCTCGATGTTGCGCAAACCTCATGACGGGTAAACCCGCTCCCATTCGGCCCACGCGGGCCCTGCGGGAGCAGGTTTACCCGCGAAGAGGGCGCCTGCGGAAAAACCTGCCTGACAGCTAAATCCTTGCCTCGCTGAAGCGTTTTCCAAGCGATAACCACCCGACACCCATCCGCTTACCGGGGCGTGGCGGGGCTCATTCGCTTGTTCGCGAGGATTTTTCCGATGTCGATCGCTTCCAGCCTTGCCCAGGTCCTGCCGAGCAGCGCGCCACAGACGCTGTACGAGTTCGAGGATTCCCCCCTGCTGTTGCGCCAGCAGCAACAGGAGTCCAACGCCCGCAGTTACCCGCGGCGTATTCCCTTGGCGCTCAAGCGTGCGCGTGGCATCCATGTCGAGGACGTCGAAGGCCGTCAGTTCATCGATTGTCTGGCAGGTGCCGGCACCCTGGCCCTGGGCCACAACCACCCGGTGGTGATCGAGGCCATCCAGCGCGTGCTGGCCGAAGAGCTGCCCCTGCACACCTTGGACTTGACCACGCCGGTCAAGGACCGCTTTGTCCAGGACCTGTTCGGCATCCTGCCCGAAGCCTTGCGCCGGGAGGCAAAGGTCCAGTTCTGTGGACCGACCGGCACCGATGCGGTGGAGGCGGCGCTGAAACTGGTACGCACCGCCACGGGGCGCAGCACGGTGCTGGCCTTCCAGGGCGCCTACCATGGCATGTCCCAGGGGGCGTTGAGCCTGATGGGCAGCCTGGGGCCGAAACAGCCGCTGGGTGCGCTGCTTGCCAATGGCGTGCAGTTCCTGCCGTATCCCTACGACTATCGATGCCCCTTCGGCCTGGGTGGCGAGGCGGGCGTGCGTGCCAACCTGCATTACCTGGAGAACCTGCTGTGCGATCCAGAAGCCGGTGTCGCGTTGCCGGCGGCGGTGATCGTCGAAGTGGTGCAGGGCGAAGGCGGAGTGATCCCTGCGGATATCCAGTGGTTGCGTGGCCTGCGCCGTATCACCGAGCAGGCCGGCGTGGCGTTGATCGTCGACGAGATTCAAAGTGGCTTCGCCCGCACCGGGCGCATGTTCGCCTTCGAGCATGCCGGCATCGTGCCGGACGTGGTCACCCTGTCCAAGGCCATCGGCGGCAGCCTGCCCCTGGCGGTGGTGGTCTATCGCGACTGGCTGGACACCTGGAAGCCTGGAGCCCATGCCGGTACCTTCCGCGGTAACCAGTTGGCCATGGCGGCAGGTTCCGCGGTGATGGGGTATCTGGTCGAGCATCGCCTGGCCGAGCACGCCGAGGCCATGGGGCAACGCTTGCGCGGCCACTTGCTGCGTGTGCAGCAGGATTATCCGCAACTTGGAGATGTTCGTGGTCGCGGGCTGATGCTTGGGGTCGAACTGGTGGACCCGGATGGCGCCGTCGATGCGCTGGGTCGGGCACCGGCCAACGGCACCCTGGCACCGAAAATTCAGCGCGAATGCCTCAGGCGCGGCTTGATCCTGGAGCTCGGCGGGCGCCATGGTGCTGTGGTGCGCTTCCTGCCACCGCTGATCATCAGTGCCGAACAAATCGACGACGTGGCCGACCGCTTTGCTCAGGCCGTGCAGGCAGCGGTCTCCGCCGGTTGAACGAACGGAACCTGCCAAGGCTCGGGGGGCTTCTGCCAGCAGTAAATTTCCCGATCCAGGTTACGTCCTAGCTTGGACAGAACCCGCAGTGTGGCTGGAACGGATAGAGGCGCAATGGGCATTTCCCGACGAGGATTCATCGCAGGCCTGGCAGTGGCGGGGGCAACCGGTACGGCTGCCTATCACGCACACAAGGCGCTGACCCACGATCCTGAGGACGACATCGTCACGCCAGGGGAGGCCAGCGTCGAGTTGGCCGACTACGCAGGACAAGTACTGGCCGATCACCTGCGTGGCATCTGGGACCTGCGCTTCGAAGGCCCAGAAGCGGGCCTTGAAGGGTTGCCCGTGGTCGGTGTCGAGCTGTTTCTCGACATTGCCACCAAGGGTCGCGGCCTGCGCGGCTTTGTCGATACCGGCGAGCGCTTGCGTGGCGACGGGGTGGCCCGCTATCGAGTGTTGGGCGATCTGGTCGAGGCATCATCTGCGCAGGTACGTTGGCGCTTGCTGAACCAGCAGGGTGGGCCCAGCTACGAATGCATTGCCAGCCTCGACGAGGTCTGGGGCGATTTCGCCAATGCTGGCACTGGTACCCTGAGCGGACGTCTGCAGCGGTTGGACCGACCGCTCATGCTGCCGGTGGCCGACAGCCGCTTCGTCGCGGTCAAGCGGCGCTTCCCCGAAGCCCGCGAGCGCATCGGCTATACGCCTCAGATGCACGCCTGGGTGCTCAGTGCCGAGCATCGGTTGTTCCACCAGCTCTGGCATGCCACCCGGGACAAATGGCACGACCTGTCCGAACAGCAGCGCGGCGCCCTGCGTGGCCTGGGCTGGCAGCCAGGCCCACGGGAGCGTGAGCGCGATGCCCGCGGCCCGCGCAAGCACCGCAATGGCTCGGGGATCGATTTTCTGTTCATGCACAGGCATATGCTGCAGACCGCTCGCCAGCTGCAGGACTTGCCATCCTGGACGCACTTCCCATTGCCTGCGCCAAGTGTCGAGCTCGACCGGGCAGGCTTTGCCCGCTATCACGAGAATCACGATGGTTGCTGTGTGCCACCGAGCTGGCAGGCGCCGGACGATGAGCCCTATGGGCAGTGGGTGTCGGCGATCAAGGCCAGCGAGACGTTTTGCAGCAACTTCCAGGTCTGGGAGTCGCAGTACCAGGACCCTCGGTACCTCGCGAAGCTGAGCCTGGGCGCGCTGGGATCGGAGATGGAGATGACCCTGCACGACTGGCTGCACATGTGCTGGGCTTCGGTGCCGCGTGACCCGCTCAATGGTGCGCCGGTGCCTTTCGCCCGCGATCCGTCTGACTTCGCCCTGCGTTGGTTCGGGCCGGAGAACGACTTTCTCGGTGACCCGTTCTCTTCCCATGTGAACCCTGTGTTCTGGGGCTTCCATGGTTGGATCGACGACCGGATCGAGGACTGGTACCGCGCCCAGGAGCGCTACCACCCAGGCCAGGTACGGCGTATGCAGGTCAACGGTGTGGACTGGTTCGCGCCAGGGCGCTGGGTAGAGGTCGATGACCCCTGGCTGGGGCCGGACACCCATGGTTGCAGCACGGTTCCTGGCACGCGTCCCGGCAAGTCGGTGGAGATGGATGTCGAGATCATGAAACTGGCGCTGCGCATCACCTTTGGCGAGGATGATGCGATCGGCGATCTGGTGCGGCGGGTGCCTCGCCGGCCCTGGTATGCGCGGCATCTTTCGCTGAAGAACATCGTGTCCTGATCGATGTCCAGGGGCCGCATTGCGGCCCCGATGCCGTTCAGCGCGAAGGCACCTGCCAGCCACCTCCCAACGCCTTGTACAACGCCACGCTGCCCTGTAGCCGGGCCAGGCGCAATTGCGCCTGCTGGTCCTGCGCGTCATATAGGGTGCGCTGGGTCTGCAGCACGCTGAGCAGGGTCTCTGCGCCGGCGGCATAACGTTGCTGGGCAAGATCGAAGGCGATGCGCGCCTGGCGCACTTCCTCGTCCTGCCACTGGCGCTGGTGGTCCACACCCTGGATGGCATTGAGCGCCTTCTCCACGTCGGCAAAGCTCGCCAGAATGCTCGTCCGGTAGTTTTCCAGCAGTTCTTGCTGCTCGGCAGTGGCCAGGTCGCGGGCGGCACGCAGGCGGCCGTTGTTGAAGACCGGCGCGATCAGCCCGCTGGTGAGGGTGTAATAGGGGCTGTCCAGGATCTGGGCGAAGGTGCGCGCGCCGCTGCCCAGGTCGGCGCCCAGAGTCAGCTTGGGCAACAGCGCGGCTCGGGCGACCTGAACGTTGGCGCTGGCTGCCGCCAGGCGTGCCTCGGCAGCGGCGATATCAGGGCGGCGGCCGAGCAGATCGCTAGGGACGCCGCTGCCGATGCGCGGCCATTGCAAGGCGCCGATCGTGCCACGGTTGGTGGGCAGGCGCTGGACAGGCTCGCCCAGCAGGGTGGCCAAGGTGACGCGGCTGTCTTGCCATTGCTGCTCAAGCAGCGGCACCTGGCGTTCCTGGGCGGCTACCAGGCTGCGCTGCTGGGCCAATTCCAGACGCGTGGCCGAACCTAAGCGTTCCCGCGCTTGTACGAGCGCCAGCACGTCACGCGCATTGTCCAGGTTCAGACGGGCAATACGCAGTTGTTCCTCCAATGCCAAGCCTTGCAGGTAACTGTCGGCCACCGCGCAGGTCAGCGTCAGCTCGACCGTCTGGCGGTCGAAGCGACTGGCGTCCAGGCCATGCAAGGCGCTGTCACGTGCAGCGCGCAGGCCTCCCCAGAAATCGATCTCGTAGCTGGCGCTCAGGCGGGTGCCGAAGGAGGTGCTGGTACGCTCGCTGCTGCTGGCATCGAGTTGGTCGTTACCGTCGCCGCGCAACAGGCGCTGGCGGCTGGCATCCAGGCCGAACTGCAGCTCTGGCAACAAAGGTGCGCCGGCGATCACTGCGCGGGCCTGGGCCTGGCGCACCCGTGCGGTGGCGGCGGCGAGGTCATGGCTGTTGCGCAGGGCCCGCTCGATCAATTGGTCCAGCTGGGGGCTGGCGAATGCCTTCCACCAGATGGCATCGGGCAGGGGGCGGGTAGCGTCTTCGCGCTGCGCCTGCCAGGCCGCCGGCGCGGTGATATCGGCCTCTGGACTGGGCGGTGTGCTGCACGCGGCAAGGGCGAGGCTCAGGGTCAACAGGGTGATACGGCTGGGCAATGTCATGAGTTATACGCTGGTGAGGGCTTTGACCGGATCGAGGCGAGCGGCCTTGCGGGCTGGCATGAAGCCGAACACCACGCCGGTGACGACGGCGCAGGCGAATGCACCGAGCATGGCGGGTAGAGCGAAGGCCACGGCGATGTCGGCCAGCATCAGGCCTGCGCCGATGCACAGGGCCAGTACGATGCCGGTGACCCCGCCGACCATCGACAGCATCACCGCTTCGCTGAGGAATTGACGCAGGATGTCGCGCTGACGGGCTCCAGTGGCCATGCGGATGCCGATCTCACGGGTACGCTCGCGCACGGTCATGAGCATGATGTTCATCACGCCGATGCCGCCAACCAGCAAGGAGATGGCGGCAATGGCGCCGAGCATCAGCGACAGGCTGTTCTGGGTGCGGGCTTCGGCTTGGATCAAGGCTGCATCGTTGGTCAGTTCGAAATCGCGCTTGCCTTGGTGGCGCTGGCGCAGCAGGTGGTCGATGGCCGCCTCGGTGGCGTGGACCTGGGATGAGTCGAGAGCGGCAATGGCGATGTACTCGGGCTCATAGCGCCCGAACAAGCGAATGGCGGCGGCGGAGTAGGGCACCACGATGCGCTCGTCGCTGTCCTGGTCCCCCGAGCTTGCACCCTTGCCGGCCAGAATGCCCACGACCTGGAACGGCACGTTGCCGATCAACAGGTACTGGCCCAGCGGGTCGCGCCGGTTGCCGAGCATCTTCTCCTTCACTTTCTGCCCGATCACCGCCACGGCAGCACCACTGGCCTCGTCTGCCTCACTGAAAAAGGCCCCTTCGACCACTGGCCAGTTGAAGACTTCCGAGAACCAGGTGTTGTTGCCACCGACATAGAACTGCTGGCTGTTGTTGCCGTAGCGCACCATCAGTTCTTCGCCGATGACCGGCATGACGCGTTTGACCTGTGGCAGTTCGGCGATCGCGTCGACATCATCAAGGGTGATGAGGCCTGCAGGTTCGCGCAGTGTCGCCGCTTTGCCGGACAGGTAGAGGATGTTCGAGCCGAACGCGGCCATTTGTGCCATGACCTGGCGCTTGCTGCCTTCGCCGACGGCCAGCATCACCACCACCGAGGCGACGCCGATGACGATGCCGAGCAAGGTCAGGGCAGTGCGGAAGCGGTTGATCCACATGACCCGCCAGGCCGCCTGCAGGGCTTCGAGCAGCTCGCCTTTCCAGGCGCCGCGCAAGGTGGCGCCGCGGTCCAGACGCTGGCGCAGCTCGTCGGCTTGCAGGCCTGGGTACGTAGCGGTTGCAGGTTGCTCGTCGGCCGAGTCGCTGATCATCAGTCCATCACGGATCTCGATGACCCGATGAGCTCGTGCCGCCACTTCGCGGTCGTGGGTGATCAAAATGATCACGTGGCCTTGGTGGGCGAGTTCATCCAGCAGGGCCATGACTTCGGCGCCGCTGTGACTGTCCAGCGCGCCGGTGGGCTCGTCGGCGAGGATGATGTGTCCGCCGTTCATCAGTGCCCGGGCGATCGATACCCGCTGCTGCTGGCCGCCGGAGAGCTGGTGCGGGCGGTTGGTGGTGCGGCTGGCCAGCCCCAGGCGTTCGAGCAGCGCACGAGCTCTGGCGTGACGTTCGGCGGCGGGCGTTCCGGCATAGATGGCCGGCATCTCGACGTTTTCCTGCGCGGAGCCCGAGGGGATCAGGTGATAGCCCTGGAACACGAAGCCAAAGGCCTCGCGACGCAGCCACGCCAGCTCATCGCTGTCCAGGTCGGCGACGTCCTTGCCGGCGAAGCGATAACTGCCGGCGCTGGGGCGATCAAGGCAGCCGAGAATGTTCATCAGCGTCGACTTGCCTGAGCCCGAGGCACCGACGATGGCGACGAACTCGCCGGGGTGGATGGTTAGGCTGATGCCGCGCAACACCTCGACTTTCGGTGTGTCGATGCCGCCATAGGCCTTGCGGATGTCGGTGAGTTCGATCAGGGGGGCAGACATTCAACCTCCGCTGGCGGTCGGGGCGCCGATAACCAGTTGCTCGCCTTCGCTCAGGCCTTCGAGGATCTGCACGCGCAGACGATCGCTCAGGCCCGTTCGCACCTGGCGCTGCTCGATCTTGCCCTGGCGATTGAGCACCTGGGCCAGGTACAGGCCGTCGTCATCGGCATCGTCCAGGGCGGCCAGGGGGGCGGTGAGCACCTGCTTGGCCTGGCCGGCAACGAAGAACACCTGGGTGGTCATTTCGGCCATCAGGGCGCCATCGGGGTTGTCGACGTCCAGCAGCACGGTGTACTGCACCACCTTGTTGCCGGTGGTGCCGGCGCTGGCGCTGGCCGGGCTGCCGCCGCCCTGGCTGGCCTGGTCCAACGGCTTGGGCGGGATCGGCAGGATCTGCCGCACGCGGCTGCTCCAGCGGCGCTTGCCGCCGGCCAGGGTGGTGAAGTAGGCGCTCATGCCGGGCTGGACCTTGCCGATGTCGGCCTCCGATACCTGGGCCCAGACAGTCATCGGCGAGAGTTTGGCGATACGCAGGATCAACGGCGTCTGTTGCTGGGCGTTGAGGGTCTGGCCCTCCCGGGCATCCACAGCGACCACGGTGCCGCTCATGGGGGCATAGATGCGCGTGTAGCCCAACTCGGCCTCGTCGCTGCGCAGGCTGGCTTGAGCCTGGCGGATCTGCGCCTGGTACATGTCGATGCGCGCCTGGGTCACTTTGAGTTGGGCTTGGGCTGTTTGCAGGTCTTCCTCGCGGGTGGCGCCTGCGGCGGCCAGATCACGTTGGCGTTGGTACTGTTGCATCGCCAGCTGGTACTGGGCGCGTTGTTCGGCCAGTTGGGCCTTGAGGTTTTCGATGGAATAGCGACCGGCATCGAGCTTGGCTTGCTGGGTGGACGGGTCGATCTCGACCAGCAACTGACCCTGGCGCACCACATCGCCCACCTCCACGTGCAACGTGCGGATCTGCCCGGAGGCCTGGGCGCCCACATCGACATAACGCCTGGGCTGCAAGGTGCCCAAGGCCGTGACGCTGCTTTCGATATCGCCTCGCACGACCTGGACGGTGCTTACCGGCAGGGTGCCGAAGGGCAGGGTCTTCCAGGCCAGGATGGCGCCCAGGCCAAGCAGGCCCAGGCCACCGAGCAGGATCCGACGGCGGGTGTGGATTAAGCGTCTCATGCGGGCTTCCGGCCAGGGGTGAAAGTCACACGCGGCCAATCGTGGCACGCAGGGCGGTCTCAGGTAGACGAAGCCACAACGGGGAGATTTAGTCGATTCGAGAAGTGGGGGAGGGTTGTTGCTGAGAATAATTATAATTTGTAATATGTCGCGCTGATATCACTTCGTCCCGTGTTCCGATTGCAAGTGTCGAGCAAGGAAATGCCAGGTACCGTCGTGGAACATTACTATCGTGAGCTGGTGAGTTTCCTTTCTGCGCGCCTGGGCAACCGTCAGGCGGCGGAGGACGTCGCCCATGATGCCTACCTGAGGGTGCTGGAGCGCACCGACGCTCAGCGCATCGAACACCCGCGCGCCTTTTTGTACCGTACCGCACTGAATCTGGTGGTCGATCGCCACCGGCGCCATCAGGTGCGCCAGGCCGAGCCGCTGGAGGTGCTGGACACCGATGAGCGCTGGCACGGGCCTGGATTGTCCCACAGCATGCAGATGGACCAGCGCCTGGAGTTGATGCAGCGCGCCCTTGATGAGTTGAGCAAGCCCTGCCGGGACAGCTTCCTGCTGCGTAAGCTCGAAGGGCTGTCCCACCCGCAGATCGCCGAGCGATTGGGGATCTCTCGCAGCCTGGTGGAAAAGCATATTGTCAATGCCATGAAACACTGCCGCGTACGCATGCGCGAGTGGGAATCCTGACGTTGCCGACACATCCCTGAAACACCCGTATCAGCCGCGTTACACCCTTGATGGGAAATGAAAATTCCCCATGCTGGCGACTTGATTTCTCCTGCTTTCCCGACAACTATCAAGGAAAGACCCCGGCCGGGCCCCCGTCGTGGTGGTTGCCTGTACTGGCGCAGTAGGGGCAGGGCATCTTCCCTCAACGCCTCGTTGCCCAGGTGCAGACAATGGCAAACAAGACCATGCGCATCCTCATTGCCGACGAGCATCCGTGCCAACGTTTGCAGCTGGAAAAAATGCTCAATGGCCTGGGCTATTACCGCATCGCCCCGGTGGACAGTTTCGAAGACCTGCAGCGCCTGGTGCAGAGCGCGCTGCAGCCGTTCAACCTGTTGATCGGCAATATCGAGCTGGCCAGCCACGCCGGCGTCGACCTGGCGCGCTTTTGCCGGGTCAGCACCCAGATCCAGCATGCCTTGCTCTACCATTCCCAGCACCTGAAGGTGCCCGCAGTGCCTCAGGCCCAGCGCCAGGCGGTGAACATCAGCCTGCCGCGCGTACCGGATGACGAGGCGCTGCAATCGTTCATGGCGATCATTGACCTGCCTTTGGTGGTAGGGCAGTTGCCGCTGCCGGCGAGCCTGGCGGGCAAGGGCAATCCGATCCGGCACCGAAACTTCGGCCACACGGTGTTCAGCCGCTCGAGCTGAGCCAGGTAGGGCAAGGGGGTGGCATTTGCTATCCTCTTGCCCTTTGCCGATTTGCGGAACCATGCCATGACTGCCATCGATACCGCCCGTGCACCCCGGTTCAGCCGCGGCGATCACCGGACCCTGGGCCTGGCGGCGTTGGGCGGCGCGTTGGAAATCTACGATTTCATCATCTTCGTGTTCTTCGCCCTGACCCTCAGCCAGCTGTTTTTCCCGCCTGAAATGCCTGAGTGGTTGCGGCTGCTGCAGAGTTTCGGAATTTTCGTCACCGGGTACCTGGCCAGGCCCCTGGGCGGCATCCTGATGGCCCACTTCGCCGACCACCTGGGGCGCAAGCGGGTGTTCAGCCTGAGCATCCTGATGATGGCCCTGCCGTGCTTGCTGATCGGCCTGATGCCGACCTATGCCGATATCGGCTATGCCGCGCCGCTGATCCTGCTGGCGTTGCGTATCCTCCAAGGCGCTGCGGTGGGTGGCGAGGTGCCGAGCGCCTGGACCTTCGTTGCCGAACATGCCCCTGTGGGCCGGCGCGGCTATGCCCTGGGCTTTCTGCAAGCCGGACTGACCTTCGGCTACCTGCTGGGCGCCTTGACCGCGACCTTGTTGGCGAAGCTTTACAGTCCTCAGGAGATTCTCGACTACGCCTGGCGTTATCCCTTCCTGTTGGGCGGTGTGTTTGGTGTCATCGGCGTCTGGTTGCGCCGTTGGTTGAGTGAAACGCCGGTGTTCCTGGCCCTGCGCGAACGCCAGGAACAGCCAGTGGCCTTCCCGCTGCGTAGCGTGCTGGGCACGCATCGTCATGCACTGATTCCAGCGGCCTTGCTGACTTGCGTGCTGACGTCGGCAGTGGTGGTGCTGGTGGTGATCACCCCTACCGTGATGCAGCAGCGCTTCGGCATCGCAGCGGGCCACACCTTCGCCCTGAGCAGCGTGGGAATTGTCTTTCTCAACATGGGTTGCGTGCTGGCCGGCTTGCTGGTCGATCGCATCGGTGCCTGGCGCGCCTTGATGATCTACAGCCTGCTGTTGCCTGTGGGCATCGGAGCGTTGTACGCAAGTCTGGTGGGGCAGTTTGGCTGGACGTGGCTGGCCTATGCCTTGGCAGGGTTGTCCTGCGGTGTGGTAGGGGTGGTGCCATCAGTGATGGTCGGGTTGTTCCCGGCGCAGATCCGTGTGTCGGGTATTTCCTTCACCTACAACATCGCCTACGCCTTATGGGCCAGCACCACGCCGCTGGCGTTGATTGCATTGATGCCATGGAGCCCCTGGGTGTGCGTCGGGTTCTGCCTGATCATGGGGCTTGTCGGCTTCATGACGGCGGCCTACTTCCGCGGTCGTGGGGTGGCGTGCGCGACGTCGTGCTCGGCTACCTCGCCCCTCTGAAGGTGCAGGGCGTGTCCTACGGTGCGCGAGCTTGGGTTCATGCAAGGTAAGGGGAACGGCGCTGACTGTCGGTGGTGGAGCCTCTGCGTAGATTGCTCGGTGCTTGATTCAAGCACCCGCATCTACCGGATTTGGAGGCTGCCGATGTATGGCTTTAACGTGAAGTGGCAGACGCGCGAGCAACTGCCGGAAATCCCCCAGGACATGTTGTTCTCCGGTGTGGCGCGCGACACGCCAGAGGCTGATCCCGGCCATGCCCCTGTGATGAGTACGCCCGTCATACGCTGGGGAAACAGCAAAGCCTGCGTCTTTGATGACCGGGTACACCATGAGCAGGCCTGGCTGGTGGTCTATGGGGATGGCCAGCGGCTCACGGGGGGCCGACCTCTGCAAGGGTTCCGGCATATCGCTGATATCAAGGAGGCGGCCAGTGGCGTTGCACTGCGTCTGATCGATGCCAATGGCCATGAGGTGGAAATCTCGCACTTGGAGCTTGATTCGCTGGATGGCAAGGAGGGCCGCGAGTCCGAAATCGAGGGATTGCCAGTGGGTATCCCTTTTTGCCTGGGCCATGACCATGCTTTGCTGATGGCCGATGAAAGGGGCGTGCGCATTGATTCGGGGCCGGAGACCCTGGCCATGCAATGGATGTTCAAGGACGGAAAACTGAGCAGCGTCGCCACCGGTCAAGTCCTTGGCCTGGGAGTACGTTGTCTGCCCCCCGCCCGAGGGCTTGAAAAATGGCATCTTTCTCCCGAAGGGGTGCTTGCGTTTGGCCGTCAGGCGCAGGCGCTGTGCGCAGACCCGGCGCATGGCGAGGTCTGGCTTCAGCCTCAGGACCCGGGGTTGCCATCTGTGCGTTGGCAGGTGAAACGACCGCGTAACAAGGCGTCGGGCATGCAGGTCGAGAAGCTGGTCCTGCATGTGCAGGTCTGCGACGACTACAGCGCCGGGACTTCGGACAGCGTCTACTTCTCGATCAATGGCTGCCGTCATCAGCAGCTTCTGGCCAGGAATTTCGAACGAGGCTCGGCGCTGGCCGCCGAGGTGGATCTGGCCAGTATGTTCCAGGGGCGCGCCATCTTTGCCGACGAACTCGTCAGCGTGGAGCTGTATCAGGTAAGCGGCGACGGCTACGGCCCAGCATGGCGTATGAACGCGCTGGATCTGGTGGTCAATGACCACATGAGCAATCGTGTGCTCGGGTCTGACAGTCCATGGCTGTTGCCAGCGTCAGGCGCAAACTGGACGGGTACGATCAATTGGCTGGACTGGCGTGAGGAGGGCGGTCAGACGCCGTTGGACTTTGCCGGGTACACCTATCCGGTCAATTGGGGGCCACTGCTGTCCGATTGGCTGAATTGGCGTTCGTATGAACCGGAAACGCTCACGGGGGTGTGCCAGTTGATTGGGGAGTATCAGGGCAGGCTTCTGGCCTACGATCTCAAAGACAAGAAACCGGTCTATCTTGAGCCCAATACCGCAATCGATTCTTACACGTGGGTCTACACCCCGCAGGGAAGCATCATCATCCGGCGTTGGGACAAGACCGCGTCCCGCAGCAGCTATATCCGTCATAGCCAACTCGGCTCCGGCAATCCAGTAGTGTGCGCCGGAGAGCTCACCATCACACGTGTTGCGACCCATATGGCTGTGCAGGATCTTTTGGGGATGATCAACGACGCGTCCGGGCATTACCTACCCGATGGCGGCGCATGTCTGGCACATGTGCGCGAACGGCTGGCCCAACTTGGGCTGGATACGAGCAGTACGCAGATCCGATACAGGACGCAAACCCCGGCAATGTGATGGCCTGCAACCTAAACGAAAAAGCCCCCAAGGCCTGGCCTTGGGGGCTTTTTTCATGCAGGGCGATCTTACATGTTCGGGTAATTCGGCCCGCCTGCGCCTTCTGGAGTGACCCAGGTAATGTTCTGGGCCGGGTCCTTGATGTCGCAGGTCTTGCAATGCACGCAGTTCTGCGCGTTGATCTGGAAGCGCTTGCTGCCGTCTTCCTGGGTGACCACTTCGTACACGCCGGCCGGGCAGTAGCGCTGGGCAGGTTCGTCATACAGCGGCAGGTTGCTGGCGATCGGTACGCTGGCATCGGCCAGTTTCAGATGGCAGGGCTGTTCCTCTTCATGGTTGGTGCTGGAGAGGAACACCGAACTCAGCTTGTCGAAGCTGAGCTTGCCGTCGGGTTTGGGGTAATCGATCTTCTGCGAATCGGCCGCCAGCTTGAGGCAGGCGTAGTCCGGCTTGGTGTCGTGCAGGGTGAACGGCAGCTTGCCGCCGAACCAGTTCTGGTCGATGTAGTTGAACGCACCACCGAACAACGGGCCGAACTTGTGCAGCGCAGGGCCGAAGTTGCGGCTGGCGAACAGCTCTTCATACAGCCAGCTGGCTTTGAAGGCGCTGACGTAGTTGTCGAGGGTGTCGCCACCTTCGCGACCGGCGAGCAGGGCTTCGGCCACGGCGTCGGCGGCGAGCATGCCGGACTTCATGGCGGTGTGGCTGCCTTTGATCTTGGAGAAGTTCAGGGTGCCCAGGTCGCAACCGATCAGTGCGCCGCCGTTGAAGACCATCTTCGGCAGCGAGTTCAGGCCGCCCTTGCAGATGGCGCGGGCACCGTAGCTGATGCGCTTGCCGCCTTCAAGGTACTGGCTCATCACCGGGTGGTGCTTCAGGCGCTGGAACTCATCGAATGGCGACAGATAGGGGTTGGCATAGGAGAGGTCGACGATCAGGCCGACCACCACCTGATTGTTCTCCAGATGATAAAGGAAGGAGCCGCCGGTGTTCTCGGCGCTCACTACGTCCAGCGGCCAGCCGGCGGTGTGCACCACCAGGCCTTGCTCGTGCTTGGCCGGATCGATTTCCCAGATTTCCTTGAGGCCAATGCCGTAGTGCTGGACGTCGGACTCGCTGTCGAGGTTGAAGCGCTTGATCAACTGTTTGCCGATATGACCACGGCAGCCTTCGGCGAACAACGTGTACTTGGCGCGCAGTTCCATGCCTGGCGTGTACAGGCCGTCTTTAGGGTTGCCTTCGCGGTCGACCCCCAGGTCGCCCGTGATGATCCCGCGGACCACGCCGTTCTCATCGAACAGCGCTTCCTGGGCGGCGAAGCCTGGGTAAATTTCCACGCCCAGGTTCTCGGCTTGTTGGGCCAGCCAGCGGCACAGATTGCCCAGGGAGATAATGTAGTTACCCTGGTTATGCATGGTCTTTGGCACGAACAGGTCAGGGACTTTGGTCGAGCTGCTCGCATCCTTGAGTACATAGATGTCGTCGCGCTTGACTTCGGTGTTCAGCGGAGCACCGAGTTCTTTCCAGTCGGGGAACAGTTCGTTCAGAGCACGTGGCTCGAACACCGCGCCGGAGAGGATGTGGGCACCGACTTCCGAGCCTTTCTCGACCACGCAGACGCTGATCTCGTTACCGGCTTCGGCGGCCTTCTGCTTCAGGCGGCAGGCGGCGGACAGGCCCGCCGGGCCTGCGCCGACGATGACCACGTCGAATTCCATGTATTCGCGTTCCACTGGTTCTCTCCTACTCAAGGCTCATCGCTGTTGCTTGTCTTGTCTTTTTGGGTGATGGAGGGCCATGCACGACTGTGTAAGCTGTAGCTTCGTGGATGACGGACTACACCGCTTTGTCTTGGCCGCGCATTATATCTACACCACTTGGCGGGTCCAATACAAACGTTTGTTTGAATTTGCCGGAGCCCAGTAAAATCACTGGAACGCGGCTGGAGGCTGGCCGATTTGCCGTATTGACCGGATTAGGTGTTACGGTCAAGATACGAGCGGTTTTACGCTCGCCGTAGGCTGACCGCCGGGCGCAGGTGTACCCCTAAAGACCAGGCATGGAGCAGGGTTTTCGGGCCGAATCCGGTTTTGTAGTGGAGTCTACACGCCACGACAGAAAATGACCCGTCGGTTTTGCCGGCGAAGTCGAAACAGGACTGTTCGGTCACAGGAAATTCCCCGCAGCCAGGAACGTTTTTAGAGGTGCCCTTGTACCCACGCGCAATCGCCGGGCATGCCCCAGGCGACATTCTTTTCACCGGAGAGTAACGAGGAATCCATGAAGGTTCTTGTAGCTGTCAAACGAGTGGTCGACTACAACGTCAAGGTTCGCGTCAAGGCGGACAACTCCGGCGTCGACCTTGCAAACGTCAAGATGTCCATGAACCCCTTCTGCGAAATCGCCGTGGAAGAAGCCGTACGCCTGAAGGAAAAGGGCGTTGCGACCGAGATCGTCGCCGTTGCCGTCGGTCCGACCGCAGCTCAGGAGCAGCTGCGTACCGCCCTGGCGCTGGGTGCCGATCGCGCCATCCTGGTCGAGACCGCCGAAGAGCTCAACTCCCTGGCCGTAGCCAAGGCGCTCAAGGCCATTGTCGATAAAGAGCAGCCACAGTTGGTCATCCTTGGCAAGCAAGCCATCGACAGTGACAACAACCAGACCGGCCAGATGCTGGCTGCGCTGACCGGCTACGCCCAAGGCACCTTCGCCTCCAAGGTCGAAGTGGCTGGCGACAAGCTCAACGTCACTCGTGAAATCGATGGCGGCCTGCAGACCGTCGCGCTGAACCTGCCGGCGATCGTCACCACCGACCTGCGTCTGAACGAGCCACGCTATGCGTCGCTGCCGAACATCATGAAGGCCAAGAAGAAGCCTCTGGAGACTGTCACTCCAGACGCGCTGGGCGTCTCCACCGCTTCCACCACCAAGACCCTGAAAGTCGAAGCCCCGGCTGCTCGCAGCGCGGGTATCAAGGTCAAGTCGGTGGCTGAACTGGTCGAGAAACTGAAGAACGAGGCGAAGGTAATCTAAATGACTATCCTGGTTGTCGCTGAACACGAAAACGGTGCCGTTGCCCCGGCTACCCTGAACACTGTTGCCGCTGCCGCCAAGATCGGTGGGGATATCCATGTGCTGGTCGCAGGCCAGAACGTCGGTGGTGTCGCTGAAGCAGCTGCCAAGATCGCTGGCGTTGCCAAGGTATTGGTCGCGGACAATGCCGCCTACGCTCACGCGCTGCCGGAAAACGTAGCGCCGCTGATCGCCGAGTTGGGCAAGGGCTACAGCCACGTGCTGGCTCCGGCCACCACCAATGGCAAGAACATCCTGCCACGCGTCGCCGCGCTGCTGGACGTCGACCAGATCTCCGAGATCATCTCGGTCGAGTCTGCCGACACCTTCAAGCGCCCGATCTATGCCGGTAACGCCATTGCTACCGTGCAGTCCAGCGCTGCGGTCAAGGTCATCACCGTGCGTACCACCGGCTTCGACGCCGTGGCCGCCGAGGGTGGTTCGGCTGCTGTCGAGGCCGTTGGTGCTGTGCACGACGCTGGCAAGTCTGCTTTCGTTGGTGAAGAGCTGGCCAAGTCCGACCGTCCTGAGCTGACCGCTGCCAAGATCGTCGTTTCCGGCGGTCGCGGCATGGGCAACGGTGACAACTTCAAGCACCTGTACGCCCTGGCCGACAAGCTCGGCGCTGCTGTCGGTGCCTCGCGTGCCGCGGTCGACGCAGGCTTCGTGCCCAACGACATGCAGGTCGGCCAGACCGGCAAGATCGTTGCGCCGCAGCTGTACATCGCCGTCGGTATCTCGGGCGCTATCCAGCACCTGGCGGGCATGAAGGACTCCAAGGTGATCGTTGCGATCAACAAGGACGAAGAAGCACCGATCTTCCAGGTGGCCGACTACGGCCTGGTCGCCGACCTGTTCGAGGCGGTTCCAGAGCTGGAAAAGCTGGTCTGATCCGGCGGCTTCACTTATAAAGAAGCCCGGCCCTCCGAAACGAGGGCCGGGCTTTTTTCTGGCTGCAAGGAGTAGGGCATGGAGTTTCGCAAAGCGGGCAGGGCGCTGGCCTGCATGGCGGCGTTGTCGGCGCCATGGACAATGGCAGCAGGCAAGTGCGAACGCCTGGTGGCGACTGGCAGCCCGGATGCTCCGCCGTACTCCTGGCAGGATCCGAAGGATCCTCGGCATCTGATCGGTGCCAATGTCGACCTGCTGCGTCAGGTCGCCGTCGAGCTTGGGGTGTCGGTCGAAGTGCTGCACGCCGGCAAGCGCGACCAGGCGCTGGAGGAAGTGCGCAGCGGGCGTATGGACCTGTTGATCGATACGCCCATGCAGGTCGAACAGTTGACCGCCCTGGACTACATCCATCCGCCGTTGCAGCTCAACGAGTACCTTGTCTGGACTCGCCATGACGCCACGTTGGTCTTCGACGGGCCGGCGGACCTTGCCCAGTACCAAGGCAGTATCTCCGAGCGGGCTCGCCTGACTCCGGCTTTCGAAGCCTTCGCCAAGGCCCAGCTCAAGCTGGCCCCTGCGCAGAACCTGACCCAGGCCTTCCAGAAACTGGTGCTGGGCCAGGTCGACTATGTGCTGGCCGGGCGCTACTCGGGCATGGGCATGGTCCAGAGTCTGGGGATGGGCAACGACTTGATCGCCCGCGGCTTGCCGGTGGATCGCCCAGGCCTGTACCTCGCTGTGTCGCACAACTCGGCCTGCAATGACGCCTGGCTGCGCGGACAACTGGCAAAAAAACTGACAGAATTGCCGATCTCCGGGGTGTCCCAGGCTGTGCTGCAGCGCAATGTCGAGCGCTGGAAGGCGCAGATTCAGGCGCCTCTGGATGCCCCTAAACAGTAGGAATGCAATGAGAACCCAACCACTGATCCTTGCCTTGGCCATGCTCGGCCTGGCTGGCTGTGCCAACGATCCTGCGCCCAACGAGCAGATGCGTCTGTCCGAGCAGGCCCTGGAGCAGGCCAAGGCCGTCGGTGCCACCGAGCAGGTGGCGGAATTGAAACTGGCCGAAGACAAACTGGCGAGAGCCAAGACCAACATGGCCACCGAGGATTACCGTGACGCGCGCATGCGCGCCGAGCAGGCCGAGCTGGATGCGCGCCTGGCCGAGGCTCGGGTGTTGACCCAGAAGAGCGAAGAGCAGCTTCAGGTCGTGCAAGCGCGGGTCAAGCGCCTTCGCAAGCAACTGGAGGTCCAGCCATGATGCGTCGTCAATCGATGGCTGCACTGGCGCTGCTGGCGCTGGTCGGGTTGCAGGGTTGCGCGAGCCAGCGCAGCGAGTCGGCGCTCGATGAAGCGGCGGTCGCCTTCCAAAAGGTCAAGGATGATGCCGATGTACTGCGCAGCGCGCCGCGCGATGTGATTCGTGCTGGTGAATCCCTGGCGCGTGCCGAGCGTCTCTCGAGCTACATCGGAACCGGTTCCGACGTGCGTCACTACGCCTATTTGAGCAAGCGCTACAGCGAGATCGCGGCCGAGCATGCCAAGTTGGCGCTTAATCAAGAGCGTCTGGCCAAGCTCGACCTGGAGCGCCAGCGCTTGCAGCTGGGGCTGCGCGAAGCCAAATTGGCCAGCGTCCAACAGCAAGGTAAGTGGGTCGAAGCGCAGATCGCGGCCATGGCCTCCGAGCAAAGCGATCGTGGCTTGGTGATGACGTTGGGCGATGTGCTGTTCGACACTGGTCGCGCCGAGCTCAAGACCTCCGCCAGCCGCACAGTGCTCAAGCTCGTCCAGTTCCTGCAGCTCAATCCTCGTCGAGTGGTGCGGGTCGAAGGTTATACCGACAGTACCGGCCTGCCCGAGGACAACCTTGCGCTATCGCGTGATCGTGCCCAGGCCGTGGCTGATATGTTGATCGACCTTGGTGTAGACGAAAAACGCATACAAGTCGAAGGCTATGGCGACCAGTATCCGATCGACGCCAATGCGTCCGAGCGGGGCAGGGCGCAGAACCGTCGGGTCGAAATCGTCTTTTCCGACGACAAGGGCAAACTCGCGCCAGCGCGTTGAATCCAGGCGTTCTTGTAGGTTTTTGGCTATCTCGTTCGTCGGTAGCGAGCGGGTTTGTTGATTCTGTGATTGTTACCTCACTGTATTGTTGACTATTCTCCAATCTGTCCCAGTACACTTCGTAACTGTTACGGTATTCTGACTCGGCGTTGAGTCGCACAAGAACAACGAACCCGTCCGCGTTTCGAGAGCCGCCATGACCAACCTGCTGCTGTACCAGCGCATTGCCCAGCAACTGGCCGATGACATCCGCCGAGGTGTCTACCAGCCTGGTGAGCGTGTGCCCTCCGTGCGCAAGATGAGCGCCCAGCTCAACGTCAGTCATGCCACGGTGCTGCAGGCCTATGCCAACCTGGAGGATCAAGGCCTGATCCGCGCGCGGCCGCAGTCTGGCTATTACGTGCACCAGACACCGGCACTCACCGCACAGACCCCGGATATCGCCCGGGTCGAGCGACCGGGTCTGGTAACCCGTGCGAGCATCATCCAGCAGGTGCTGACCGAGGCGCGACGAGACGGAGTTTTCCCCTTTGGTGCGGCAGTCCCGCACGTTGACTATTTGCCGGTGCGGGCTCTACATCAGCAATTGGCCAAAGTGACGCGCTTTCACAGCCCGCGCGCCTTCAGTTACATGTTCAGTCCTGGCTTCGAGCCACTGCGCCGGCAGATAGCCATTCGTATGCGTGACGCCGGGGTGCTGGTCGATCCGCGTGAGGTGGTGGTGACCCATGGTTGCGTCGATGCCCTGCAAATGTCGCTGCGGGTACTGACTCGCCCAGGCGACCTGATCGCTGCGGAGTCGCCCACCTATTATGGATTGCTGCAATTGGCCGACCTGTTGGGGCTCAAGGTCATCGAGATTCCGAGTGACCCGTCGACCGGCATCAGTCTTGAGGCCTTGCAGTTGGCTGCCAACCAATGGTCAATCAAGGCCTTGGTGTTGACGCCGCGTCTGAGCAATCCCTTGGGAGGCACGATCCCTGAGGATCGGCAAAAGCAGCTGTTGCGTCTGGCCTCGGACTTCGACAT
Source organism: Pseudomonas sp. HMSC08G10 (assembly GCF_001808425.1). Taxonomy (NCBI): domain Bacteria; kingdom Pseudomonadati; phylum Pseudomonadota; class Gammaproteobacteria; order Pseudomonadales; family Pseudomonadaceae; genus Pseudomonas; species Pseudomonas sp. HMSC08G10. The sequence goes on along the minus strand of NZ_KV793311.1, from coordinate 120,818 downwards.
CCAGATCGTCGAGGACGACATCTATGGCGAACTGATGTTCGAGCAAGGGCGGACCAAGGCGCTCAAGGCATTCGATCGTCTGGATCGGGTCATCTACTGCTCAAGCTTTTCCAAGACCCTTTCGCCTGGAGTGCGGGTAGGTTGGATGATCGCCGGTCGCTACCAGGACGAGATCCAGCGGCTGCAGACCTTCACCACCCATTCGGCGTGCAGCGTCACCCAGATGGGTGTGGCCGCCTATCTGGAGAACGGCGGCTATGACCGCCACCTGCGGTACATCCGCCAGGAGTACCGCAAGAACCTCAGCGCCTATCAGTTGGCCGTGCAGCAGCATTTTCCTGAAGGTACGCAGATGACCCGGCCTACGGGAGGGTTCATTCTCTGGGTGAGCCTGCCTGGGAGGGTCAACACCCAAGATCTGCATGTGCGGGCGTTGGAGCAAGGCATCAGCATCGCGCCGGGGCTTATCTTCAGCAACACCGAGCAGTTCAACCATTGCATTCGGCTCAACTGCGGCATTCCATGGAACAAGGAGGCCGAGCGTGCAGTGATCACGCTGGGTCTGCTGGCTCATCAGTTATGCAAATCGTCGACAGGATCATTGTTGTAAATCTTGCCAGGGGCGAGCGGAACAGAGAGCATACGCACACTTTTCCAGCACGCCCCTGATGTCCATGAAAGCGCTTCGCTCTTTTGTCCTACTCCTTTGCCTGGCTCCGTTGTGCCTGTCCGCTGCTATGGCACACGCCGCGCAGCCGGCGGCCAAAGCGTCTGCGACGCAAGCCAAGGCGACGGCCAAGCCGGTGCGCAAGCAGGCGGCGGACAAGGCCGGCAAAGTCGCGAGCAAGACGCCGGGCAGGGGCAAGGCCAAGCCGTCCGGCAAGGTAGTGCGCAAAAAACCCTTGGCCAAGGCGGTCGCCAAGCCGTTGCCCAAGCCAAAGCTTGACCTGAGTTTGCCTGCCGCGATGGTCGAAGAACTCAAGCCAGAGGTGGGTGATCCGGTGATGCGGCGCAAGCCTTTGCTGCCGTCCATGTTTCCGCAAAAGCCGGTCAGCGATGACAGTCCCTTCCAACTCAATGGGCGCCTGATCAACAACGAAATGCAGTTACAGCTGCGCAACGACAGTCGTCATGATGTGGAGGGCGCTGCTATCGATTTCGAGTTTCGTCAGTAGGTGTTCCAACTGACTGCCGGGTCACGGCAGATTTCATCCGATCCGCAATTTCAAACATATGTTTGAGCGGTTACTATCCAGGGACGTTCGTCCCGTTTTGCTCGTGGGAGTCCTGTTTCATGAGATGCCGAGAGGGCTGCGGCGCATGCTGCATTGCCCCATCCATCAGCTCGCCGATGCCGCGCATGCCCCAGGGCAAGCCTGCTGGCGAGCGGTGCCTGCACCTGACCACTGACAACCTTTGTGAGTTGTTCGGCAAGCCTGAGCGGCCGACGGTGTGTGGTGGGTTCAAGGCGGACGTGGAGGTGTGCGGCAATGATCGCGACGAGGCGATCAGGATTCTCGGCTGGTTGGAGCAAATGACGGCGGCGTAACAGGTTGGATCTTCGACAACAAGGAACAAAACGATGAGATCGATCAAGCGTATTGCACTGCTGTGTGGCGTTGGTGTTCTGCTGTCGCCGGTTGCCTGGGCCGAGAACTGGCAGGTGGCCAAGGATGAGGACGGCATCAAGGTGTCCCTCAGTGAAGTACCGGGTTCGAAGTACAAAGCCTATCGCGGCGTGACCTTGATCAAGGCGCCGCTGGCCAAGGTCAAGGCTTTGCAGGAGGACACTGTAGGTGCCTGCAAGTGGATTCATGAGTGCGAGTCGCAAAAGCTGCTCAAGCAGGACGGCGCGCAGAGCTGGACCTACACCCGCTTCAATACGCCCTGGCCGGTGACGCCGCGTGATTCGATCCTTCACGTGACCACCACCGAGGAGGCTGACGGCAGCCTGGTCCGCAAGCTCGAGGAGGACCCCAAATACCTGCCGGAGGAGAAGGGCTATGTACGGGTGGCACAGGTCCAAGGCTTCTGGAAGCTGGTGCCCAAGGGTGACAGCACCGAGGTTACCTACCAAGTGCATACCGAGCCTGGAGGCAGTGTGCCGTCCTGGCTGGCCAACAAGTTTGTGGTGGACGCGCCCTTCAATACCCTCAAGGGGTTGCGCGAGAAGGCTGAAAAGCCCTGAATCTGAGGTGCGGGCATGCCCGCGAAGCGGTGCGCAGTGGTCTTTCGGTTGCTGCGCTATAAAAAAGGCTGCCCAAGGGCAGCCTTTTTACGTTCGGCTCGATGAGCTTACTTGCGATCTTTCAAGTCAACGATGTCACGCTGCTCGTGGCCAGTGTACAGCTGGCGCGGACGGCCGATCTTGTACGGGCTGGAGAGCATTTCCTTCCAGTGGGAGATCCAGCCGACGGTGCGTGCCAGGGCGAAGATCACGGTGAACATGCTGGTCGGAATGCCGATCGCCTTCAGGATGATGCCGGAATAGAAGTCGACGTTCGGGTACAGCGAGCGCTCGATGAAGTACGGATCGGTCAGTGCGATCTCTTCCAGGCGCATGGCCAGTTCGAGCTGTGGGTCGTTCTTGATGCCCAGTTCGCTCAGGACCTCATCGCAGGTCTTCTTCATCACGGTGGCACGCGGGTCGCGGTTCTTGTACACGCGGTGGCCGAAGCCCATGAGCTTGAACGGATCGTTCTTGTCCTTGGCCTTGGCGATGTATTTGTCGATGTTGGAGACATCGCCAATTTCATCGAGCATGGTCAGCACGGCTTCGTTGGCGCCGCCGTGGGCCGGACCCCACAGTGCAGCGATGCCGGCGGCGATACAGGCGAACGGGTTGGCACCCGAGGAGCCCGCCAGGCGTACGGTGGAGGTGGAGGCGTTCTGCTCGTGGTCGGCGTGGAGGATGAAGATCCGGTCCATTGCCTTGGCCAGCACCGGGCTGATCGGTTTGATCTCGCACGGCGTGTTGAACATCATGTGCAGGAAGTTTTCCGCGTACGACAGGTCGTTGCGCGGATACATCATCGGCTGGCCCATGGAGTACTTGTAGACCATCGCGGCCAGGGTCGGCATTTTCGCGACCAGGCGCACCGCAGAGATCTCGCGATGCTGCGGGTTGTTGATGTCCAGGGAGTCGTGATAGAACGCCGACAGGGCGCCGACCACGCCGCACATCACCGCCATCGGGTGAGCGTCGCGGCGGAAGCCATTGAAGAAGGATTTCAGCTGCTCGTGAACCATGGTGTGGTTCTTCACGGTGCTGACGAACTGGGCCTTCTGCTCGGCGTTCGGCAGTTCGCCGTTGAGCAGCAGGTAGCAGGTTTCCAGGTAGTCCGATTTTTCGGCGAGCTGTTCGATCGGGTAGCCGCGGTGCAGCAGGACACCCTTGTCGCCATCGATGTAGGTGATCTTCGACTCGCAGGACGCAGTCGCCATGAAACCAGGGTCAAAGGTGAAGTGACCAGTAGCCCCCAACCCGCGGACGTCGATAACATCGGGACCAACGGTGCCGGTTAAAATGGGCAGCTCGACGGGGGCAGCGCCCTCGATGACCAACTGCGCTTTTTTGTCAGCCATGTGGCCTCCTATTAATGCTTGAAATCATCAGACAGACCCCCCACGCAGGGCCCGCACCACTATAGAGGGATAAATTCGAATGTCAATTTGCCTAAAGGCTGGTTGAAACGCCCTCTGAGCCCTGATTTTTCACGAAATTCTCGCCCATTTACGCCTTTTGTTCGTTAAAGGCAATGCGCTATTTGGGCTAGCCCCTCACGTTGTCATAAGCAGCCTAACTGTCTATACTCCGCAACCGACCGCCAGGGGCTTGCAAGCCCGTTCTGCTGGGGGTCGTCGCTCCCTGGGTGGTGGGTACCTGACCAGTACACTTACCAACAACTTTGCCCTGTTAGCTAGGGGCTCTTCAGTGTGAAAAAAGCCGTGAAAAGCCAACGACCTGTAAACCTAGACCTAAGGACCATCAAACTCCCGATCACCGCGTACACGTCCATTCTTCACCGTATCTCCGGCGTCATCCTGTTCCTTGGCCTGGCCATCATGCTTTATGCATTGGGCAAGTCGCTGGGTTCCGAGGAAGGCTTTGCCGAGGTGAAGGCGTGTCTGACCAGTCCGCTGGCCAAGCTGGTGACTTGGGGCCTGCTGTCCGGCCTGCTGTACCACCTCGTTGCAGGTGTACGCCACCTGATCATGGACATGGGTGTCGGTGAGACGCTCGAGGGCGGCAAGCTGGGCTCGAAAATCGTGATCGTCATCTCCGTGGTGCTGATCGTTCTGGCGGGAGTTTGGGTATGGTAACTAATGTCACGAACCTGTCGCGTTCGGGCCTCTATGACTGGATGGCGCAGCGCGTATCTGCGGTCGTTCTCGCGGCTTACTTCATCTTCCTGATCGGCTACGTCGCCGTTCACCCGGGTCTTGACTATGCCCAGTGGCACGGTCTGTTCTCCAACAACGCGATGCGTATCTTCAGTCTGCTGGCACTCGTTGCCCTGGGCGCTCACGCCTGGGTCGGCATGTGGACCATTGCCACCGACTACCTGACGCCGATGTCCTTCGGCAAGTCGGCGACTGCGATTCGTTTCCTGTTCCAGGCTGTGTGCGGCGTTGCGATGTTCGCGTACTTCGTCTGGGGTGTGCAGATTCTCTGGGGTATCTGATCCATGGCTAGCATTCCAACCATTTCTTTCGACGCCATCATCATCGGTGGCGGCGGTGCCGGCATGCGCGCTGCGCTGCAGCTGGCCCAGGGCGGTCACAAGACTGCCGTAGTCACCAAGGTCTTCCCGACCCGTTCGCACACTGTATCCGCCCAGGGCGGCATCACCTGCGCCATCGCTTCGGCCGACCCGAACGACGACTGGCGCTGGCACATGTACGACACCGTCAAGGGTTCCGACTACATCGGTGACCAGGACGCTATCGAGTACATGTGTCAGGAAGGCCCTGCTGCGGTCTTCGAGCTGGACCACATGGGTCTGCCGTTCTCGCGTACCGAAACTGGCCGTATCTACCAGCGTCCGTTCGGTGGCCAGTCCAAGGACTTCGGCAAGGGTGGCCAGGCCGCCCGTACCTGCGCCGCTTCCGACCGTACCGGTCACGCGCTGCTGCATACCCTGTACCAGGGCAACCTGAAAGCAGGCACCACCTTCCTCAACGAGTACTATGCCGTTGATCTGGTGAAGAACCAGGACGGCGCTTTTGTCGGCGTGATCGCGATCTGCATCGAAACCGGCGAAACTCTGTACATCAAGTCCAAGGCTACCGTACTGGCCACTGGCGGTGCGGGTCGTATCTACGCCTCGACCACCAACGCCCTGATCAACACCGGTGACGGTGTCGGTATGGCCCTGCGTGCCGGCGTGCCGGTGCAGGACATCGAAATGTGGCAGTTCCACCCGACCGGCATCGCCGGTGCCGGTGTACTGGTCACCGAGGGTTGCCGCGGTGAGGGTGGCTACCTGATCAACGCCCACGGCGAGCGCTTCATGGAGCGTTACGCGCCGAACGCCAAAGACCTGGCTGGCCGCGACGTCGTCGCCCGTTCCATGGTCAAGGAAATCATCGCCGGCAACGGCGTGGGCCCGAACAAGGACCACGTGCTGCTGAAGCTGGATCACCTGGGCGAGGAGGTGCTGCACAGCCGCCTGCCAGGCATCTGCGAACTGTCCAAGACCTTCGCTCACGTCGACCCTGTGGTCGCGCCGGTTCCGGTCATCCCGACCTGCCACTACATGATGGGTGGTATCGCCACCAACATTCATGGCCAGGCCATCACCATGGACGCCGAAGGCAAGGATCAGATCATCCCAGGCCTGTTCGCTGTAGGTGAAGTGGCTTGTGTATCGGTTCACGGTGCCAACCGTCTGGGCGGCAACTCGCTGCTGGACCTGGTGGTCTTCGGCCGTGCAGCTGGTCTGCACCTGGAGAAGGCGCTGACCGAAGGCGTCGAATACCGCGACGCCAGCGACACCGACGTCGACGTAGCCCTGAACCGCCTGAACAAGCTCAACGAGCGCACCACTGGCGAAGACGTTGCCAGCCTCAAGCGCGAGCTGCAGAGCTGCATGCAGAACTACTTCGGTGTATTCCGTACTGGCGAATACATGCAGAAGGGTATCGCTCAGCTGGCTGGCCTGCGCGAGCGTATCGCTAACGTCAAGATCAACGACAAGTCCCAGGCCTTCAACACCGCGCGTATCGAAGCGCTGGAGCTGCAGAACCTGCTGGAAGTCGCCGAAGCTACCGCCATCGCGGCCGAAGCCCGTAAAGAGTCTCGCGGTGCTCACGCCCGTGAAGACTACGAAGACCGTGACGACGAGAACTGGCTGTGCCACACCCTGTACTACCCGGGTGAGAAGCGCGTTGCCAAGCGTGGCGTCAACTTTGCGCCGAAGACAGTTCCTGCCTTCGAACCGAAAGTCCGGACTTACTAAGGGTGGCCGCTATGTTGCAAGTCGAAGTTTATCGTTACAACCCGGATACCGATTCGGCGCCGAAGATGCAGACCTTCCAGGTCGATACCGGTGGCAAGGATCTGATGGTTCTGGACGTGCTGGCACTGATCAAGGAGCAGGACGAGGGCTTCTCGTACCGTCGCTCCTGCCGTGAAGGCGTTTGCGGTTCCGATGGCATGAACATCAACGGCAAGAACGGCCTGGCCTGCATCACTCCGCTGTCGTCGGTGGTCAAGGGCAACAAGCTCGTTCTGCGCCCGCTGCCAGGTCTGCCGGTCATTCGTGACCTGGTCGTCGACATGAGCATCTTCTACAAGCAGTACGAGAAGGTGAAGCCGTTCCTGCAGAACGACACGCCGGCCCCGGCCATCGAGCGTCTGCAGTCGCCGGAAGACCGCGACAAGCTGGACGGTCTGTACGAGTGCATCCTGTGTGCTTGCTGCTCGACTTCCTGCCCGTCGTTCTGGTGGAACCCGGACAAGTTCCTGGGCCCCGCCGCGTTGCTGCAGGCCTACCGCTTCTTGGCCGACAGCCGCGATACCAAGACTCAGGAGCGCCTGGCGTCCCTGGATGACCCGTTCAGCGTATTCCGCTGCCGCGGGATCATGAACTGCGTAAACGTTTGCCCGAAAGGTCTGAACCCGACCAAGGCAATCGGTCACGTACGTAACATGCTGCTGCAAAGCGGCACCTGATTCAAAAATGTTGCACCTGCAGTAAGCCGAGGTGCGGGCGCTGAGCCCGCACCAAGGTAAAACCCGAGCAAGGGCCCACAAAGCCCGCGCTCATTACCTATGAAGATATGAGACCAGCAGGGGCTTCCGGGCTGGTACCCGGAAAATCAGCAGGATCCAGGTGGCGTGGTTCAGTCGCTGTGTTCGGACTTTTCCAGGTTTGCTGTGGCTTTTGCCGATCAGTCCCCTAACCGAGGGTGACCAAGCATGCAAGAAAGCGTGATGCAGCGCATGTGGGAAAGCGCCCACCTTTCAGGTGGTAACGCTGCATATGTGGAAGAGCTTTATGAGCTCTACCTGCACGACCCTAACGCTGTGCCAGAAGAGTGGCGCACCTACTTCCAGAAGTTGCCCGCCGACGGCAGCACCGCTACCGATGTATCGCACTCTACAATCCGCGACCATTTCGTACTGCTGGCAAAGAACCAGCGCCGCGCCCAACCGGTATCCGCCGGGAGCGTGAGCAGTGAACACGAGAAGAAGCAGGTTGAAGTTCTGCGACTGATCCAGGCCTATCGTATGCGCGGCCATCAGGCTGCCAAGCTCGACCCGTTGGGGTTGTGGCAGCGTCCTGCGCCCGTAGACCTGTCGATCAATCACTACGGCTTGACCAATGCCGACCTTGATACGACCTTCCGTACCGGTGACCTGTTCATCGGCAAAGAGGAAGCGAGCCTACGCGAAATTTTCGATGCGCTGCAGAAGACATATTGTCGCACCATCGGCGCCGAGTTCACCCACATCGTCGATTCCGAGCAGCGCAGCTGGTTCCAGCAGCGTCTGGAAAGCGTTCGTGGCCGTCCTGAATTCTCCGCTGACGTGCAGACTCACCTGCTCGAGCGCGTCACCGCGGGCGAAGGCCTGGAAAAGTACCTGGGCACCAAGTACCCGGGGACCAAGCGTTTCGGTCTCGAGGGCGGCGAAAGCCTGATCCCGATGCTGGACGAAATGATCCAGCGCTCCGGCTCCTACGGCACCAAGGAGGTCGTGATCGGCATGGCCCACCGCGGCCGCCTGAACGTGCTGGTCAACACCTTCGGCAAGAACCCGCGCGAGCTGTTCGACGAGTTCGAAGGCAAGAAGATGAACGAGCTGGGCTCCGGTGACGTGAAGTATCACCAGGGCTTCTCCTCCAACGTGATGACCCCCGGTGGCGAAGTCCACCTGGCCATGGCGTTCAACCCCTCCCACCTGGAAATCGTCTCGCCGGTGGTGGAAGGTTCGGTGCGCGCCCGCCAGGACCGTCGCAACGACACCGTGGGTGACAAGGTTCTGCCGATCTCGATCCACGGTGACGCTGCGTTCGCCGGGCAGGGCGTGGTCATGGAAACCTTCCAGATGTCGCAGACTCGCGGTTTCAAGACCGGCGGGACCGTGCACATCGTGATCAACAACCAAGTTGGCTTCACCATCTCCAACCCGCTGGACTCGCGCTCCACCGAGTACGCTACCGACGTCGCCAAGATGATCCAGGCGCCGATCCTGCACGTGAACGGCGATGATCCGGAAGCGGTGCTGTTCGTCACCCAGCTGGCCATCGACTATCGCATGCAGTTCAAGCGTGACGTGGTCATCGACCTGGTCTGCTACCGTCGTCGCGGCCACAACGAGGCCGACGAACCGAATGGTACCCAGCCTCTGATGTACCAGCAGATCAGCAAGCAGCGCACCACCCGTGAGCTGTACGCCGACGCGCTGATCCAGGCCGGTCGCATCGATGCCGAGCGCGCCCAGGCCAAGATCGACGAGTACCGCAACGCCCTGGACAACGGTCTGCACGTGGTCAAGAGCCTGGTCAAGGAGCCGAACCGCGAGCTGTTCGTCGACTGGCGTCCGTACCTGGGCCATGCCTGGACTGCACGTCACGACACCCGCTTCGACCTCAAGACCCTGCAGGACCTGTCGGCCAAGCTGCTCGAGCTGCCGGAAGGCTTCGTCGTCCAACGTCAGGTCGCGAAGATCTACGAAGACCGCCAGAAGATGCAGGCCGGTGGCTTGCCGATCAACTGGGGTTACGCAGAGACCATGGCCTACGCCACCCTGCAGTTCGAAGGTCACCCGATCCGCATGACCGGCCAGGACATCGGTCGTGGCACCTTCTCGCACCGCCATGCGGTGTTGCACAACCAGAAGGACGCCAGCACCTACGTACCGCTGCAGAATCTGTTCCCGGGCCAGCCGAAGTTCGAGCTGTACGACTCCTTCCTGTCGGAAGAGGCGGTACTGGCCTTCGAATATGGCTACTCCACCACCACGCCGAACGCGCTGGTGATTTGGGAAGCCCAGTTCGGTGACTTCGCCAACGGTGCTCAGGTCGTGATCGACCAGTTCATCACCAGTGGCGAGCACAAGTGGGGTCGTCTGTGCGGCCTGACCATGCTGCTGCCGCATGGCTATGAAGGCCAGGGTCCCGAGCACTCCTCGGCGCGTCTGGAGCGTTACCTGCAGCTGTGCGCCGAGCACAACATCCAGGTCTGCGTACCGACCACTCCGGCTCAGATCTACCACCTGCTGCGTCGCCAGGTCATCCGTCCGCTGCGCAAGCCGCTGATCGTCCTGACGCCGAAGTCGCTGCTGCGCCACAAGCTGGCCGTCTCGACCCTGGAAGATCTGGCCGAAGGTTCGTTCCAGACCGTTATCCCGGAAATCGACACTCTCGATCCGGCCAAGGTCGAGCGCCTCGTGCTGTGCAGCGGCAAGGTCTACTACGATCTGCTGGAAAAGCGCCGTGCCGAAGGCCGCGAAGACATCGCCATCGTGCGTATCGAGCAGCTGTATCCGTTCCCTGAGGACGACCTGGTGGAAATCCTGGCGCCTTACACCAACCTCAAGCACGCGGTCTGGTGTCAGGAAGAGCCGATGAACCAGGGCGCCTGGTACAGCAGCCAGCATCACATGCGCCGTATCCTGACCCGCCACAACAAGGCGCTGGTCCTGGAATACGCCGGTCGCGACGCTTCCGCCGCGCCAGCCTGTGGCTACGCTTCGATGCACGCCGAGCAGCAGGAAAAACTGCTGCAGGATGCTTTCACTGTCTAACGCCTTCGCGCACCTGAAACCGAATTTAAGGAAACACTGATAATGGCTATCGAGATCAAAGCCCCAACCTTCCCGGAATCGGTCGCCGACGGCACCGTTGCCACCTGGCACAAGAAGCCGGGCGATGCCGTCAAGCGTGACGAGCTGATCGTCGACATCGAGACCGACAAGGTCGTCCTGGAAGTTCTGGCCACCGCCGACGGCGTGCTGGGCGACATCGTCAAGGGCGAGGGCGATACCGTCCTGTCCGACGAAGTCCTGGGTTCGATCGTTGAAGGTGGCGCTGCCGCCGCCGCCCCTGCTGCCGCCCCGGCCGCTGCTGCTCCGGCTGCCGCTGCCGCGGACGCTGGCGAAGAAGACCCGATCGCCGCTCCAGCCGCTCGCAAGCTGGCTGAAGAGAACGGCATCGATCTGGCTTCGGTTGCCGGCACCGGTAAAGGTGGCCGCGTCACCAAGGAAGACGTGGTTGCCGCCATCGCCAACAAGAAGGCCGCGCCTGCCGCCGCTCCGGCTGCCAAGCCTGCCGCTGCTGCGCCAGTGGTCACCGCCGCAGGCGATCGCACCGAGAAGCGTGTGCCGATGACCCGTCTGCGCGCCAAGATCGCCGAGCGTCTGGTCGAAGCCCAGTCGAGCATGGCCATGCTGACCACCTTCAACGAAGTGGACATGACCGAAGTCATGGCCCTGCGCTCGAAGTACAAGGACCTGTTCGAGAAGTCCCACAACGGCGTACGCCTGGGCTTCATGTCGTTCTTCGTCAAGGCTGCCACCGAAGCACTGAAGCGCTTCCCGGCCGTCAACGCCTCGATCGATGGCAACGACATCGTCTACCACGGTTATGCTGACGTCGGCGTTGCCGTCTCCAGCGACCGCGGCCTGGTGGTTCCTGTCCTGCGCAACGCCGAATCGATGTCGCTGGCCGAGATCGAGAACGGCATCGCCACCTTCGGCAAGAAGGCCCGCGAAGGCAAACTGGCCATCGAAGAGATGACTGGCGGTACCTTCACCATCACCAACGGTGGTACCTTCGGCTCGATGATGTCGACCCCGATCGTCAACCCGCCGCAGGCTGCCATCCTGGGCATGCACAACATCATCCAGCGTCCGATGGCCATCAACGGCCAAGTGGTCATTCGCCCGATGATGTACCTGGCGCTGTCCTACGATCACCGCCTGATCGACGGCAAGGAAGCGGTAACCTTCCTGGTGACCATCAAGAATCTGCTGGAAGATCCGGCTCGTCTGCTGCTGGACATCTAATCGCGCAGCTGCAAGCTGCAAGCGGCAAGCTTCACGTCGAAGCTTGCCAGTCTTGCGGCTTGCAACTTGCCGCTTGAAGCTAAAAAGGAATCTTTTATGACCCAGAAATTCGACGTAGTGGTGATTGGTGCAGGTCCTGGCGGCTACGTGGCCGCGATCAAGGCTGCTCAGCTCGGCCTCAAGACCGCCTGCATCGAGAAATACACCGACGCCGAGGGCAAACTGGCCCTGGGCGGTACCTGCCTGAACGTGGGTTGCATTCCTTCCAAGGCCCTGCTGGACAGCTCCTGGAAGTACAAGGAGGCCAAAGAGAGCTTCAACGTCCACGGTATCTCCACTGGCGAAGTGAAGATGGACGTTGCTGCGATGGTTGGACGCAAGGCTGGCATCGTCAAGAACCTGACCGGTGGTGTTGCCACCCTGTTCAAGGCCAACGGTGTTACCTCCATCCAAGGTCACGGCAAACTGCTGGCTGGCAAGAAAGTCGAAGTCACCAAGGCTGACGGCACCACCGAAGTCATCGAAGCCGAGAACGTGATTCTGGCCTCCGGCTCGCGTCCGATCGACATTCCGCCTGCTCCGGTCGACCAGAAAGTCATCGTCGATTCCACCGGCGCCCTGGAATTCCAATCGGTACCGAAGCGTCTGGGCGTCATCGGCGCAGGCGTGATCGGTCTGGAGCTGGGTTCGGTATGGTCCCGCCTGGGTGCCCAGGTGACCGTCCTGGAAGCCTTGGACACCTTCCTGATGGCCGCTGACACCGCGGTTTCCAAGGAAGCCCAGAAGACCCTGACCAAGCAAGGCCTGGACATCAAGCTGGGCGCCCGTGTGACTGGCTCGAAGGTCAATGGCGAAGAAGTCGAAGTCACCTACACCGACGCCAATGGCGAGCAGAAGATCGTCTTCGACAAACTGATCGTGGCCGTAGGCCGTCGTCCGGTGACCACCGACCTGCTGGCTGCCGACAGCGGTGTGACCATCGACGAGCGTGGCTACATCTACGTCGACGACTACTGCGCGACCAGCGTACCGGGCGTCTACGCCATCGGTGACGTGGTCCGTGGTCTGATGCTGGCGCACAAGGCCTCGGAAGAGGGCATCATGGTCGTCGAGCGCATCAAGGGCCACAAAGCCCAGATGAACTACGACCTGATTCCGTCGGTCATCTATACCCACCCGGAAATCGCGTGGGTCGGCAAGACCGAACAGGCCTTGAAGGCCGAGGGCGTTGAGGTTAACGTGGGCACCTTCCCGTTCGCGGCCAGCGGCCGTGCGATGGCAGCCAACGATACCGGCGGTTTCGTCAAGGTTATCGCCGATGCCAAGACCGACCGCGTCCTGGGTGTTCACGTGATCGGCCCATCGGCCGCCGAGCTGGTTCAGCAAGGCGCGATCGCAATGGAATTCGGCACCAGTGCCGAGGATCTGGGCATGATGGTCTTCAGCCATCCGACCCTGTCCGAAGCGCTGCATGAAGCAGCGCTGGCTGTGAATGGCGGCGCCATTCACGTCGCCAACCGTAAGAAGCGTTAATTATAAGAAACCACGGCGGGCTGCCCGTCGTGGGTCTTGCGTGCAAGACTCACCGCGGAACGTCCGCCGGACCGGATCACACGGGAAACCCGGGGTCAACGGTCACAGGTGGTGCGGCGCCAGTGATGGCGCAGCGCCGAAGCGCAGTACCTAACGAAGACGGTAAAAAGCATGAATCTTCACGAGTATCAGGGTAAACAGCTGTTCGCTGAATACGGCCTGCCAGTTTCCAAGGGTTTCGCAGTCGATACCCCTGAGCAAGCTGCAGAAGCCTGCGACAAGATCGGCGGTTCCGAGTGGGTCGTAAAGGCCCAGGTCCACGCTGGTGGTCGCGGTAAGGCGGGCGGCGTCAAGCTGGTTCGCAGCAAGGAAGACGCCAAGGCGTTCGCTGCACAGTGGCTCGGCAAGAACCTGGTCACCTACCAGACCGATGCCAACGGTCAACCAGTTTCCAAGATCCTGGTCGAATCCTGCACTGACATCGCCAAAGAGCTGTACCTGGGCGCTGTAGTCGATCGTTCGAGCCGCCGTATCGTGTTCATGGCTTCCACCGAAGGTGGCGTGGACATCGAGAAAGTCGCTCACGAAACTCCCGAGAAGATCCTCAAGGCTACCATCGATCCGCTGGTCGGCGCTCAGCCGTTCCAAGGTCGTGAACTGGCGTTCCAGCTGGGTCTGGAAGGCAAGCAAGTTCAACAGTTCGCCAAGATCTTCGTTGGCCTGGCCAAGCTGTTCAAGGATCACGATCTGGCCCTGCTGGAAGTGAACCCGCTGGTCATCAAGGCCGACGGCGACCTGCACTGCCTCGATGCCAAGATCAACATCGACGCCAACGCCATGTACCGTCAGCCAAAGCTGAAGACCTTCCACGACCCGTCCCAGGACGACGCCCGTGAAGCTCACGCTGCCAAGTTCGAACTGAACTACGTTGCCCTGGAAGGCAACATCGGCTGCATGGTCAACGGTGCCGGTCTGGCCATGGGTACCATGGACATCGTCAACCTGCACGGCGGCAAGCCAGCCAACTTCCTCGACGTTGGCGGTGGTGCTACCAAAGAGCGCGTTACCGAAGCGTTTAAGATCATTCTGTCCGACAGCAATGTCGCGGCCGTTCTGGTCAACATCTTCGGCGGCATCGTTCGTTGCGACATGATTGCCGAAGGCATCATCGGTGCAGTGAAAGAAGTCGGCGTTAAAGTTCCGGTCGTCGTTCGCCTCGAAGGCAACAACGCCGAACTGGGCGCTAAAGTACTGGCAGAAAGCGGTTTGAACATCATTGCGGCAACCAGCCTGACCGACGCTGCTCAACAAGTTGTCAAAGCTGCGGAGGGCAAGTAATGAGCGTCCTGATCAATAAAGACACCAAAGTCATCTGCCAGGGTTTCACCGGCTCGCAGGGTACTTTCCACTCCGAACAAGCCATCGCCTACGGCACCAAGATGGTTGGCGGCGTAACCCCAGGCAAGGGTGGCACCACGCACCTGGGCCTGCCGGTATTCAACACCGTGAAGGAAGCGGTTGAGGCCACCGGCGCCGAAGCTTCGGTCATCTATGTTCCGGCTCCGTTCTGCAAAGACTCGATCCTGGAAGCTGCCTTCGGTGGCATCAAGCTGATCGTCTGCATTACCGAGGGTATTCCTACCCTCGACATGCTGGACGCCAAGGTCAAGTGCGACGAGCTGGGTGTACGCCTGATCGGCCCTAACTGCCCAGGTGTCATCACCCCGGGCGAGTGCAAGATTGGCATCATGCCAGGCCACATCCACCTGCCAGGCAAGGTCGGTATCGTTTCCCGTTCCGGCACCCTGACCTACGAAGCGGTCAAGCAGACCACCGACGCAGGTTTCGGTCAGTCGACCTGCGTTGGTATCGGTGGTGACCCGATCCCAGGCTCCAACTTCATCGATATCCTGAAGCTGTTCCAGGAAGATCCGCAGACCGAAGCGATCGTTATGATCGGTGAAATCGGCGGTTCTGCTGAAGAAGAAGCCGCGGCCTACATCAAGGCCAACGTGACCAAGCCTGTCGTTTCCTACATCGCCGGCGTTACCGCGCCTGCGGGTAAGCGCATGGGCCACGCTGGCGCCATCATCTCCGGTGGCAAGGGTACTGCGGACGAGAAGTTCGCCGCCCTCCAGGACGCTGGTGTCAAAACCGTGCGTTCCCTGGCCGATATCGGCAAGGCGCTGGCCGAGCTGACCGGTTGGGAAATGAAGAAGTAATACGCTTTACCCCCCACGCGCACAAAGGCCACCCTCGGGTGGCCTTTGTCGTTTCAGGGGATTACTTCCATCTTAATGACGTTATCCATGTCAGAGATCATCCCGCTCGAGATCAGAAGAGCGGATGAAAGAAAACTTCATGGAAGCATTGCTGAGTAGGAAACCCGAACCGGCCGTCCTGTTGGAACAGGTGAGGTGTACCGACATGCGTGCATTCGTCAACGCCGCATGGCAGGGTTTTGATCAACGCATGAAAGACCAGGGCGAGCCTGGGAGCAAGGCCATGTTGTGTGGCACGGTCGCTCATTTCAGTGAGCGTCTACGACTCAATGCCCCACATGAACCTGTTGCACTGGATGTCACGCGGGTGCGCTCGACAGCGGATCATCTGTATTCCACTTCGGGTTACAGCATCTGGTTTGCACCCCAGGGCTTCGAATACCCCCTATGGCTGTTCAACCGCGAATCCGACCGCCTGTGCAACGGTGTGAAGGTGGAGGTGACACCCCAAGCGCCCGTGCTTGTAGACGGTGCTTGTAAGGTGGTGGCGCTATGCCCAGGTGAACGGCCAGAGCGTCTGGTCTTCAGCCTGAACCTGCCAAGCCCCGGCAGTGACATCGAGGTGTTCGACCGCACCACGCTGGCACGTATCGCCTGGTTTCCCGCCGATCCGCAGGTTTCGCGCTTTCTTGTGTGGCTCGATGCACTCCAGCGCATCGAGGATCCGTATCTGGAAGCTGTGGCAGGTGAGCTGATCTATCACCACCATTCGGCTGTCCGTTGGCGGGCTTTCGAGGTGTTGATGAGATTGGCTCCAGGGCATCTTGAGCATTATCTGAAGGTCCTTCGCTCACTATCCGACCCTGCACTCGATGACATGCTGTCGAACTACCTTGGGCTGGGGGCGGCATGAAACTGGACACCTTCATCGAGCGACTCGAGCAGCGGGATCTTGAGCGAGAGCAGGACGCGATCAGCGCCGACCTTCTGGCGCTTGCGCAGAATCGCAGCCTGCTTGGGGAGTGCATGTATGAGCACATCCAGCAACACGCCTTCAGCCGGGGGGAGCAGGTGTACAGCCCGTACGGTTTTGCGTTGCATGCCTCGCAGTACGTCTCGCTGCGAATGACCTGCTGGTTGCCGGCCCAAGCGCAGGCTGAGCGGCAAACCTTCATCTATGGCGTGCCGCATACCCATGATTTCGAACTGTATGCCGTGGGTTATCAAGGCTGCGGCTACCGAACCATGAAGTACCCGATACTCAATGCAGCGCAGGTCGACGCGCGGACTAGGCCCGTACTGGGCGAGCCTGAAGAAGTTCGCTTGAGCCCAGGCAAGCTCCTACATATGCGTGCCTTTGAGGACCTGCATTATCAGATTCCTCCCGAGGAGTTTTCCCTGTCGTTGGCATTGATGGTCGCTGTTCCTGCCGCGAGCCGAAATGGGCGGCAGGAGTGGTGTTTCGATGAGCAACTGCGGCCGATCTATTCGGGACTTGGTTCGCAGGAACAACATATACACCAGCGCATCCAGGCGCTGTGGCAAGCACATCAATCCTGATGTAAACCGTGAAAAAGGTAGAAAATCATGCACAAACCTGTTTGGGCGCAAGCCCGTCTATACAGCGCTGGTAGCGAAACCTTGCCGCAGACCGGCGTCGACTCCGAAATTTTTTGTTCCGGTGACGGTGGTTTTTACACCGGGCCACGCTACAACTTTGGCAACATTCATGAAATCAAACGCTTTTGGCAGAGCGTTGGGGTAGACGCGGCTGACAAACCGCTTTGAGGAATGACCTGCCGAGGACAAGCCGGCGTTTTCGGCAGGTTTGTGTAACTTGTAAGAAAAATCGATCGATTTGATAGGGATTTTAAGGCAGACGGGCCTGATCCTATATGCCAGCATTAACCGTGTCACAGAGTCACCCAGACGACAAGAACATACGCACATCGGACAAGCAGGCCTGTGCCAGTGCGTTTACCGGGTAAAACGGTTAACCTACGCGTTCACTCTGTGCCCGTCCCCCAAAAGGGAACGACACGCTAAACGGGTCTGGCCTATCAAGCCGGGCAGCATTTTCCCATACCCCTGGGGAAATCCCTTCTCGAACCCCGATTTCAGCAGTGTGGTACTACCCTAAATGAAAGTGTTGAAAGGCCAGGATATCCTGGCGCTTGGCTTTATGACGTTTGCGCTTTTCGTCGGCGCGGGCAACATCATCTTCCCGCCTATCGTTGGTTTGCAATCCGGCCCACATGTCTGGATGGCAGCCCTTGGCTTCCTCGTCACCGCTGTGGGTCTGCCGGTCATCACCGTGGTTGCCCTGGCCAAGGTCGGCGGCGGCATGGACGCTCTGAGCAGCCCGATCGGCAAGTTCTTCGGCGGCCTGCTGGCGGCCGTGTGCTACCTGTCGGTGGGCCCGTTGTTCGCCACCCCCCGTACAGCTACAGTCTCGTTCGAGGTCGGTGTGGCACCGCTGACGGGTGAAAGCCCGTTGGCCCTGTTCATCTACAGCCTGGTCTACTTCATCGTGGTGCTGGCCGTGTCGATGTATCCGGGCAAGCTGCTCGATACCGTCGGCCGGTTCCTGGCCCCGTTGAAGATCATTGCCCTGGCTGTGCTGGGCATCGCTGCCTTCGCGCTGCCGGCCGGTACCATCGGTGAGGCGCAGCCGGCCTATGTGGCCGCGCCGTTCTCCCAAGGCTTCATCAATGGCTACCTGACCATGGACACCCTGGGTGCGCTGGTCTTCGGGATCGTCATCGTCAATGCCATCCGCTCGCGCGGTGTGGAGTCGCCGAAGCTCATCACCCGTTACGCCATCATCGCTGGCCTGATCGCTGGCGTGGGCCTGGCGCTCGTGTACATCAGCCTGTTCCGATTGGGTGCCGGCAGCCATGACATCGCCATGGGTGCGACCAACGGCGCTGCGGTCCTGCATGCTTACGTGCAGCACACCTTCGGCTCGCTGGGCAGTGGCTTCCTCGCGGTGCTGATCGCACTGGCATGCCTGGTGACCGCCGTGGGCCTGACCTGCGCCTGTGCCGAGTACTTCAGCCAGATCCTGCCGCTGTCCTACCGTGCACTGGTAGTGATCCTGGCCGGTTTCTCGCTGCTGATCTCCAATCTCGGCCTGACCAAGCTGATCCTGTTCTCGATCCCGGTGCTGACCGCCATCTACCCGCCCTGCATCGTTGTGGTGGGCCTGAGCTTCGTCAAAGAGCTGTGGAACTCGCCGGTGCGCATCCTGGCGCCGGTAATGCTGGTGTCGCTGCTGTTCGGCATGGTCGATGCCATCAAGGGCAGCAACCTGGCGCACATGCTGCCGGGCGCCATGGCCCATCTGCCGCTGAGCGATCAGGGCCTGGCCTGGCTGGTGCCGTCGGTCATCACCCTGGGCCTGGCCGTGGCATGCGATCGCATGCTGGGCAAGCCCCGCGAGGCGCTGGCCTGATACGTTGAAGCCAGAGCGCTGGCGCCGGCCACAAGCCAAAGGGCGCCAGTCGATGGTCAAAACGCCAACCCCGTATCCATTCGGATACGGGGTTTTTTTCTTGCTACGTTTTGTTTCCAGAGCGTGTCTTTTCTGACCGCCGTGCGTCGAAAAGCGGACTTCAATATTCTCAGGACTTGAACGATCAGGAGCCTGCATGAGCTTCATTCAAAGCAATCTGAGCCACTGGGTAGCGGCCTGCTGGTTCGCCCTCTGCTGGGGTGGCTACACCCGCTATGCGATTTGGAAGGGGCGCGACACAGCGTGCCTGGCCAGCGTGCTGCACTTGTACCGGGAAGACTGGATGCGCCGCATGCTGATGCGCGACAACCGCATCGCCGACGCCAGCGTGATCGGTAATCTGGAGCGTAACGCCTCGTTCTTCGCCTCCAGTACGCTGATCATCCTTGCCGGTATCCTCACCGTGCTCGGGGCATCGGACCGCGCGCTGTCGTTGCTGGCCGACCTGCCTCTGGTGCAGCAGGCGTCCCAAGGCATGTCGGAAATCAAGCTGCTGGGGCTGGCAATGGTGTTCGTCTATGCCTTCTTCACTTTTAGTTGGTGCATGCGCCAGTACAACTTCGCCGCTGTTCTGGTGGGTTCTGCGCCCATGATCGGTGAGCGACAAGTCAGTGAGTTGGAGCGCAAGGCATTTGCATCTAGAGCGGCGCGGGTATTATCACTGGCAGCCAACCAGTTCAACTTCGGGCTGCGTTCGTATTACTTCGGAATGGCCATGCTGACCTGGTTCATCAGCCCTTGGTTGTTCATGGTCACCAGTGTCTGCGTGGTGCTGATTCTCTATCGCCGGGAGTTTCATTCCGATGTGCTCGAGGTAATGGTATTCACGCCCACCGAGCCGGTGGCCGGGGAGGGGCTCAAAGAGCCTGCCAGCCCGGCTAGCTGACCCCTTCCCTGAACGCCAGGCATAAAAAAACCCGACAGTGTCGGGTTTTTTTTAAGTGCTGCTTACTGCTTGGCCGGCTCTTCGCTTGGAGCGGTTTCCGGAGCAGGAGTGGCTTCCGGAGCTGGGGTAGCAGGAGCGGCTTCTGGAGCCGGGGTAGCTGGGGCAGCTTCAGGGGCGGCTTGCTCGGTCTTGGTTTCCGGAGCCTTGTTTTCGCTCGCCTTGTCGCAAGCGGCCAGGCCCATGGCAGCGGCCAGCATCAGGGCAAAAGCAAAAGGTTTACGCATGGGGTGTCTCTCCTTGGTGGAATAACTTACTTGTTCCATTCGAGCTCAAGTAAGTGGAATAAGTTCCGCGAAGATTACAGATATATATAGCGTGGATCCAGATAGACTTTTCCTCGGATTTGTGCAGAGTGAATAGCCTCACAAAAACAGGTTGCCCCATGACAGATACAGACCTGCGGGCCATGGCCGAACGCTTTCTGTCCGCATTGAAACATTGTCAGTTATTGCAGATGCGAGTGCACCACGCCGATACCGAAGGCATGACACTGGTGCTGCCTTGGTCTGTGGCCATCGTCGGCAATCCGCAGACCGGCGCGGTGCACGGCGGTGCCCTGACCACGCTGATGGACACCACCTGTGGCATGGCCACCTTGTGCGCCCTGCCGCGCTTCGAGGTCTGCCCGACGCTGGACCTTCGCATCGACTATATGCACCCGGCCGAGGCGGGCAAGGATATCCACGGCCATGCGCAGTGCTACCGGGTGACCCGCGACGTGATCTTTACCCGCGGCACTGCCTACCAGGACGACCCGTCACGCCCGATTTGTCATGTGGTCGGCACCTTCATGCGTCTGGGGCAGGAGATCAAGGGTGGCATCCGCTTCGGCAACAGCCTCAAGGAGGAGAGGTCATGATTCCTGCTGATGTTCGCCTCCAGCTCAACGAAGCCCACGCCGTCGGCAATTACCGACCTTTGCTGGGGCTGATTCCCTACGCCGGACTCATCGGCATCGAGTGCGAGCGCCAGGGCGATGACTTGCTGTTTCGTCTGCCGGCGAGCCAGGACAACATTGGCAATCCCTTGCTGCCCGCGATCCATGGCGGGGTGATCGCAGGCTTCATGGAACTCTCCGCGGCCCTTTACCTACTGATCTACAGTGAGAGCGCCAGCATTCCCAAGATCATCGATTTCTCCATCGATTACCTGCGGGCCGGGCACTATCGCGACACGTTCGCGCGTTGTCAGCTCTGGCGCCAGGGGCGTCGAGTGACCAACGTCGCCATCACCGCCTGGCAGGCCGACCCCGACTCACCGATCGCTACCGCGCGTGCTCATTTCAAGATTGAACCGGAAAAGCCCTTGAAATAGTCAGGCCAGCCCCCATCTGCTGGACATCCGCCGCCAACGCAGCCCTTCGAGGGGCGCCAGGCGGCCACCGCCAACAGATCGGAGTTTTGAAGACCATGAGTGTGGAAACTCAAAAAGAAACCCTGGGCTTCCAGACCGAGGTAAAGCAACTGCTGCACCTCATGATCCATTCCTTGTATTCGAACAAGGAGATCTTCCTGCGTGAGCTGATTTCCAACGCCTCTGACGCCGCCGACAAGCTGCGTTTCGAAGCGCTGGCCAAGCCAGAGCTGCTCGAAGGCGACGCCGAGCTGAAGATCCGCGTGAGCTTCGACAAGGACGCCGGCACCGTGACCCTCGAGGACAACGGTATCGGCATGAGCCGTGAAGACGTCATCACGCACCTGGGCACCATCGCCAAGTCCGGCACTGCCGACTTCATGAAGAACTTGACCGGTGACCAGAAGAAGGACTCGCACCTGATCGGCCAGTTCGGCGTCGGCTTCTATTCGGCGTTCATCGTCGCCGACAAGGTCGATGTCTACAGCCGTCGCGCAGGTCTTCCTGCCGCCGAGGGTGTCCACTGGTCGTCCAAGGGTGAAGGCGAGTTCGAAGTCGCCACGCTCGACAAGCCGCAACGCGGTACCCGTATTGTCCTGCACTTGAAGAAGGGCGAAGAAGAGTTCGCCGATGGTTGGCGCCTGCGCAACATCGTCAAGAAATACTCCGACCATATTGCTCTGCCGATCGAACTGCCCAAGCAGCACGTCGAGACCGCCGAAGGCGAAGAAAAGCCTGCCCAGGAATGGGAAACCGTCAACCGCGCAAGCGCCCTGTGGACCCGTCCGCGTACCGAGATCAAGGACGAGGAGTACCAGGAGTTCTACAAGCACATCGGCCATGACTTCGAGAACCCGCTGGCCTGGAGCCACAACAAGGTCGAAGGCAAGCTGGAGTACAACTCGCTGCTGTACGTGCCGGCCCGCGCACCGTTCGACCTGTACCAGCGCGAAGCGCCGCGTGGCCTGAAGCTGTATGTGCAGCGCGTATTCATCATGGACCAGGCCGAGTCGTTCCTGCCGCTTTATCTGCGTTTCATCAAGGGCGTGGTCGATTCCAATGATCTGTCGCTGAACGTCTCGCGCGAAATCCTGCAGAAGGATCCGATCATCGACTCGATGAAGTCGGCCTTGACCAAGCGCGTGCTGGACATGCTGGAGAAACTGGCGAAGAACGAGCCTGAACAGTACAAGAGCTTCTGGAAGAACTTCGGTCAGGTGATGAAGGAAGGCCCGGCCGAAGACTTCGCCAACAAGGAGAAGATTGCCGGCCTGCTGCGCTTTGCCTCGACCGCCGACGAAAGCGGCGAGCAGAGCGTTGCGCTGGCGGACTACCTGGCCCGCGCCAAGGAAGGCCAGGACAAGATCTACTACCTTACCGGCGAGTCCTATGCACAGGTCAAGAACAGTCCGCATCTGGAAGTCTTCCGCAAGAAAGGCATCGAGGTTCTCCTGCTGACTGACCGCATCGACGAGTGGCTGATGAGCTACCTCAACGAGTTCGACGGCAAGGCCTTTGTCGATGTCGCCCGTGGCGACCTGGACTTGGGCAAGCTGGACTCCGAGGAAGACAAGAAGGCCCAGGAAGAAGTCGCCAAGGAGAAGGAAGGCCTGGTCGAGCGCCTGAAGACCGCCTTGGGTGAGAGTGTCGCCGAAGTGCGTGTCTCGCATCGTCTGACCGACTCGCCGGCGATCCTTGCCATCGGCGAGCAGGACCTGGGCCTGCAGATGCGCCAGATCCTCGAGGCCAGTGGTCAGAAGGTGCCGGATTCCAAGCCGATCTTCGAGTTCAACCCGAGCCACCCGCTGATCGAGAAGCTGGATAACGAACAGAGCGAGGACCGCTTTGCGGAGCTTTCCCACATCCTGTTCGACCAGGCTGCGCTGGCAGCGGGTGACAGCTTGAAGGACCCGGCGGCCTACGTTCGTCGCCTGAACAAGCTGTTGGTCGAATTGTCTGCTTGAGTTGAAGACAAAGCCCGCTTCGGCGGGCTTTTTTCATGGTGCAAGGAGGAGTTTGATGAGCAAGGTAATCGTCGAATCGCTGGTCTATCACCATGCGGGCAAGGCTTACGAGAGCCGTCTGGTCTATGAGCCGGGCGCGCTGCCCCAGCCGGGCCTGGTGATGGCGCCGAACTGGATGGGCGTCGGCGAAGGCGCCGAACGGATTGCCAAGGAAGTGGCCAGTCAGGGGTATGTGGTGCTGGTCGCTGACCTTTACGGACAATCGGTTCGTCCATCCAATGCCGACGAGGCGGGCGCGGCGATGATGCCGCTCAAGAATGACCGTGGCGAACTGCGCAAGCGCATGCAGGAAGCCTTGGCACAATTGCTCGGGCAGTCCAAGGCATTGCTGGAGCCGGGCAAGGTGGCGACCTTTGGCTTCTGTTTCGGTGGTTGCTGCGCCCTGGAGCTGGCCCGTACCGGCGCCGACCTACGGGCGGCAGTGTCGTTCCACGGGACGCTGGATACGCCGAACCCGGCCGATGCCCAGCGCATAAAAGGCTCTGTGCTGGTGTTGCACGGTGCTTCCGACCCGCTGGTGCCCAAGGAGCAGTTGCCGGCGTTCGAGGAGGAGATGAACGCGGCCAAGGTCGACTGGCAATTGCTCAGTTATGGCGGTGCGGTGCACTCGTTCACCGACCCGTCCGCCAACGTGCCCGGCAAGATGCAATACGACCGCCGTACCAGCGAGCGTGCGTTCCGTGCCATGCATAACCTGCTGGACGAAGTGTTCCAGCGCTGACTGGGCAAGGGCTGCGCGGCAGCCCATCGCAGGCTACGCCAGCGCCCACGGATCTGCTGCGCTACAACGCCACAAGCCCCTTGGGTCCTTGCGAGGCCTGCGTTGACCACATGGCGGCCCTCTCAACGCGGCAATTCGATCCGCGATGTTTCCCCCGGCACTGTCGGCCAATCCCCCGCAGCCCAGCGCGCCCGGGCCTGTTCGATCAGTTCCGGATCGCTGGCCACGAAGTTCCAGTTCATCCGCCGTGGCCCATCCAGTGGCGCGCCACCGATCAGCACCAGCTGGCACTCGCTTTGTGCATACAGCGTCACTTCTTCGCCTTCGGGCAGTACCAGCAGGTTGCATGGCTCGACCTCGTCCTCGCCCAGCAGCAGCTCGCCGTCGAGCAGGTAGAGGGCACGCTCGGCATGTTCGAGGGGCACGTTGAGCGTGGTGGCCGCCTGCATTTGCACCAGGGCGTACAGGGTAGGGGAGAGCACCGGCACTGGGGATTCAAGACAAAACCCTTGGCCTGCGATCATGCGGATGCTTACGCCCAGATTGTCGCTGACCGGTAGGCTGTCGGCCGGATGATGGCTGTAGCTGGGCGGCCCTTGCTCATTCTCGCGGGGCGAAGCCAGCCATACCTGTAGGCCATGCAGGCGCGAACCCCTGCTCAAGGCATCGGCGGGAGTGCGCTCGACGTGAGCGACGCCGCTGCCAGCGGTCATCCAGCTGACATCGCCGGGCAGGACGCGCTGTTCGGAGCCCAGGCTGTCCTTGTGCAGGATTTCGCCTTCAAACAAGTAGGTCAGGGTCGACAGGCCGATATGCGGGTGTTGGCGGATGTCCATGCCGCTGCCGGGGGCATAGCGGGTATCGAGCATGTGGTCGAAGAACACGAAGGGCCCCACGCTGCGGCACTGGGCCGATGGCAGTGGGCGCAGGATCGGTTGGCCCTCGACCGATTCGGCGCGCGGGTGAATGATCAGGGGGCGGCTCATGACAGGGCTCCAGGCGGGCAACGGATGCCTCAAGCATAGCGGTTCAGCGAAGCGGGCTGAACCGCCTCGCGCAGGTACGGGTCTACTCTTTTCACCGCCGCAGAGGAAGACCACCATGATCGCCAGAGCGCTGGCCTGCCTGTTGTTGTCCGCCGGCATGTGCCTGACGGCGCAGGCCCGGGATTACCGCTACAGTGATGCCCACCTGCACTACGTAGACTTCTTCCAAGAGAGCGAGGGCATGGCTGCGCTGTTCAAGGCCATGGACGAGGCTGGGGTCGAGCAGTCCATGATCGCGGGCATTCCCGTGGCCAAGAAGTGGCATGAAGATGAGCCCAAGCGCCCGCGCTACTACGCCGGTGATGATGCGGACGCCTACTGGTACAGCGCCACCGATGTCTACGTCGCCGCTGCGGTGCAGCAGTTGCCGCCGCAGCAGCGCCGACGCCTGCATCCGTTTCTCAGCGGCTTCAATCCGGTGGACAAGAACGCTGTCAGTCATATCGAGCGCATGCTCGAGCTGTACCCAGGGCTGTGGCAGGGCATTGGCGAGGTGTTCACCCGTCATGACGATCTGACTGCGCTCACCAGTGGCGATACACCCAGAGCCAACAATGAGGCCATGACGCGGATCTATCACTTGGCGGCCGAGCGTGACTTGCCGGTGCTCATCCATTCCAATATCACCTCCAAGCGCGAGCGCAACCCGCTTTACCTGGCGGAGATCGAAGAGCCACTGCGTAACCATCCACACACCCGCTTCATCTGGGCCCATGCCGGTACCAGCGCGGAAATCCATCGGCACCAGACACAGATGAACTTCCTCCTGCCGGTGCTCACTCGGCTGCTCGAAGACTACCCGAACCTGTATATCGACCTGTCCTGGAGCATGCGCGAGCCTTACTTGCTGGACGGGCAGGGCAGGCCGCACGAGGCATGGGTCAAGCTGGTCGAGCGGTTCCCGGGGCGTTTCATGCTCGGTTCGGATGTGGTCGGGCGCTTTTCCGGAATCGGCGAGCAGATGCACGGTTTTGATGCCTTCCTCGATGCGCTGCCGGTCGAAGTGGCCAACCGTGTGGCGCACACGAATTTTCTGTCAGTGCTACCGGGTGCACCAAAATAATGCGTGCCGCTTGATTCTGGC
Source organism: Pseudomonas sp. HMSC08G10 (assembly GCF_001808425.1). Taxonomy (NCBI): domain Bacteria; kingdom Pseudomonadati; phylum Pseudomonadota; class Gammaproteobacteria; order Pseudomonadales; family Pseudomonadaceae; genus Pseudomonas; species Pseudomonas sp. HMSC08G10. The sequence goes on along the minus strand of NZ_KV793311.1, from coordinate 94,860 downwards.
CCTTTGATATTGCCTTTTCGTCTTAAGCAAATTCGGCCCCTCCCCGATAGTGTCTATAACAACGACAACGTGGCAGAGGGAGCTGTACATGAGTCTGAGACGTTTGAATATCGCCCCCCGTGCGGGGCTTGGCTTTGGCCTGATGGCCTTGCTGGTCGCCCTGCTCGGGGGCTTTTCTCTCCAACAGATGACACAGATGCGCCAGCAAGCCGAGCAGGTGGACGACAACTGGTTGCCCAGTGTCATTTCGGTCGGGCGCATGACTCAGGACATGTTGCGAATCCGCGCCCTGACCTTGCGCCTGCTGATCGACCCGGCGCCGGCGGCACAACAGCAGAACCGTGCGCGTATCGAAGAACTCAAAGCCGGCTTGAACGAAGTCCAGCAGCGCTATAAGGCGCTGATCGTGTTGCCGGAAGAGCACACGCTGCTCACTCGCTACCAAGGGCTTGAACGCCAATACTTGGACCTGCAGGGCCAGGTAATGCAACTGGCGGGCGAAGGGCGCACCGATGCGGCGGCGACCTTGGTCAACGGCGAGATGAACCAGTTCGCTGACCAGATGACCGCGACCCTCAACGAACTGATCGAGCTGAACATCCACCATGCCGATCGCGCCACGGATCTTGCCGAGGCGGTCTACGCAGGGGCCAAGGTCTGGGTGTGGGGATTGTTACTGGTGGCGGTGACCATGACCGTGGTCCTGGCGCTGGCCCTGACACGCAGTATCGTGCGGCCGCTGGGGCAGTCGTTGCAGGTGGCCGAGACGGTCGCCAAGGGCGACCTGACGCCGCAGATCACTGTACAGGGCGAGGACGAGCCTGCGCGCCTGCAGGCGGCGCTCAAGGTCATGCAGCAGAGCTTGCGTGACACCATCGGACGAATTTCCGATTCGGCGGGACAATTGGCTTCAGCTTCCGAGCAGCTCAGTGCGGTTACCGAGGACGCTACCCGAGGGTTGCAGCAACAGAGCCAGGAAATCGAACAGGCGGCGACGGCCGTCAACCAGATGACCTCGGCAGTGGAGGAGGTGGCGAACAATGCGGTAGCGACGTCCGAGGCCTCCCGCGAGTCCGACCGTATCGCCCGCCAGGGGCGTGAACAGGTGCAGGCGACCGTACATGCCATCGAGTCCCTGGCGGCGGGCGTGGCCGACAATGCCGATGAGGTCGGGCAACTGGCCCAGCAGGTTCAGGACATCAGCAAGGTGCTGGATGTGATAGGTGCTATTGCTGAACAGACCAACCTGTTGGCGCTCAATGCCGCTATCGAGGCGGCGCGGGCGGGAGAGGCGGGGCGTGGCTTTGCGGTGGTGGCTGATGAGGTAAGGGCGCTGGCCCACCGCACACAGACGTCCACCCGCGAGATCGAGCAGATGATCGTTGCCATCCAGGCCGGCACCGAACGTGCCGTGCACGGCATGCAACAAAGCAATGAGCGGGCGCGTTCGACCCTCGAGGGTGCCCATGCTGCAGGCGAGGCGTTGGAGGCGATCACGGCGGCCATAGCGCGGATCAACGAACGCAACCTGGTGATCGCCAGTGCATCGGAAGAACAGGCTCAGGTGGCCCGCGAAGTGGATCGCAACCTGACCACCATCCGTGACCTGGCGCACCAGTCCTCGGCGGGGGCCGAGCAGACCTCGGCGGCGAGCCAGGCCTTGTCGCAGCTGGCGGTGGATCTGAACGCACTGGTGCACAGGTTTTCGGTATAGCCCAGCAAGGGCAAGGCCCTCGCTCTGTTCTTGCAGCCAAACGAAAACGCCCCGAACCAGTCGGGGCGTTTTCGTTGCAGCGAGGTCAGGCTGTTACTTGCCAGTCCAGCGCTTGAGCACCAGGGTGGCGTTGGTGCCACCGAAGCCGAAGCTGTTGCTCATGACCGTGTCGATCTTGGCGTTTTCTTCGGTCTGGCGCAGGATCGGCAGGTCGGCGACCTCCGGGTCCAGCTCGTCGATGTTGGCGGAGCCGGCGATGAAGTTGTTTTCCATCATCAGCAGGCAGTAGATCGCCTCGTGTACGCCTGCGGCACCCAGGGAGTGGCCGGACAGGCTCTTGGTCGAGCTGATCTTCGGAGCCTTGTCGCCGAACACTTCACGTACACCTTTGATCTCGGCGACGTCACCGACCGGAGTCGAGGTGCCGTGGGTGTTGAGGTAGTCGATCGGGGTGTCGACGGTGGCCAGCGCCTGCTGCATGCAGCGGATCGCGCCTTCGCCGCTCGGGGCAACCATGTCGTAGCCGTCGGAAGTTGCGCCGTAGCCGACGATTTCGGCATAGATCTTGGCGCCACGGGCCAGGGCGTGTTCCAGCTCCTCGACCACGACCATGCCGCCGCCACCGGCGATGACGAAGCCATCGCGGTCAGCGTCATAGGCGCGCGAGGCCAGTTCAGGGGTTTCGTTGCGCTTGGTCGACAGGGCGCCCATGGCATCGAACAGGAACGACTGGCTCCAGTGCTCTTCTTCACCGCCGCCGGCGAAGACGATGTCCTGCTTGCCCCACTGGATCTGCTCCAGGGCGGTGCCGATGCAGTGTGCGGAGGTGGCGCATGCCGACGAGATCGAGTAGTTGATGCCCTTGATCTTGAACGGGGTGGCCAGGCACGCCGATACCGTGCTGCCCATGGTGCGGGTGACGCGGTATGGGCCGACGCGCTTGACGCCTTTCTCGCGCAGGGTGTCCAGGGCTTCCATCTGGTTCAGGGTGGAGGCGCCGCCGGAACCTGCAACCAGGCCGGTACGCGGGTTGGAGACTTGCTCCTCGGTCAGACCGGCGTCCTTGATCGCGTCCTGCATGGCCAGGTAGGCGTAGGCAGCGGCATGGCCGACGAAGCGGTAGACCTTGCGGTCGATCAGCTCTTCGAGGTTGAGGTCGATGGAACCGGAAACCTGGCTACGCAGCCCCATTTCCTTGTATTCCGGGTTGTAACGGATACCCGGACGGCTGTTGCGCAGGTTTTCGGTGACGGTAGCTTTGTCATTGCCCAGGCACGATACGATGCCCAGACCAGTGATAACGACGCGGCGCATGCGAATAACCCTTAGAAATTGTCAGTGGAGGTGAACACGCCGACCCGCAGGCCTTCGGCGGTGTAGATCTCGCGGCCGTCGACGCTGACCGAGCCATCGGCGATGGCCATGTTCAGCTTGCCCTTCAGGACGCGCTTGATATGAATGTTGTAGGTGACTTTCTGGGCCGAAGGCAGTACCTGGCCGAAGAATTTCACTTCGCCCGAGCCCAAGGCGCGGCCGCGGCCTGGCAGACCCTGCCAGCCAAGGAAGAAACCGACCAGTTGCCACATGGCATCCAGGCCCAGGCAGCCTGGCATGACGGGGTCGCCTTCGAAGTGGCAGGCGAAGAACCACAGGTCCGGATTGATATCCAGCTCGGCGACCAATTCACCTTTGCCGTACTTGCCGCCTTCGGCGCTGATATGGGTGATGCGATCGACCATCAGCATGTTCGGGGCGGGCAGTTGCGCATTACCTGGGCCGAACAGCTCACCGCGACTGCAGCGCAGCAAATCTTCCCGAGTAAAGGCGTTTTGTTTGGTCATGCGAGCTCCTCAATAATCCCCGTGCGGCTGGGGCTGAATCTTCCCGGCCGGCTCGGCGGTTGAGTCCGAGACGGCAGCCTACAGGTAGACTATTGCGTTGTGGTGAAAGTCACAGCGCACCTGGCAAAGAAGTACAGGTGTGCACTGAAACGCTTATTTTCAGGGCCTATGCAGGTCCTGTCTAGTGGCCACGGCGGTTAATTCGGTTGCTTTGCGTCGTCGGGCGACCCGTCACCGACACCGGACAAGCCGCGTTCTGGCCTCCATCTCCCTAGACTGCCGCATTTCGGCGTTAATCGCCAGTCGCGGCTGTCCGTCCGGACAACCAGCGTTGCAGCACCTGCTGCAGTTCCGTTCGTTTGAAAGGCTTGCTCAGGTAGTCGTTCATCCCCGCTGCCAGGCATCGCTCGCGATCGCCCTGCAGCGCGTTGGCCGTGAGGGCGATGATCGGCACCTGCGCGCCGTTGGGCAGCAGGCGGATGCGCCGAGTGGCCTCGTAGCCGTCCACAACGGGCAGGCGGCAGTCCATCAGCACGGCGGCGAAGCGTTGCTCAAGCACCTGCTCGACGGCCTGAAGACCATCGAGGGCGGTGACGACATCGAAGCCCAGGCTACGCAGCATGGCCTCGATGACGCTCTGGTTGACCGGGTTGTCTTCTACCAGCAGGATCTGCCCGCCTTCCCAGGCCGCTTGCCCTTCGACGTCCTGGGCCGGCAGCAAGGTCGCCGTGGCGCTGGCCAGGGCCAAAGGCATTTCCAGGGTGAAGGTCGAGCCCAGCCCTTCGCGGCTTTCGCCGCGCAACTGCCCGCCCATGCGCTCGGCGAGGGTCCGTGCGATCGCCAGGCCAAGGCCTGTGCCGCCATAGCGACGGGAAATCGAGCTGTCGGCCTGCTGGAAGGCCACGAACATCATCTCCAGGCGGTCGCTGTCGATGCCGATGCCGGTGTCACGCACCGCGCAGGTGAACCACACCTGTTGGGCATCCAGGGCCCGCCAGCGGGCCTCCACTTCCACTTGGCCGTGTTCGGTGAATTTCAAGGCGTTGCCGATCAGGTTCAGCAAGATCTGGCGGATCCGTGTCGGATCGCCTGTGACCTGCAACTGGTCGATGCCTTGGGGGAGCTGCAAATGCAGGCCCAGCCCGCGCTGCTGGGCGCTGTGCTGGAACGACTGGACGCTGCTGCTGATCAGCTCGCCCAGGTTGAAGGCGATGTGTTCGAGTTCCAGCGTGGTGCGCTCGATCCGCGAGAAGTCGAGGATGTCGTTGATCACCTTGAGCAGATGCCCGGTGGATTCGCTGGCCACGGCGGTGTAGTCAGCCTGCTCGCTGGTCAGCGGGGTGGTCTCGAGCAGTTGCAGCATGCCCAGGACACCGTTCATGGGGGTGCGCAGTTCATGGCTCATCATCGCCAGGAACTCCGATTTGGTCCGGTTGGCTTGCTCGGCCTCCTCACGCGCCTGAATCATCTGCGCCATGGCCTGCTTCTGCTCGGTGCTGGCTTTCTCCAGGGCACTGGCCAGGTTGTTGATGTGTCGGGCCAGGTGCCCCAGCTCGCTGTCGTCGACTTCCGGCACCTGGGTCTTGAATTCGCCCTTCTGGATGGCCTTGACCGCATGGCCCATGTCGCTGATCGGCTTGGCCAGGCTCATGGCCAGGCGGCGGGCGAGCAGGAAGGTGAACAGCAAGGCGAACAGGGCCAGGATGCCGGCCTTGATCACGATTTCCTGCTGGCGCTGGCTGAAGGCATCGTCGGACATGCCCACGATCACCCGCCCCAGATAGTCATCGCCAATGCTGGGAGCAGGCGCGTTGCCCTGTTGCAAGAAATCGTTGTCCAGGCGGATCTGCTGCAGGCGGATCGGCGCCTGGAACACTTCCACGCGCTGGGCACGGTTGACGTTCTCGCCGTTCTGCTCGACGTACACCAGGATGTGGTTGCGGCTGTCCTGCACCTCGAGAAAGCGTACGTGCGGAATGCTCAGGGTCGCGCGCATGAGGCTTTCGAGTACCTCATTGTTGCCGGAAATCACGCCATATTCGGAGGCGGGAGCCAACTGGTTGGCGATCAGTTGCCCGGTATGGTTGAGCTCCTGGCGCAGGTCCTGCAGACGCACGAAGGTGAAGAAGCTGATCAGCAGCAGGGTCAGCAACAGGGCGGGGCCCAGGCTGATGATCTGGGTGCGGGTGTGGATGTCCCAGCTCAGGCGGTTGCTCATGGGGTGGGCTCTCCTTCGGCCAGGACCACGGCGGCGGCCTTGGGGTCGATCGGCTCCAGCCCCAGGGCGCGAGCCACTTGCTGGTTGCCGCTGACCCCATAGTGCGTGGGGTAGTGGCTGCGCGGCCAACTGGCGGGCGAGCGGTCGAGCAATTGGTCGAGCACCGCGAGCCAGTCGTCCTGATCGCTGAAGGTGCTGGCCAGCGCCCCGGCGCGGACAAAGCCTGCGTTGGGACCGATCAGCGCCATCTGCCGGCCATAGCTGCTGAGCAGGACGTTCTTGGCGGTCTTGGAGTTGTACAGGTCGGGGTCGTCGATCCCCAGCAGGACATCGCTATTGCTCAGCAGGTGTTGCAGCGGGCGGCTGTCGCGCGGGTCCGGCCAGTCCTGTGCGACGATCTCAAGGCCCAGCGGGCGGGCGGCCAGGCGCAGTTCGTCAAGCATGAAGCGGCTATGTTCGCCGTACAGCACACCGATTCGTCGCGCCTGTGGCAACAAGTAGCGCGTCAGGCGCAATTGCCGACCAGGCGGTGGATCGCTCCACAACAGGCACAGGTAGGCGGGACGCGACTTTCCCAGGCGTTGTTCCGCCTGTACCCGGCTGACCCGCAAGGCCAGCGCCGGAGGGCCAGCGGCCTCACCCAGGCGCCATTCGAACGCTGCGCTGTCGAGCAGCACCAGGCGCACATCAGCCTTCAACTGCCCCGGCTTGGGCAGGGCGTCGACGGTCTTGAAATGCACCTGGTCGTTGGGACGGCGCGCTTCCAGGGCGGAGACGAAGCTGCGTACGCCTGGTTGGTCGCTGGCGCCTACCAACAGAATCTCGCTGGCTGATACCGCGCCCAAAGGCCACAGGCAGAACAGCAACAGGCGCAGCAACAAGGCCATCAGAACTCCAGCTCCGCGCTCACGCTCAAGCGGTGACGACTGTCGTAGCGGTTCTGCGGCACGGTGACCGGCTCGTCATCCAGGCGTTGCTGCCAAAGTGCGGCCAGCTCCAGATTGCTGCCCTGGATGCGAAAGCGTTTGGCCACGCGCAGGTCGAGGCGTTCGTAGCGGTACTGGTTGAGTGCGTCGTCGCCGTAGTAGAACAGGGCGCTGGACCAGCCCTGGCCCCATTCGCGCATCCAGCCGGCCGAGCCACTGTTGCGCGCGCTCAGGCGTCGGTCGCTGGGGTTGCTGGCCCAGGCATCGACGTAGGCGTAGGTCAGGCGCAGTCGGTCACGCAGGGTAGGGCGCCAGTCCAGCTGCGCTTCGCTGCCGCTGAAGCGGGCCTTGTTGGCGTTGCTGGCGATGTACTGGTTGTTGCGCAACGGCTCGCTGATCATTCCGGTGATCTCGTCATAGAACAACTTCACATCCATGTTCAAATCGATGTCGCTGAAATTGCCGTTGTAGCCCAGCTCCCGCGAGCGCATGCGCTCTTGTTCGAGGTCGCCAGGGCCGCGGGTCTTGACGAAGTATTCGCCGTGCTGCAACCCATACACGTTGGGGGTCAGGTTGTTGACCGTGTAGCTCCAGTTGACGTTGTTCTCGAACATGTCCGGCGAGCGCACCGCCTCTGAATACACCGCACGCAAGCCGTGACGCGGGGTGATCAGGTAGTTGACCGCCATGCGCGGGGTGAGCGAGCTGCCCGACAGGCGCGAGTCCTCGAACATCGCGCCACCCTGGAGAATCCAGTGCTCGTCGGCGCGCCACTCCAGTTGACCGAACAGGCGCCAAGTCTGGTCGTCCAGGCTGCCGTTGAAGTAGGTCTGGGAGTCGGCGCGATCATAACGGTAGTTCATTCCGCTGAGCAGACGCAGGTTGTCGGTCAGGCTCAGGGTGTCCTGGACCTCGAGATCGAAGCGGGTTTCCCGGGTGCTTTGGTCCACATCGCCGCAAACCACTTCACGACCACCATTGGCCCATTGGCTGGCGATCTGGTCGCGCAGGGCGTTCTGCACGGGGTCGCTGCTGGGAGGCGGGTTGTTGGCGTTGCGTGCCACTTGCTCGGCATAGTCCGGGTTGATCTGCCAGAGCCGCGTCAGCTCCGGGCTGAAGGCGATGGCCGCATCGCAGGCCAGCCAGACCTGTTGCCGGTCGAAGTGCTGGGCCGAGCCCTGGACGTATAGGCTGTGTTCGGGATTGAAATCGATGTTCCAGCGCATCGAGCCCGCATAGTCCTTGGCATTGACGTCGGCGTTGTCGCCTCGGGCGGTCACGAAGGGAAACACCGGCTGATAGGTATAGGGCCGCTGATTGCTCCCTTCCTTGGCCGCCAGTTGCCATTCAAGGGTCTGGTTGACCGCCAGGTTGTGGCTGGCGCTGAGGTTGAAGCGGTTGAGGCGGCGGCTGTCGCGGTAGTCGTTGCCGAACTGGTCCTCGTCGAAGCCATCATCCTGCATGCCGGACAGCGACAGGCGCATGTCGCCGCCTTCCCAGCCGAAGCCCTGGCTGGCGTAGTAATCGTTGATGCCGTCCTGGCCGCGGGTCACCTTCACTCGGGTGCCATGGCTGTCGGCGGGGTTGCGGGTGAGGATGTTGACCACGGCCATCAAGGCGTTGGCCCCGTAACTCACGGTGTTGGGGCCGCGGAATACCTCGATCCGGTCGATGTCCTCGATGGCCAGCGGGATGTCGCTCCAGTCCACCGTGGCAAGGCCTGCGCGATACACCGAGCGGCCATCGATCAGCACCTGCATGCGCCGCGCGTCGTTGACGTTGCTGCCATGGTAGTTGACGGTCGGCTGGTTGCCGGCGACGTAGCCCACCATCATGCCGGGTACCAGGCGCATCAGCTCGGGGATGTCGCGTGCGCCGCTGGCGCGGATCAGTTCGCTGTCGAGCACCGTCATGCTGCCAGGTACGGCGGCCGGGGATTGTTTCAGGCGTGTCGCGGTCAGAACCTGCGGCAGGTCCTGGTTGTCGAGGAACATGTCATCGGCCAGGGCCGGGCCGCCCAAGAGGGCAGTCAGCAACAGCAGGCGAGGGTAAGGTGGCGTGCCAGGGAACACGGTACGGCCTTGTTTCAGAGATGAAACAGGCATGTTAACTGACCGCTTGGGTTTTGCCAGTGCGATTTGATATCCATACGCAGGGCTGGCACTGCCACTGGCTCTGTCGCATGCGCGCCGTATAATGCCCCGGTCGCCAACTTAACTTATTGGCTTTAACGGATTGGATATGACTGAACAGCAACCTGTTGCAGTTCTGGGGGGCGGTAGCTTCGGCACCGCCGTGGCGAACTTGCTGGCCGAAAACGGCGTGCCGGTCCGGCAATGGATGCGTGACCCCGAGCAGGCCGAGGCCATGCGCGTCAATCGCGAGAATCCTCGCTACCTCAAAGGCATTCGCCTGCAGGACGGGGTGGAGCCTGTCAACGACCTGCTGGCCACGTTGCAGGCCTGCGACCTGATCTTCGTCGCGCTACCTTCCAGCGCCTTGCGCAGCGTGCTGGCGCCCCATGCCGAACTGTTGCGCGGCAAGGGTCTGGTCAGCCTGACCAAGGGCATCGAGGCGCAAAGCTTCAAGCTGATGAGCCAGATCCTCGAAGAGATCGCGCCCGAGGCCCGCATCGGCGTGCTGTCGGGGCCGAACCTGGCCCGCGAGATCGCCGAACACGCCCTGACCGCCACCGTGGTCGCCAGCGAGGACGAAGCCCTCTGTCAACGTGTGCAGGCGGTGTTGCATGGCCGCACCTTCCGCGTCTACGCCAGCGCCGACCGTTTCGGCGTCGAACTCGGCGGCGCGTTGAAGAACGTCTACGCCATCATTGCCGGTATGGCCGTCGCCCTGGGCATGGGCGAGAACACCAAGAGCATGCTGATCACCCGTGCGCTGGCCGAGATGACCCGCTTCGCCGTGAGCCAGGGCGCCAACCCCATGACCTTCCTAGGCCTGGCCGGGGTCGGCGACTTGATCGTCACCTGCTCCTCGCCCAAGAGCCGCAACTATCAGGTCGGCCATGCCCTAGGCCAGGGTCTGAGCCTGGAGCAGGCGGTGAGTCGCTTGGGCGAGGTGGCCGAAGGGGTCAACACCCTCAAGGTGCTCAAGGCCAAGGCCCAGGAGGTACAGGTGTACATGCCGCTGGTGGCTGGCCTGCACGCGATCCTCTTCGAGGGGCGTACGCTGAACCAGGTGATCGAGCACCTGATGCGCGCCGAGCCCAAGACCGACGTCGATTTCATTTCCATCAGCGGTTTCAATTGATCCCGGAGCACATGCATGAACGACACAGCCAACCGCGCCCAGCGCGAATCGATCATCCTGCGGGTACTGTGGATGCTGGTGTTCCTCTTGGTCTGGCACATGGCCCAACTGTTGCTGGGTGGCCTGGTGCTGGTCCAGCTGATCTACCGCCTGGTCTATGGCGCGCCCAGCGGTAGCCTGATGAATTTCGGCGACAGCCTGAGCCAGTTCCTGGCGCAGATCGGCCGCTTTGGCACCTTCCACAGCGACCAGAAGCCCTGGCCGTTCGCCGACTGGCCGACCCCTCGCGCCCCTGAAGGCGAAGTGCCCCACGAAGTTGCCTCGGCGCCTCACCCGGTGCGTGATCAGGAGCCCAAGCTGTGAAGGTCTGGGTGCTGCGCCACGGCGAGGCCGAGCCACGCGCCAACACCGACGCCGAGCGGCGCCTGACCAACCATGGTCGCGAGCAGGTGCTGCGTAGTGCCGCGCGCCTGTTGGGCCAACCGCTGCAGGCGATCATCGCCAGCCCGTACGTTCGAGCCCAGCAGACAGCAGCTCTGGTGCACGACGCCTTGGGCTTCGATGAGCCGGTGCGTACCGTGCCTTGGCTCACCCCCGACAGCGATGTCGGGCAGGTGATCGGCGAGCTGGACCAACTGGGCCTGGAGCACGTGCTGCTGGTGAGTCACCAGCCCTTGGTCGGCACCTTGGTAGGCATGCTCGAACACGGCCATGGCCAGCAACCGGCGCCGCTGAGCACAGCGAGCCTGGCTGAGCTGGAAGGGGACTGGCCGCTGGCCGGGTTGATGACCCTGCAGGGGCTGTACCACGCCGGCTGACCCTGGCTGTTGACGGTGCCTTCTTCGCGGGTTCACGCGCGAAGAAGGCGACACACATGCCAGGCATGTCCGGATCGCCCTCAGCGATGACCTTTCCGAACGTTGCCGCCCCAGCACGCCATGCCGACAATGGGCCATCACTTCCCATTCAGACCAGGCCGCCATGTCGCAGCAGATCTTCTTCGCCCACGCCAATGGCTTCCCTTCGGCCACCTACGGCAAGTTGTTCGCCGCCCTGGCGCCGGACTACCAGGTCCGGCACCTGGCGCAACATGCCCACGACCCGCGGTTCCCGGTCAACGACAACTGGCAGAACCTGGTCGATGAGTTGCTTCACCACCTGGCCCAGCAGGGGCAGCCGGTCTGGGGCGTCGGCCATTCCCTGGGTGGCCTTCTGCACCTGCATGCCGCCCTACGTTGCCCGCAGTACTACCGAGGCGTGGTAATGCTCGATTCGCCTGTGCTGACCCGCGCCGACCAGTGGATGATCCGCGCGGCCAAGCGCCTGGGCTTCATCGACCGCATCACCCCGGCCGGGCGCACCCTGGGGCGTCGCGAGGCATTCCCCGACCGTGACAGCGCACGGGCCTACTTCGCCGGCAAGACGTTGTTCCGCCACTTCGACCCCGATTGCCTGGAGGCGTATCTGGAGCACGGCCTGCAAGCCACCCAGGAGGGCTTGCGCCTGCGCTTCGACCCCACCACCGAGATCGACATCTACCGCAGTATCCCCCACGTCAGCCCGGCGCCAGCGCGCCAGCTGCAGGTGCCGCTGGCGGTGGTGCGTGGCGACCAGAGCCGGGTGATCCGCCGCCACCATGCCCTGGCGGTGCGCGGCATTCCCCGGGGCGAATACCACAGCCTGCCCGGTGGGCACATGTTCCCGCTGGAGCGGCCGGGGGATACAGCGCGCTTGATCAAGGGTCTGTTCGATCGCTGGAGCCGGGCATGAGCACGCACGTCGAAGAGATCCGTCTGAGTCTGGGCCATATCGAGCTGGCGGCGCACCTGTTCGGGCCGGATGACGGTCTGCCGGTGATCGCCTTGCATGGCTGGCTGGACAACGCCAACAGCTTCGCCCGCCTCGCGCCGCGCCTCGACGGGCTGCGCGTGCTCGCCTTGGACCTGGCCGGGCATGGCTATTCCGAGCATCGCCCTGTCGGCGCCGGTTACGCTTTGGCCGACTACGCCCACGATGTATTGCGGGTGGCCGAGCAACTGGGCTGGAAGCGCTTTGGTCTGCTCGGACATTCGTTGGGCGCAATCATCAGCGTGCAGCTGGCGGGAGCCTTGCCCGATCGCATCAGCCACCTGGCGTTGATCGACGGCCTGATCCCGCCCACGGCCCGCGAGCAGGACGCCGCCGAACGCCTGGGCATGGCGCTGCAGGCGCAACTGCGCCTGGATGGCAAGCGCAAGTCGGTGTACGCGACCCTTGAAGAAGGCGTACAGGCGCGCATGAAAGGCATGGTCGCGGTCAGCCGCGAAGCCGCCGAGCTGCTGGCCCAGCGTGGCTTGATGCCGGTGCCGGGCGGCTACAGCTGGCGCAGCGACAGCCGCCTGACCTTGCCATCACCGGTACGCCTGAACGAGGCGCAGGCCATGGCCTTCGTGCATCGGGTCGCGTGCCCGGCCTGCCTGGTGGTGGCGGCCGATGGCATGCTCGCGCAGCACACAGCCTTGCTAGAGCAGCTACCCTTTGAGCAGGTCACGCTGCCCGGTGGCCATCACCTGCATTTGAATGACGAACAGGGCGCAACCCTTGTTGCAGACTGTTTCAATCGCTTCTTCGGCTTTTCTTGACTTGCACAGGACAAGTGTCGAGGCTTGGCGGGTTGAACACGGAGACAACCATGCACATGCCAGACATCCTGGATAACCCCATCGGCGCCCTGTGCGTGACAGGTGGCCGATGATCACGCGCACCCTGATCGCCGTTTGCTTGGGCCTGGCCAGCCCCTTGTCGTGGGCCGGCAGCCTGCCCGTGCCGGTGGATGCCAAAGTGGTCGACCAGCGTCCGGCCGTGGAGCAGGAGCGGGTCTATCCCATGGGCCCTTTACGCAAGATCAGCGGCCGCCTGAGGGTGGACGAAAAAGTCGAAAGCCGCGGCCAGGTCAGTTCCGTCACCTATGAGCTCCCTGTCGAACGGACTGCCCGCGAGGCCTTCACCAGTGCCCGCGAGGCCTTGCAGCGCGAGGGGGGCTACCCGCTGTTCTGGTGCCAGGGTCGCGATTGCGGCGAAGCCAGCCTGTGGGCCAACGAAGTATTCGCCAATGCCCGCCTCAATGGTGGTGACGAGCAACAGGCGTTCATCCTCCTGCGCCGCTCCGCCGAAGAGGCCGACACCTTGGTCTCGCTCTACAGCGTCACCCGTGGCAATCGCCGCGCCTACCTGCACGTCGAGGAGTTCGTGGCCGACCAGCCTCTGGGCGAGCTGTTGCCGACTCCAGCCACGGTGCTGCGCGAACTGCGCGACACCGGCAAGCTGGACTACCCTGACCTTGCCGCACCGCAGCCCACCTGGGTGGCCTTGCTCGGGCGCAGCCTGAACCTGGACAGCACCCTGCGCGCCAGCCTCAGCGGCGCCCAGGCCGAAGCCTGGCGCGAGCAACTGGTAAACGCCGGCGTGCGCAGTACCCGCCTGGAAGTCGGGACGGCACCCACCGATGGCCTGCACCTTGAGCTGATCCGTTGAATGAGTCCCTCCATGCCCAACAATGACCGCCTGCTGATCCAGATCCTGCTGCTGGCCCTGCTCGGGGCCGGGCTGTGGGTGATGGCGCCTTTCATTTCGGCATTGCTCTGGGGCGCCATCCTGGCCTTCGCCAGTTGGCCGCTGATGCGCTTGCTCACCCGCGTGCTGGGCGGGCGCGAAACGCTCGCCGCGAGCCTACTGACCGCCGTGTGGATCCTGGTGGTGGCCTTGCCGCTGGTGTGGCTCGGCTTCAATCTGGCCGACCACATCCGTGATGCCACCGCGTTCATCCGGGACGTGCAGGTCGACGGCTTGCCCGACGCCCCCGACTGGCTTGGCAGCATCCCCCTGGTGGGGGAGCGACTGGTGCGCTGGTGGGATTCCATGGATCAACAGGGCGCGGCCTTGCTGGCCTCGGTCAAGCCTCACCTGGGGCAGGTCGGCAACTGGCTTCTGGCGCGCAGTGCGCAGATTGGCAGCGGCGCGTTGGAGCTGACCCTGAGCCTGGTGTTCGTGTTCTTCTTCTACCGTGACGGGCCGCGCCTGGCGGCCTTCGTGCTGCGCCTGTTGCAGCGGTTGATGGGGGAACGCGCCGAGTATTACCTGGACCTGGTGGCTGGCACCGTGCAGCGCGTGGTCAACGGCGTGATCGGCACTGCCGCGGCCCAAGGCTTGCTGGCTTTGATCGGCTTCCTGATCGCCGGTGTGCCGGGCGCCATCGTGCTGGGGCTGGTGACCTTCATGCTCAGCCTGATTCCCATGGGGCCGCCGCTGGCCTGGATACCTGCCACCGGCTGGCTGGTGTGGAAGGGTGAGTACGGCATGGCGGTGTTCCTCGGCCTGTGGGGCACCTTCATCATCAGCGGCGTCGACAACGTCCTCAAGCCGTACTTGATCAGCCGCGGTGGCAACCTGCCGTTGGTGATCGTGCTGCTCGGGGTGTTCGGCGGGCTGATCGCCTTTGGCTTCATCGGCCTGTTCATCGGGCCGACCTTGCTGGCGGTGGGCTATAGCCTGCTGCTGGACTGGAGCCGTAACGCGGGGCAGCAGACACCCCAGCGGTAGTCAGGCCAAGGCTCTCCATGCCGCCATCCTTGCGGGGTACCCGCGACGATGGCGGCTGCCGAAAAGGCTGATCTTTACGCACTCTTTATGCCCTGACCCCACCCCCCATCTCGTCCCTTTACGCCCCTCCCTCGGACAATTTCCCTAAAGCGGCCCATGCGCCGTACCAAGGGAGATGTGCACATGAACATGCTGGACGGGGTGTCACTGCTGCTGGCAGTGACGTTGGCGATGTACCTGCTGGTGGCGCTGCTGCGCGCCGATCGCAGTTAAGGGGCGGCCATGCACAGTTACGACTACCTATTGCTGTTGGCGTTCTTCGCCATCGTGCTGCTGCCAGCACCTTGGCTCGGGCGCTTTTGCTTCAAGGTGATGGAAGGGCAGCGCACCTGGCTGACACCGGTGCTCGGCCCGCTGGAGCAAGGTTGCTACCGCCTGGCCGGTGTACGCGCCGAGCAGGAGCAGAACTGGAAGCAATACAGCCTGGCCTTGCTGGCCTTCAACCTGGTGGGCTTCGTGTTGCTGTTCACCGTGCTCATGCTCCAGGGGTATCTGCCGCTGAACCCGCAGCAACTGCCGGGGCAGGAGTGGACGCTGGCGTTCAACACTGCAGTCAGTTTCATGACCAACACCAACTGGCAGGCCTACAGCGGTGAAGCGTCGGTCAGCTACTTGAGCCAGATGATCGGCCTGACTGTGCAGAACTTCGTGAGCGCCGCCACCGGTCTGGCCGTGCTGGTCGCCCTGTGCCGAGGGATTGCCCGTCGCTCCACCACCACGTTAGGCAATTTCTGGGTCGACTTGACCCGCGCCACCCTCTACGTGCTGCTGCCACTGTGCCTGGTGCTGGCACTGCTGCTGGTGTGGCAGGGCGTGCCGCAAACCTTCGCCGACTACGCCCACGCACTGACCTTGCAAGGCAGCGACCAGGCCCTTCCCCTTGGCCCAGCCGCCAGCCAGATCGCCATCAAGCAACTGGGCACCAACGGCGGCGGCTTTTTCGGCGTCAACTCGGCGCACCCGTTCGAGAACCCCACAGCCTGGAGCAATCTGTTCGAGGTGGCATCGATCATCCTCATTCCGGCAGCGCTGGTGTTCACCTTCGGCCATTACGTCAAAGACCTGCGCCAGAGCCGGGCGATCCTCGCCTGCATGTTGGGCCTGTTCCTGCTCGGCGGCGCCACGGCGCTGTGGTCCGAGCAACAGCCCAACCCTGCCTTGGAAAGCGCCCAGGTACAACAGACCGCGCCGCTCGAAGGCAAGGAAAGCCGCTTCGGCACCACCGCCTCGGTGCTATGGAGCGTGACCACCACCGCCGCCTCGAACGGTTCGGTCAATGCCATGCATGACAGCCTCAACCCACTCACGGGCATGGTGGCCATGGTCAATATGATGGTCGGCGAGGTGATCTTCGGCGGCGTCGGCGCAGGCCTTTACGGCATGTTGCTGTTCGTGCTGATCGCCGTGTTCCTGGCGGGCCTGATGATCGGGCGCACGCCGGAGTACCTGGGCAAGAAGCTCCAGGCGCGGGAGGTGCAACTGCTGGTGGCGACCTTGCTGGTGATGCCGGTGGGTGTACTGGTGCTCGGCGCCATCACCGCGAGCCTCGCCGGGCCTGCCAGTGCCGTGACCAACCCCGGTGCCCACGGCTTCAGCCAACTGCTCTATGCCTACACCTCCGGCACCGCCAACAACGGTTCGGCGTTCGCCGGCTTCGGTGCCAACACGCCGTACCACAACCTGATGATCGGCCTGGCCATGCTTATCGGCCGCTTCGGCTACATCCTGCCGGTGCTCGCCCTGGCTGGCAGCCTGGCAGCGAAGAAGAGCGCGCCCCAGGGGCTGAACAGCTTCCCCACCCATGGCCCGCTGTTCGTGGTCCTGCTGCTGGTGACCATTGTGCTGGTCGGTGGCCTGACTTTCCTGCCGACCTTGGCCCTCGGGCCGATTGCCGAACACCTGAGCCTGGGCTTCTGAGGACCTCCCATGAACATGCCTATTCCTGATGTCAAAGCCAACCGCACCGCCGTGGACCAGACCCGCTTCGCCGCGCTCTGGCGTCCGGCCCTGGTCCAGGCTTTCGTCAAGCTCGACCCCCGTCAACTCAAGCGCTCGCCGGTGATGTTGGTGGTTGCCCTGACCGCGCTGCTGACCACGCTGCTGTGCTTCGTCCCCGGCAGTGGTGTGGGGACCGGCGTAGCCCTGCAGATCGCCCTGTGGCTGTGGTTCACCGTGCTGTTCGCCAACTTCGCCGAAGCCTTGGCCGAAGGCCGTGGCAAGGCCCGTGCCGACAGCCTCAAGGCCGGCAGTCAGGGCCTGACCGCCCAGCGTCGCACCGTCGATGGCCGCTTCGAGACCGTGCCCGCCACCCAGCTTCGCAAGGACGATGTGGTCAAGGTCGTTGCCGGCGAGTTGATCCCCGGTGACGGCGAGGTGCTCGAAGGCATCGCTGCGGTCAACGAGGCGGCCATCACCGGCGAGTCGGCCCCTGTGATCCGTGAGTCCGGTGGCGACCGCTCGGCGGTGACCGGCAACACCCGCCTGGTTTCGGACTGGCTGTTGATCCGCATCACCAGCAACCCCGGCGAGTCGACCCTGGATCGCATGATCGCCTTGGTCGAAGGCGCCAAACGCCAGAAGACCCCCAACGAAATCGCCCTGGATATCCTGCTGATCGGCCTGACGTTGATTTTCCTGATCGTGGTGGTGACGTTGCAGCCGTTCGCCCATTTCTCGGGTGGCAGCCTGCCGCTGATCTTCCTTGCTGCGCTGTTGGTCACGCTCATCCCCACCACCATCGGTGGTCTGCTCTCGGCCATCGGCATCGCCGGCATGGACCGCCTGGTGCGCCTTAACGTCATCGCCCGCTCCGGCCGTGCGGTGGAGGCGGCGGGTGATGTGCACACGCTGATGCTCGACAAGACTGGCACCATCACCTTCGGCAACCGTCGTTGTAGTGCACTGCATGTCGCGCCCGGCATCACCGCGCGGGAACTGGGGGAGGGCGCGTTGTTCGCCTCGCTTGCCGACGACACTGCCGAGGGCAAGTCGA
The DNA here is from genome assembly GCF_001808425.1 of Pseudomonas sp. HMSC08G10. NCBI lineage: Bacteria > Pseudomonadati > Pseudomonadota > Gammaproteobacteria > Pseudomonadales > Pseudomonadaceae > Pseudomonas > Pseudomonas sp. HMSC08G10. The sequence continues at coordinate 77,264 of NZ_KV793311.1, read as the reverse complement.
TTGTCGAATACCTACGTCAGCAACAGGCGTTCATCGAACCTTCGGCCGACCAGTTCGAGGCCATTGCCTTCAGTGCAGAGACGCGGCTCTCGGGTATCGACTTCCAGCAACGCCGCTATCGCAAGGGCGCGGTCGATGCGGTGTTGGCCTTCGTCGGCCTGCAACGCCTGGAGATGCCCACGCCGCTGGCCCGTGAAGTCGAGCGTATCGCCCAGAGCGGTGGCACACCGCTGCTGGTGTGCATCGACAAGCGCTTGCTGGGAGTGATCCACCTCAAGGATGTGGTCAAGCCCGGCATTCGCGAGCGTTTCGCCGAGCTGCGCAAGCTGGGGATCCGTACGGTGATGGTGACGGGCGACAACCCGCTGACCGCCGCTGCCATTGCCGCCGAAGCGGGGGTCGACGATGTGCTGGCCGAGGCCACGCCGGAGAAGAAGTTGGCGCGCATCCGCCAGGAACAGAACGACGGCCGTCTGGTGGCCATGTGCGGGGACGGCGCCAACGATGCCCCCGCCCTAGCCCAGGCCGATGTCGGCATGGCCATGAACGACGGCACCCAGGCCGCGCGCGAGGCGGCCAACATGGTCGATCTGGACAGCGACCCGACCAAGTTGCTGGACGTGGTCCAGGTGGGCAAGGAGCTGCTGGTCACCCGCGGTGCGCTGACCACGTTCTCCATCGCCAACGACGTGGCGAAGTACTTTGCCATCCTGCCGGCGCTGTTCGCCGCGATCTACCCGCAGTTGGGCGTGCTCAACCTCATGCAACTGCAGAGCCCGCAGAGCGCGATCCTCTCGGCCATCGTGTTCAACGCGCTGATCATCGTCGTGCTGATCCCGCTCGCACTGCGCGGCGTGCGCGTCCAGGCGGCGAGCGCGGCCCACCTGCTGCGACGCAACCTGCTGATCTACGGTGTGGGCGGCATCATCGTGCCGTTTGCCGGGATCAAGGCGATCGATCTTTTGCTCAACGCTCTGCACCTGGTTTGAAGGAGATGGACATGACCACTTACCTGCGCCCGGCCCTGAGCCTGGCCCTGCTGATGACCCTGGTCACCGGCGCGCTGTATCCCCTGGCGGTGACCGGCATCGCCCAGGTCGCCTTCCCCGAGCAGGCCAATGGCAGCCTGGTACGTGACGAGCAGGGGCGGGTGCGCGGCTCGGCCTTGATCGCCCAGGACTTCACTGGCGATGCCTGGTTCCACTCGCGCCCGTCGGCCGGCGCCTACGCCACTGTCGCCAGCAGCGCCAGCAACCTCTCGCCGAGCAATCCGGCCCTGGCCGAGCGGGTCAAGGCCGAGGCCTCTGCGCTCTATCAACCCCAGCAAGGCCCTGTACCCCTGGCCTTGCTGACCACCTCCGGCAGCGGCCTGGACCCGCACCTGCCGCCCGATGCCGTGGCCTACCAACTGCCCCGTGTGGCGTCGGCGCGGCAAGTGCCGGTGCAGCGCTTGCAAGCGTTGGTGGAAGCGTCCACCCTCCACCCATTGATCGGCCCGCCTGTGGTCAACGTGCTGGCGCTGAACCAGGCGCTGGAGCGCCTGGCCCCAATGCCCTCCGGCTCCTAAGCCTTATCGGAGCTGGCGAAGCCTGCGGCCTGCACAGCAGGCTCCAGGCTCTCTGAAATCGAAGGATGAAACATGAGTGACTCCGCCCGCGCCGATGCGCTCCTGGCGGGCCTGCCGCGCGAAGGTCGTGGCAAGCTCAAGGTATTTCTCGGCGCCGCCCCCGGCGTGGGCAAGACCTACGCCATGCTCCAGGCCGCCCACGCCCAGCAACGTCTGGGCGTGCAAGTGCTGGCCGGGATCGTCGAAACCCACGGCCGCGCCGAAACCGAGGCGCTGCTCGGCGGCCTGGCCCAGCAGCCCTTGCTGCGTACTGACTATCGCGGCGTGACCCTCGAGGAAATGGACCTCGACGGCTTGCTCAAGGCCGCCCCCACCTTGGCCCTGGTGGACGAACTGGCCCACACCAACGCCCCCGGCAGCCGCCACGCCAAGCGCTGGCAGGACGTGCAGGAACTGCTCGCTGCCGGCATCAATGTCTACACCACCGTCAACGTCCAGCACCTGGAAAGCCTCAACGACAAAGTCCGCGACATCACCGGCGTTCAGGTCCGCGAGACCCTGCCTGACTGGGTCCTGCAGGAAACCTTCGAGCTGGTGCTGATCGACCTCCCACCGCGTGAGCTGCTGATGCGCCTGCGCGAGGGCAAGGTCTATGTGCCGGAGCAGGCGAGAGCGGCCATCGACGCCTACTTCTCCCAGACCAACCTCACCGCCCTTCGCGAGCTGGCCATGCAGACCGCCGCCGCTCAGGTCGATGCCGACCTCGCCCACGGCTACCGCCAGCGCGGTCAGGAGGCCCCGGCCCTGCGCGGGCGCCTGCTGGTGGGCGTGGACGGTGACGAGCAGGCCGAACGCCTGGTGCGCCATGCCAGTCGCGTTGCCCAGCGCCGCCACTTGCCTTGGAGCCTGGTGCACGTGGACAACGGCCGCCTGCGCGACGAGACCGCCCGCCAGCGCCTGCAGGCCGCCCAGCAACTGGCCGAGCGTCTGGGCGGCGAAGTGGTGGTGCTGCGTGCCGGCGAAGTGGCCCGCACCCTGATCCAGCACGCCAGCGAACGCCGGGCCAGCCTGGTGCTGGTAGGCCAGTCCCGCGATCGGCTGCGCCGTCGCTTGTTCGGCGCAGGCGTGGCCGCGCGCCTGCTGCGAGAAAGCCACGGCCTGGAAATCAACGTCCTCGACCGCGACACCCAACCCCGCACAGCACCCTCGGCGGTGCAGCGCGTGTGGGTCTGGCGCCATTACCTGCTGGCATTGGTGGCCACCGTGCTGGCAGCAGGGTTGTCGTGGGCGGTATCCAGTGTGCTGGCGCTGCCCAATATTTCCTTGGTGTTCCTCGCTGCCGTGCTGCTGGTGGCGGTGCGCAGCAGCCTGGGGCCGGCGCTGGCCTGTGCGGCGCTGTCGTTTCTCACCTATGACTTTCTGTTCATCCCGCCGAACTTCTCCTTCGCCATCCAGCGCGAAGAAGACGTGCTCACGCTGGTGTTCTTCCTGCTCATGGCGGGCCTCACCGGCAACCTCGCCGCCCGCCAGCGCCGTCAGTTGCAGGCCCTGCGCGAAACCCAGGCCGAGACCACGCAACTGCTGGATCTCTCACGTCGTCTCACCGTGGCTGCGGACCGTCAGGCCGTGTTCAACGCCGCCGGCCAGCACCTGGGCGCCTGGCAGGACATGCAGGCCTGCCTGCTCGAGCGCAATGCTGAGGGCCTACTGCAAGCCACCAGCAGCCACGAACCGCAACTGACCGACAACGAACGCGCTGCCGCCGAATGGGCCTGGCAGCACGGCCAGGCCGCCGGGCACGGCAGCGACACCCTGCCTGATGGGCGCTGGTGGTGGTGGCCGCTCGCGGTGGATGACCAGCCCCTGGCCCTGCTTGGCGTGCGCCCACGCACAGGGGAGACCTTAAGCCCCCAACGCCGACGCCTGTTGATGTCTCTCGGCCAACCCCTGGCCCAGGCCCTGGCCCGCGCCCGCCTGAGCGAGCAACTGGAGGCCGCGCGCCTGCATGGCGAGACCGAACAACTGCGCAGTGCACTGCTGGCCTCTGTTTCCCACGACCTGCGCACCCCCCTGACCGCCATGCGCGGCAGTATCGACAGCCTGCTGGCCCTGGGCGACGCCATCCCCCCGGCCGATCGCCAAGAGCTGCTCGAAGGCACCCGCAACGAAGCCGAACGCCTGGACCGCTATATCCAGAACCTCTTGGACATGACCCGTCTCGGCCACGGCGGCCTCAAGCTCGCCCGCGACTGGGTCGCCCCGGCCGACATCGTAGGCAGCGCCCTTAACCGCTTGCGCGTGGTCCTGGCTCCGCTGCGGGTGCACACCGATGTGCCGCCTGCGCTGCCGTTGCTGTTCGTGCATGCGGCGCTGATCGAACAGGCGCTGGTCAACGTGCTGGAAAACGCCGCCCGTTTCTCGCCGGTCAATGGGCGCCTGGCGTTGCAGGTCTCTGAGCAGAACGAGCAACTGCACTTCGCCGTCAGCGACCAAGGCCCGGGCATTCCGGTGAGTGAGCGCGAGAAGATTTTCGACATGTTCTACACCGCAGCCCGCGGCGACCGGGGAGGGCAGGGCACCGGCCTTGGCCTTGCCATTTGCCAAGGCATGATCGGCGCCCACGGCGGGCAGATCCTCGTCGGCGACGGCATCGATGGTCAGGGCACCTGCATCACTCTATGCTTGCCGTTGCCTCCACAACCTGAGCCTGAAAGCGAAGCCCCATGAGTCAGTCCGCCACCCTGCTGGTCATCGACGATGAACCGCAGATCCGCAAGTTCCTGCGCATCAGCCTCGCCTCACAAGGCTACAAAGTCATCGAAGCCGCCACCGGCGCCGAAGGCCTCGCCCAGGCCGCGCTGAGCAAGCCGGACCTGGTGGTGCTCGATCTTGGCCTGCCCGACATGGACGGCCAACAGGTGCTGCGCGAGCTGCGTGAATGGAGCGCCGTGCCAGTGCTGGTGCTCTCGGTGCGCGCGAGTGAAGTACAGAAAGTCGACGCACTCGATGGCGGCGCCAATGACTACGTGACCAAACCTTTCGGCATCCAGGAATTCCTCGCCCGCATCCGCGCCTTGCTGCGCCAGACGCCCCAGGCCGACGCTATCCAGTCGAGCGTAAGCTTCGGCCCCTTGGTGGTGGACTTTGCGTTTCGCAAGGTGACCCTCGACGGTGCGGAAGTAGCCCTGACCCGCAAAGAGTACGCATTGCTCGCCCAGCTCGCCGGCCACCCCGGCCGCGTCATCACCCAGCAGCAACTGCTCAAGGACATCTGGGGGCCGACGCATGTCGATGACACCCATTACCTGCGCATCGTCGTCGCCCACGTACGGCAGAAGTTGGGGGATGATCCGACTGCGCCGCGGTTCATCATCACCGAAGCCGGCGTAGGCTATCGCCTGGTTGCTCCGGGGCCCTGACCGGGGCCGCTTCGCGCCCCAACGCGGCGCTAGGGCTGAGCACCTTGACCTCAGCCCATCATCCCCAACTCCGCATCATCCATCAGCGCCTTCGCTAACGCCGCCAGATAGTGCGACGCCCATACCAACTGCGGCTTGTCGTCCATCACGCCTGTTAGGGTCATGTCCCGCACATACCCCATCAACTCCGAAGCCTGCTCGCGTGCGTGCTGGCACGAGATACCAGGCTCGATGCAAAACAGCGGCGCGGTCATGCCCTCGCCCTGGTAGAACTTCGTCCTGCCCACCGTCCTCGGCTCGATGTCCTTCGTGGTCATTGTTCGATCTCCCTGAAATGATCAGCGCCGCCCCACAGACATACCGCTGCCCGACAACGCAAACCCGCTGTGGGAGCGGATTCACTCGCGAATGGGCCGGCGCAGATAGCACATGGTTAAGGCTTAAATGCAGCGTCTTAGGGTTGGACACGCAAGCCCATAACCTGAATCGAAAGTGGGAGTAGCGGGATTGGATGGTGAGCCACGATTCGAATGGATTGAATTTGCGTTGAGGCTGGAGATCGTGCTTTGAGAAAGGGATAGCGAGATGGATCGAAGATCGTTTTTCAGCATGGCAACTCCTGTATTCCCGATAGTGCTGCACACGACCTGCTGTCAAACAGGTGGGTGGCAGCTGCGTATGGGTTGACAGACCGGTGGAATACAGGAAGACCGGCGCACGCGAACGTGCCCCACACACAGCCGCCATTGAAGGCCAAGCTATGCCCCTGCGTTCCGTTGCGGCCTGTCAAAGCCGCGTCGTTGAAGTGCAACGACTCGCCGAGACTAGAGCCCTGCCAGAGTACCCGCAACGGAAAAAAGGTGGCGGGAGTGTGTTTGGGAAATGGACTACGAGGAAGAGGGGGAATCTGATTTTTTCTACGGTTTCGGAGCGTTTGGAAGAGCAGAGGATAGGTGAAGGTGGTCGCTTGGCGAGGGACTGCTTTCGACCCAGAACAGCCCTTGGAAGTGGGCAATACACGGCGTTAGTTTCCCAGTGAATAATGCCGGTAGATTACTGATCAATCCTCAAACGCAGGCGTAATTGTGGAGGAAAGCCCTAGCCAACATGCCATTGAAGTCCTCCAGCTTGCTGAGCCTCCACGCTTCCCCGATGCTGATGAATTCATGATTAAGATACCCTGCAAAATCAGTGTTTATCAGGGAGCGGTCCATTGCCAACACGCCCCACTCTTCGAAAGCACTTTCATAGGCAAGCCATTCATAGGTCGGGCTGAATACTAAGTGCGGCATTTCCAGCGGCGTGTCTGATAGGAATGATTGGCGCTGAAGCTCAAGCACACTCTCCTCTGTATTTCGGCCATCGAAGAACCTGCCCACGCAATCGCGGGTGCCCCATGAAAACAGCACTCCCATCCCGCTTGAGAATTGCCGATGGCTTTCGATCAACAGACTTTCAAGCAGGTCCAAGTCAGAAAGAAGTGACCGCTCAAAGAACCAATAACAAAGGTTCTGATCAAGGAAAATATGCGCCGGAAGGTCACTTGTAATGTCGATTTTCCGTGCCAGCTTTCGTACAAAGCTCTGGCACTCCTCTGGGGCGATGGTGTATAGCATCGGCTTTTCCTGAATACGGCATTCGATTGTAAACCTTGAGACGCGCTTGCCGGCGATAGGCTGCTACAAAGCAGCAAGATTTAGCGTCCGCTTTGGGACGAAATCTCCAATCACGAGTGGCCGCTCTCGACCCATAGCGGCCATTCGTGAAGGGCAGAAATCGGCCAGAAGCGGGCGTTCGAAGTGGCTGAAAATTTGGGTTCTCTGGAACGGCACAAAAAAGCCCGCCGAAGCGGGCTGATATTGAACTCAGAAACGGAGGTTGAGCCCGACGCCGATTAGCATAGTCGACCCATTGAGCATAGAGAGCTGCCAGACACAGTTTTTGCTTGAGTTGCATCTCCGCCAGGATGGTGCTGGTTACTTGACCTTTACGACGTCGTCCGGCTTCCAGGTCTGGTCATAGAACGGGTCCTCACTGCCATACAGCCGCAGGGCGACCAGGAAGTTACGTCCAGGAATGGTCTGGATGAAGGCAGCGTCAGCAATATCCTTGGGCTTCTCTGGACCAAACCAAATTTCAATGGAGCCGTCCTGCTGCTTGGGAATGTCGTAGTAGCCGTTGGTCGACGGCAGCAGCTGGCTGGTCTCCGGCATGGTGCCGTCGGTGATGTTGTAGGCCGTCACAGCCCAGAACAGTGCGGCGGGCGGATTTGGTGGGAGACGCAGTTTGTAGGTACTACCGCCGTCCAGGAACTTGCCGTCCTTGTCGCGCCCGGTAAACGGGTACTTGGAACCGGCCCCGGTGGTGTGCATCACCATCGCCGGTGCGGAAGAATAGGCGAACTGGAAGAAACTGGCGCGCTGGTTCACATCCAGGTAGCTCTCCTGCATCCAGTCGTTGGTGCCGCCGGCCCAGGTGTTCTCGTACTGGCGGTCCTTGTAGTAGAGATTGCGCTTGTCCTCACGCCCCAACTGACGGTTTGCAAGAATCATCTTCGGTGCCGTTTCTACCGCTTTTTTCAGCAACTCCTGTTGCTTCTGACTTGGCTCGAACGGCTGTCCCTTAACGATGCCAATGGACGCCAACACGCCACGCAGCTCCGGATCGATGGCTTCGACCGGCTCATAGTCGACAAACGCTTTGAGTTTGGTCCAGTAGGCGTTGTCGACGGGATACATCATGTCGAGCTTCTTGCCGCTGGCATCGGGAAACTCCATGGGCTTAGCGTCCTTCTCGGTTGCCCACAGTGGATAAACACGCGTTGTCTCGGCGTTCTTCACAGCTGGCCCAGGGTCAGGCTTGCCATCGCCTTTGGCCATGACGGTGCGGAAGAACAGGAACACGTTGTAGGTGCGCGACTTGACCGCGAAATAGCCGCCCGGGACCGGACCGTTGTAATCTGGGGGCAACAGCAGATAAAGGCCGCCACGGGCACGATCGGGGCCGATGGCGCCGACGTCGGTAAGCGTGCGCTGGAAGAAGTCGGTAAACATGCCGATGACGTTGGCAGGCGCCTTTACTACCAGCGGCCCGGTTTGCTTCAGGTCGAGGTAGCTCATCGAATAGATCACGTCAGCATTTGGCGTGGGCACCATGGTCCTTGAATCCATGCGCTGCTTCCAGATCGGCAACACGTTGTAGCCGGCGCCGAAGGCTTTTTCCGAACCGTCTTTCATGCCGATGGTGTTAAGCGCCGGCAGCATGGTCATGTAGGCGAAGATTGCCCGCTGGTAATACAACTCATCGCGCAGGCCTTCTGCTTCTTTGGGCTCGAGCCAGTTGCCGTTGTTGATCTGCTTGATCAGCGGCGAAGCCGGTGCCTGATCCGCCGCCTGTGCCATTGGCAGGATTGCCAGCGCAGCAGCCAGGGTGGACAGCGTAAATACCCGTCGAATGGAACTCATCAAACAGTCTCCTGAGCAATGATAAGCGTCGCAACGCGAGGTTTACTTGATCTTCTTGATTACTGGCGGCTTCCAGCTTGCATCGAGGATCGGTTCTTTGCCCCAGTACGCCCGGATATACAGTGAGATGGACTCTTTAGGTGACGGGAGCCAGTTGTTCTCTTTGTCTTTCCCAGGGGAAACCGGGCCGATGTAGATCGTCAGTGAGCCATCAGCATTGCGCTTGAGGTCTTTGTTCTTGGTTCCCAGCGAGTAACGATTGAGCGCATTGGCGCTGAAGAGGTGGTGCTGGTTGTAAAGCGTCAGCGACCAGAAGCCCTGCACCGGAGGCTCTTCACCTTTGGCGAAAGTGACCTCGTAGCTGTGGGCACCATTGAGTTGAGCACCGTTGCCATCGAAGTCGGTGTAGAAGTACTGGGTTTCGTTGGGCCGGTTGTCGAACATGTTCGACTTGGAGGTGCCCGTGCGGTTGAAGTAGTCCACCCCCCATTGCGCGTTGTTGGTGGAGCGATTCCAGCCGTTGCCCGCCGGACGACCGTTGTGCTTCCACTGGAAGAACGGAGCAATCAATTCCTTGTCAGCCAGCTTGGCTTCTTCCACCAGCAGCTTTTTGATCTCTGGGTCCTTCGCGGCGATCTCTATCAATTGGCGGAATTGAGCGTACAGGGCCTCCTCGCCCGGCAGCGGCGCCACGGTATCCAGTACTTGCGGGAACTGGTCGAAGAACTTCTCCGGGATCACCCACTTTGTTTCGCCCTGGCTGGCACTGTCAGCATTGGGTACCGGGATGTCCGGCGTCTTTTTCCAGTCGATGGTCTTCATCTTTCCGTCAAAGTCTTTCAACGGGTAGAACACCACTTGGTTGAGCTTTTCCTGGATGGCCGCCCGGTCCGCCTCGGTATCGTCCATGAAGATTCGGGGAATGGTGTTAGCTAGCGCTGTGGGGCTGCGAATGATGGCTTCTACGCCATCGGGTTTCTCGCCTTTCCAATTCGGCCCCACCAGCAGGTAGAAGCCGGGCTTGCTGGCATAGGGCTTACCCAACTGACCGAACTGGTCGGTGCGTTGGTCGTACATGGCGTAAACCCAGAACCGGTCGCCAAAGTCCGGCACCTGAGCGATCACCGGCTCCTCGTCCAGGGAGAAGAAGCCCAGACCGTACACCACGTCTTGATTAGGGCAAGTGACGAATGTTTCTGCGGGAGTGATGTAGTCATGCAACATGCCAAGCTGGCCACGGGGCGCGGCGGGCAAGATACCCCCCAGCAGCCCTGGATGTGGTGCTTTGGTAATGCGATCGTAGCGATTGATCATGTTCACCATCGGCCATCCCCAGAGGTATGCCATGCGCGCTATGGTCTTCGCGTACTCCGGATGCATCAGGGCATCGACGTTGGGTTGAGTCAGCTGTGTTGAACTGGGCTGTGACGGCTCGGAGGCCTGGGCCAGCGATGCGCTGATCGCCATGGCCAGGAAAGCAGCAGGAATGCCTTTGAGAGCTTGATGCATCGTCAACTTCCTTTCTGGCGGGGAAAACGAAGGAGACGAATAAGCGAACTGCGATGAACGGGATAGGCACGTCCACACTCAAAATTTTCGACCCCCAGACCGTCTGGGAGTCTAGTCGGTGTTCGATTCACAGCAACTGGTCAATAGCATCAGCCTAAGCCGCTACGTTCGCTTTGGGTCGAATAGCGACGGTCATCCCTCGACCGTCGCTGTACGCTTTCAGACTTCCGTCTGCTCTGCCATCTCCAAGGCATCGTCGACCTCAATCCCCAGATATCTGACGGTGCTTTCAAGCTTCGTATGGCCAAGCAAGAGTTGGACTGCCCTCAGATTCTTGGTTCTACGATAGATCAACGAGGCCGTTGTTCGCCGCAGCGAGTGAGTGCCGTACAGCGCTGGATCAAGGCCAATGGCTGTCACCCAGGCTTTCACTATTCGAGCGTATTGCCTGGTGGAGAGATGAGCTGAACCGTGTAGCCGACTCGGAAACAGACAGTCCTCGCTACGGAGATGAGCCCGGTGCATCCAGACTTCCAAAGCCATACGGGTTTGCTCGGTGATCTCAAATTGCACTGGATGGTGAGTTTTCTGCTGCATCACGATCGCTCGTGACGACACATGCTCTCCATGGGCTACGTCCCGTACACGAAGCTTGGTTAAGTCGCAGGCTCGCAGCTTGCTGTCGATTGCCAAGTTGAACAACGCCAGATCCCTGGATTTCTCCGCGATCTGGAGCCTTACCCGGATGGCCCAGATATCTCTCAGTCGGAGCGGGGCTTTCTGCCCGACTAGCTTTCCCTTGTTCCATGGGCGATGGGTGTAGATAGCAGCGGTTTTCATGGGTTCTCCTCCGCGTTACAGGAGGACAAGGGTGAACTCGATGCGATGGACGGTCGCTAACCGACCCATACCTGCCAGTCGCTTTCAGCAACTGCCGTCCCAAACCGCTTGATGGCGACACCACGCAATCGCCCTATTTTTCTGTTCTGCCATCCCTCTCCTGACAGTCCTTGTAGACCTGCGTCCTTTGTTGAGAAGATTTTCCGGTGATCCAGGCCTGTGAATTTGATAATGATGGACTTTTCTGTCGAGTTTCCCGAATTCTTGCTCCCGCGTTGCACACTGCGCCGGATACATTGCGGTGATGTAGCGGCGATTTTTACCGGACTTTCCCACCCGCAGGTTATTGCTCACTATGGTGTGTCTTTCGATAGCATCGAGGCGACCTACGAGCAAATGCATTGGTACGACGCGCTGCTGGAGGAGGATCGAGGCATCTGGTGGGGTATCGCCTTGCCGGGTCAAGACGAACTGATAGGTGCTTGTGGCTTCAATGATTGGTCTAAAGCCGATCGCAGCGTGGATATCGGCTATTGGCTGATGCCTGAAAACTGGGGCCAGGGGCTGATGCAGGATTGCCTGCTCGCCATCCTCCGCTTCGCCTTCGATACCCTCGGCGTGCACCGCATCCATGCAGATGTCGAGCCTGAAAACTCCGCCAGTACTCGCTTGCTGGAGCGCCTCGGCTTTGTGCTGGAGGGAACGTTGCGAGATGTGGAGTACAAGGGCGGGCGCTTCCTCAGCCTGCACCAGTTCAGTCTGCTGGCTACCGACCCGGCGGCGCTAGCGATGCTGATGGACGACACCCCAACGCTGCGTCCGGCACGTGAGGCGGATGCGCAGGCTCTGAGCGCCTTGGCCCGGCGCAGCAAGGCTCATTGGGGTTATCCCGAAGCCTGGATGAATGCGTGGGAGGGTGCGCTGACCATCCACTCTACGCAACTGACCGGCCATTATGCGGTGCTGACCGCAGCGGATGGTGCATTGTTGGGCTTCTATGGGCTGGAGCACGGCGAGGATGGCTGGCAGCTGGAGCATTGCTGGGTTGATCCCTCGGCCATGGGAAGAGGGCACGGACGGCGCCTGGTAGACCACGCCCTGGCTGTAGCACGCGGGTTGGGCGTAACCATTCTTGCGGTTGAGTCGGATCCTTCCGCCAGGGCCTTCTACGAGCGGCTCGGGGCCCGGCATGTGGGCGATGTATCGCGCCCGATTGATGGCGAGGCCCGAAGTCTTCCGATCCTTGAGTGGCGGCTCGGTGATTGACCTTCTTTGAAGAGCAAGGACGTACGCTTTGTGCAACCACATCTCGTACATGCCCTAGCACGCCTGGCGGACGTTGAAACGAAAGAAGCAAAACTCCGATAGGCAGAGCAAGGCCACCAAGGAGTGGAATGTCGAAAAGGGAGAAATTGGCACCGTCGAAAGCGACAACCAATTCCTGACTTGGAGACATGACATGACTGACTTCACCCCAACCCCAAACGAAGTGGCAGGCAAAGTAGTGCTGGTGACCGGGGCGGCTAGCGGCATCGGTAAGGCCATCGCCGAGCTTCTTCACGCTCGCGGTGCGAAAATCATCGCCGAGGACATCGACCCCGCAGTCAATGCGCTTGAGCGTCCTGGCCTGGTTCCCTTCGTCGCAGACATCACTGTCGATGGCTCTGCCGAGCAGGCAGTGGCGCTGGCTGTCGAGCAGTTCGGCAAACTGGACGTCTTGGTCAACAACGCCGGTCGCATTCTGTACAAACCCCTGATCGAGATGACCCGCGAAGATTGGGAATGGCAGATGCAAACCAACGTGACGGGTGCGTTTCTTCACTCCCGAGAGGCAATGAAGGAAATGATGAAGAACAAGAGCGGCGCGATCGTGAACATCGCTTCCTACGCGTCCTACTTCGCCTTCCCCGGTATCGCGGCCTATACCGCGTCCAAGGGGGCGCTGGCGCAATTGACGCGTACTCAGGCGCTCGAAGCGATCGAGCATGGCATTCGGGTCAATGCCATCGGCGTAGGAGATGTCGTTACCAACCTCTTGAACCACTTCATGGAGGACGGTCGCGGGTTCCTGCAGGAGCATGGCAAATCCGCGCCGATCGGCCGAGCTGCAGCACCGCAAGAGATCGCCGAGATCGTCTCCTTCCTGGCTTCCGAGCGCGCCAGTTTCATCGTCGGCTCGGTGGTCATGGCCGATGGCGGCATGAGTGTCCCTGTGGGTTGATCCTTGGTCTCCAAACGCGTTGTGCTGCATGGCCGGCACAACGCGTTCTCTTGCTACCAGACCCCACTCAACGGAGGCGTCATGACCGCACTTCGAAAATCCGACTTCCCTCTCATCGACGTTCGCCAGCATCTGGAAACCGGGCCCATCGTACTCGTGACCTCAGCCTGGAACGGCGAAACCAACATCATGACCATGGGCTGGCACATGATGATGCAATTCGACCCTGCTCTTTTCGGCTGCTACATCTGGTCGGGAAACCACAGCTATGAGCTGATCCGCAATAGCCAGCAATGCGTGATCAATGTGCCCACCTTGGAGCTGGCTGACCAAGTGGTCGCGGTGGGCAACAGTACGGGCAGTGACGTGGAAAAGTTTGGCCAATTCGGTCTCACCGCGACGCCGGCGACTCGGGTTGAAGCGCCCCTGATTGCAGAGTGTTATGCCAGTTTCGAATGCCAGTTGTACGACTCGAAGCTCATTGGCGAATACGGTCTGTTTGTCTGGGAAGTCGTTAAAGCGCATGTCGACCGATCAGTGAAGCAGCCGAGAACGCTGCACTACAGAGGGCGCGGTCAATTCATGGTGGCGGGGGAAACCCTGGACTTTCACCGGCGATTCCGTCCCCAGAATCTCTGAATGGCGTGCCCACTCGCTATTTGCGGTATTGAGTGGGCGTAACGCCAACCTCACGTTTGAACACCTGAGAAAAATGGCTTGGGCTGCTGTACCCGACCTCCAAGCCTATATCAATCACGCTCTGATCCGTTTCGACCAGGAGCTGCCGGGCTCTTGCCATTCTTAGCCTGATGAAGAACTGTGACGGCGAGTAACCAGCGGCCTTCTTGAACAGCCGGCTGAAGTGGTATTCGCTCATCCCTGCTACTTCGGCCAAGTGCCCGAGATGAAATTCCCCGGCCAGATTCGCCTCCATTGCCGACAGCACGCGGCGCAACTTGTAAGCGGGCAACGCGTTGCGGCGCACGATATCGTTCGCTGAGCTGTCCAGGTAGCTGCGGGCAAGGTGAATGGCGATGCACTGGGCCAGCCCTTGCAGATAAAGAGGGCTGGCCCTGTGTCCTGTCAGCTCCAGCCGAACCTGTTCCAGTAGAACGGACAACCCATCGTCACGCCCGCCCGACACTTCACGTAGGCGAACCGCTTCGACGGAGCCGCCCAAAACCTCATGAATGGCTTTATCCAACAGCGGAATGCCGAGGTAGATATGCATCACCTCGAAGGGTTCAGCGCCGTCCACTTTCCAACGCATCTCGTACGGCTGTGCCGAGGTCGTTAAAAAGAAATCACCTTTAGCGACGTGGCTGCATTGCCAATCGCCGTCAAGCTCACGCTCCTGCACGGCAGCATTGCCTGAAATGATCCACACCAGTAAAGGCTCGGCTACCGCAGGGACGATGAAGCTTTCTTCTTCACGCGCTCGGTTAAAGATCTGCACCAACATGTCCCGATCGGCTAGAACGTCCGAAGCGGCAAGCCGCTCACCGCGGATATACGCCTCCAAACCATGGGCTGAAGTCCGCTCTATAACATCCATGGGAATTATCGCCTCATTCAGTAAGCCGGCTCGAACGAGCCATTTCGGGCATTGGTCTCACAGGGTGGGCTCGCATTTCAAGCCCAAAAGATTGGGCCAGTAAAGCTCGTTAGCGTTCCCGGAGGGATACCTCAGAAACCTCGCGCTGGGTGTGGGGCCTGAAGAGGAATGGTCGAAAAAAAAGCCGGAATGTCTCCATTCCGGCCTGCGCTTCAACGTTCGGGATAGAGAATCATCCCAGCGTGATACAACACGTTGCCGCGAAACTCTCCGTCAGCAGTGAACCCTGTGTCATCCACATACTCGATGTGATCACCCTCCAGCCAGTACCGACCTTGGTACGCGCTTTGTTGCTCTGCGCGGGCCTCGTCATAGCGGCCGCCAGGCAAGAGTTCATGGCGAATGCGGCCGTCGGCCGTCACCCACATGCCAACGTATTTGTCTTGGTCTCCATATGGCTTGCCCATTTTCTTCCTCGCTCTCGTCAGGTCACTCAGAATGGACTTGCTGTTGGACGCACGATCAGTTCGCTGACATCCACATCCGCAGGCTGCTCTACCGCATAGGCAATTGCCCGGGCAATGGCCGAGGCAGGAATGGCGATCTTGCGGAACTCGCGCATCTCCGTCCGTCCGCCTTCATCGGAAATGCTGTCGGCCAGTTCCGACTCAGTAACGCCTGGTGCAATGACCGTGACCCGGATATCACCACCCACCTCTTGGCGCAAACCCTCTGAAATGGCCCGTACGGCATATTTGGTGGCGCAGTACACCGCAGCTGTCGGGCTCACAGCGTAGGCTCCAATGGAGGCAATATTGATGATCTGGCCGGCGCGCTGTTGTTGCATGAGCGGCAGCGTTGCGGCAATGCCGTGCAGGACGCCGCGAATGTTGACATCAATCATCCGGTTCCACTCGTCGACCTTGAGTGCTTCGAGCTTCGAAAGCGGCATGACGCCGGCGTTGTTGATGAGAACGTCGACACGTCCATGCAATTCGATAGCGAAGTCGATAAAGGATTGCATGTCGTCCAGGCGGGTGACGTCCAGCGCAAGCACATCAGCTATACCGCCTGTTGAACGAATCTCCTTGGCGAGGGCTTCCAAGCGATCGGTGCGGCGGGCACCTAAAACCACGCGAGCGCCTTTGCTGGCAAGCAGGCGGGCTGTTGCTTCGCCGATACCACTGCTGGCGCCAGTGATCACGATGACTTTTTGTTCGATGCCGTGCATTTTCCCACTCCTGTCTATTGCTTAAGAGGCACCTGCCGATAGGCAGGTGGTGAAGCAAGCGTAAGAGGGCAGGGGTGGGCAGGGTTATGCGATTCCTACGCACGACATGCACGATCCTGCATGAACACTATGCGGCAATGGTCTTGCCGGTCAGCGCATCCAATCCGCCGACAAAATTTCTCTACCGGCCCTGCGCGCGAGTGAGTCTTTGTAAGTCGGCCCGGCGCAGGAATGTGCAAAAGCCTCGCAGGAACCTAATAACGGCCAAATCAGCGCCGCCTTAATCTGAGCCCAAGCAGAAAGCGAGACCGCTTCTGCCGCCGGCCATCAGAGCGACCGAGCCTGCAGTAAACAGGAGTCAACGTCACGCTTTGCACTGACAACCGGCAACGAATCCATTGCTAATTACGGAGTCGCTGTCATGAAAACTGTTAACAAAATGATGATCGGAATCGCCTTGTCTGTTGTCAGCGCAGGTTCTATGGCGCTGCCAGCCAAAGAAATCGGCATTTGGAGTAATCAGCCCTGTAAAGAGGTGATGACTCCACTTGTGGCTGAGGGTGGTGCGGACCGACTCAATGACCGCCGCGTGGCCGAGGACGGCGCGGACCGACTCAATGCTCGTCGTGTCGCTGAGGGTGGTGCGGACCGACTCAATGCTCGTCGTGTGGCTGAGGGCGGTGCGGACCGACTCAATGACCGCCGCGTGGCTGAGGACGGCGCGGACCGACTCAATAGCCGTCGGGTGGCTAAAAACGATGCGCAGCGTGCCTTCTATGCCTGACGCCCATATCCACCCAACCAAGAGCCCGGCCCGCCGGGCTTTTGCATATGAAATATGTCGATCTAGCATCTACCCAAAAGGTGACTGACCCACCTATCCTCTGCAATCGGTACAGCCTAACGGGAGGTAAGGGTGGTGAGTGATCGGGACGAAGACCTGAAACGCCTAAGGGCCGAACTGGCATCTACCATGCAACGTTTCGCTCCGACATACGGCGTGTATCAGACGGCGATTGATCCGCTGCATTTCATACGCAGCGACACCCCAACCGATGTGATCCATACCGTGCATAAACCTGGGCTATGCATCATTGTGCAGGGCCGGAAACAAGTGCAGTTGTGGGACGAGAGCTATACCTACGATCCCCTGAACTACCTGGTCGTCTCTGTCACGCTGCCTCTAGCGGGCCAAGTGACCGAGGCATCCCCAGAACAGCCCTATTTTTGTATCCGCCTGGATATCGATCCCACAGTCATCGCTCAGCTGATAGCAGACGTCAGCCCTATCGGCGTGCCGAGCCAACAGCCCCATCGCGGGCTGTACCTGGACAAGGTCGATAGCTCGCTGCTGGATGCGATGTTGCGACTGGTACGCCTGTTGGATGCGCCATCTGACATCCCGGCATTGGCACCGCTAGCGCTGAGGGAAATATTCTACCGGCTGCTCAAAGGCCAGCAGGGCCAGCGTTTACATGAGATCGCCATCACCGATTGCCAGACCCACCGCGTCACTCGGGCCATTGAATGGCTGAACAACAACTATGCGCAGCCGTTGCACATCGATGAGCTTGCAAGTTACGTCAATTTAAGTAACTCCACGCTTCATCATCGATTCAAGGCTGTCACCGCCATGAGTCCTTTGCAGTATCAGAAACAACTTCGCCTGCAACACGCACGCAGGTTGATGATCTCAGAGGGGCTTGATGTTTCTACGGCTGGGTTCAAGGTGGGCTATGAAAGCCCGTCACAGTTCAGCCGTGAGTACAGCCGACTGTTTGGTGCTCCACCGAGCCGAGATATCGCAAAGCTTCGATCGCTCGGGTGAGGGCGGCTGGCCTTGGCTAGCGCCATCCTGATGACGCTCGTTGGGTCCAGAGCCGCCGCGCCTGCATAGCCGCTATAGATCGAAAGCGGCCAGATGCGACCTTCTTTCGACCCATAGCATCGTCCGAAAATGGCCAAGTGCTCTGGATGGATGTCCACTTTGAGGCGGCGCCGTCCGGAGCACTGTTGTGCCTCAGGCACGGAGCAACGCGTCGAGATCGCCTTTGTGATCGAGGCGTTTGAGGTCATCAAAGCCTCCCACATGAACTTCACCCACAAAGATCTGCGGCACGGTCCTGCGCTGGGATCGCTGCAGCATTTGCGCCAGATGGTTCGGCGATGCTTCGATGTCGATTTCCACGACACTGACCCCTTTCTGCGCCAACAGCCGCTTGGCACTAATGCAGTAAGGGCAGTGCTGGGTGGTGTAGATCGTCACATGGCTCATGGCAGTTACCCCTTAGTGCGCCGATGGTGGAAAGTCGATATCGGTCGTGGCGACATTGTTCAGGTAGTTGGTCAGGGTCAACAGCGTGACCTGAGCCACCACTTCCACGATCTTGCCATCGGTGAGGCCTGCTTCACGTGCTGCTGCGATTTGACCATCGCTCAATTGCCCGCGGCTTTCGGTAATCTGACGCGCCAGCGTGGCGACCGCGTTGAGTGTGCCATTGCGGGCCTGGCCGATGGCCTCATCGCTCAGGCCAGCCTTGGCACCGAAGAAGGCGTGCGCGGCGAGACAATAGTCGCAACCGTTGATTTGCGACGTGGCAAGCGCAACGACTTCACGCTCGGCGGCGTTCAGCGAACTCTTGCCCAAGGCTTGGGCGAGGCCCAGATAGCCATTGAGCGCGGCCGGGGAGTGAGCCAGGGTCTTGAAGGCGTTGGGAATGAAGCCGAGACCTTTTTGAATGCCTTCGAGGGCAGTGCGCGAGCCAGCAGGAGCTTGGTCCAGCGAGAGAGCAGCGATACGAGTCATGGTGGTTCTCCAGTAGGTTGATTAACGAGCTTGTCGATCAAGCTTGGAATCAATCCTAGAGACGTGGGCTATCTTCTTGGCTTCTGATCGTCGAATCTATGCAACAGATCGTCTAAATCTGGAGTGCGCCATGGACCGATTATCGACACTGCTCAAGCACTTCAACCTGCATGCGTCCACCTTTCACCAGGGTGGGTTTTGTGGAGTGACCCATTTCGATGGGCAGCAAAGGTTCGGGCATGTGCATTTGCTGCGATCAGGGCGCCTGGCCTTCAAGGACAAACGCGGCCAGCCCGCCGAACTGACGGAGCCCAGCCTGATTCTGGCGGTGCGCCCGCAGACGCATCAGCTGCTGGCCAGCGAAGCAGATAACGCAGAGTTGGTTTGCGCCACCTTGCAGTTCGATGGCGGTGCCAATAATCCGCTGACCCTGGCTTTGCCGGATTTCATCATCAAGCCGTTGCGCGAATTGCAGGGCCTTGATGGCACCCTCAACTGGCTATTCGAAGAAGCCGTCGGCGATGAATGCGGACGGGATGTCATCCTCAATCGGTTGTTCGAGCTGATGGTGATTCAGCTACTTCGCCATCTCATCACCAGCCGCAGCATCGCCTCGGGAATGATGGCCGGATTGGCCAATGCTCAGCTGTCCCGTGCACTCGTGGGTATCCACAACGAGCCACAGCGCAATTGGTCCGTGGCGGAGCTGGCTGATCGCTCAGGGATGTCGCGCGCAAGCTTTGCTGCGCACTTTCGCCAGACCGTGGGTGTCACCCCGGCGGATTACCTGACGAACTGGCGAATCAGTCTGACGCAAAAACGTCTCCGGGAAGGCCGCCCCATTGCCCTGATTGCCGATGAGGTCGGCTATGAAAGCCCGTCAGCGTTGGCCCGTACTTTTCGCCGCAAGGTGGGGGCAAGTCCGAAGCAGTGGTTGCAGCAGACCACGGCATGATACGTGGTCGCGTGCCGTATCGGTTGTGGCAGTCCAGCGCGGTTTACGCTCCGTGTGGGGCAGTGCGCAAGTGCTCTCGCATAAAATCGATGAACGCTTTTGTCCGTGCTGAACGTCGTCGTTCATGGCTGAATACGGCGCTCACAGGCAGGGCAGTGGTCGGATAATCATCGAGCAAAGTACGCACGAAGCCTTGTTTGACATCTTCTGCGAATAGCCATTCGGGAGAGAGGGAAATACCCAAGCCACTGAGGACCATCTCACGAATGGCCTCGCTGCTGTTGCTGGTGACGTTGCCGCTGATGGCGATATCGAGCGCCTCACCGTCACGGATGAAGCGCCAACGGTCGTAATGCGTAAGCAAGGTGAAGCCGATGCAGTTGTGACTCGCCAGATCACTCGGCTCCAGTGGCAGGCCGTGGCGTTGCAGGTAGGCGTGTGAGGCATACACTCGCCGGGTGCTGCTGCCAAGGGGCACGGCTACCAGGCCCTCGCTCTGCACCACGCCGATCCTGATCGCCAGGTCGATGTTTTCCATGAGCAAGTCTTCATTGTGATCGTTTAGCCGCAAGTCGATCTGCACATCCGGGTAGCGCTGCAGAAAACGGCCGATAACTGGGGCAATGCACAACCTTCCGTAGCTGACCGGCGCGGCAACGCGCAACGGCCCGGCAACCTGTTCCTGGCCGCTGGCAAAGCTGCGCTTAGCGGTTTCGAGGTGTCCGAGAATTTCCTGGCAATGGCTGTAGAAGCGTTGTCCCTGGTCGGTCAATGCCAGGTGCCGGGTGCTGCGAGCGAACACAGGGCCGCCCAGATGCTGCTCCAGTGCGCGGATCTGCTTGCTTACCGCCGGCTGTCCCATGTTCAGCTCGCGGGCGACCGCCGAGAAGGACCCACGCTCCACGACGCGTACGAAGATGTGCATGCTGTGAAATAGGTCCACCGCCATTAGGCCTCTTCCGGGAATAAATGATATGCAACTTTAGACTCTTATCGGAATGAAAGAGCAGGAGCAACCTGTCACTCGTCCACTTAATCAGAAGCTTCCATCATGAATCAGACCATGCTTGCCGCCATCGCTGAATCCGCCCAGGCACCCTTGGCTGTGCGGCGTATTGCTCGCCCGGTTCCCGGTAAGGGAGAGGTCCTTGTCAGCGTCCACGCCGCAGGAGTCAACCCACTCGACACTAAGATCGCCACTGGCGCAGCAGCACACGCTCGGCAGGCGCTACCGGCGGTGCTCGGTCTGGACTTGGCCGGTACGGTTGTCGAGCTGGGTGAGGCGGTCGAGGGCTTCACGCTTGGCCAGGAGGTCTTCGGTATGGCCGGCGGAGTCGGTGGCGCTCAGGGCGCCATGGCTGAATACATCGCTGTTGATGCCCGGCTTATTGCCCCGAAGCCGCACGCGCTAGGCATGGGCGAGGCAGCCGCTTTGCCCCTGGCATTCATCACCGCTTGGGAAGGCTTGGTGGATCGCGCCAACGTCCGCACTGGCCAGCAGGTGTTGATTCATGGTGGCGCAGGTGGCGTTGGCCAAGCGGCTGTCCAGCTGGCCAAGGCCCGTGGAGCCAAAGTTTACGCCACAGGTTCGGCGGCGAGCCTCGA
The DNA here is from genome assembly GCF_001808425.1 of Pseudomonas sp. HMSC08G10. Classification (NCBI taxonomy): domain Bacteria; kingdom Pseudomonadati; phylum Pseudomonadota; class Gammaproteobacteria; order Pseudomonadales; family Pseudomonadaceae; genus Pseudomonas; species Pseudomonas sp. HMSC08G10. Next base: position 56,092 of record NZ_KV793311.1, on the reverse strand, counting down.
CTTCATACGCTCACTGGGGGCGATAGCGATCGACTACCAGGCGCAAAGTGTGGAGGCCTATGTCGAGGAACATACCGCCGGAGCAGGTTTCGACATCGTCTACGACACCGTTGGTGGCAGCACGCTGGATGCATCATTCAAGGCCGTGAAGCCTTACACAGGGCACGTTCTGAGTTGCCTCGGCTGGGGGCAGCATAGCCTCGCGCCGCTGTCGTTCAGAAGCGCCACCTATTCGGGCGTGTTCACCCTGACACCCTTACTTACCGGCATGGGCCGCGAACACCACGGGGCCATCCTGCGCCAGGCAGCTGCCCTGGCTGATGCTGGGCAACTGACCATCCGGGTGGATCAGCAACGCTTTGGATTGGACACTGTCAACGACGCATTTCGCCAAGTCGCGCAAGGTCGTGGCAAGGGCAAGACGATAATCCAGTTGGTGAACGAATAGAGCCGAAGCTGCTCAAGGCACTGCACCGTTTCGCGCAGGGAGCGATATGCCGATCGGGGGGCTGGCCGGTACAGGGTGCCGATGAGCCTACAAGCACGACCGGGGGCGTCAAAGCCGCCCCGGTCCGGTACCGCTCGATTACTTCAGGTGTTGCTTGATCGCCTGGGCAGCCTGGTCCAATGCACTGCGGGTTCCAGGCACCTGGCTGAGTACGTTGAGCAGGCCGAAGTCGTGAATCATGCCGTTGTAACGCACGGCGGTCACCGGTACACCGGCAGCCTCCAGCTTGCGGGCATAGGCTTCGCCTTCGTCGCGCAGCACGTCCATCTCGGCGGTCTGCACCAATGCTGGCGGTAAGCCTTTCAACTGATCCAGGCTGGCGCGCAGTGGCGATGCATGGATGTCGTTACGCTGCCTCGGATCGGTGGTATAGCTGTCCCAGAACCACTGCATCATATTGCGGGTCAGGAAGTGGCCCTCAGCGAACTGGTTGTACGAGCCGTTGTTGAAGTTGGCGTCAGTCACCGGCCACAACAAGGCTTGGAACCGCAGCTTGGGCGTGCCGGCCTCCTTGGCTTTGATCGCGACCACCGCCGCCATGTTGCCACCGACACTGTTGCCTACCACCGCCAGGCGGCTGCCATCGACACCAATCTGTTTGCCATTCTCGGCAACCCAGCGGGTGGCGGCGTAAGCCTGGTTAATGGCCGTGGGGAATTGGGCTTCCGGCGACGGGGTGTAGTCGACATAGACCGCTGCTGCACCGGAGCCGACCACCAGGTCGCGGATCAGGCGTTCGTGCGTTGGGTAGTCACCCAACACCCAGCCACCTCCGTGGAAGAACATGAACACAGGCAGTTCGCCTTTCGCGCCTTGTGGTCGTATCACGCGGATCTCCAACGCCTGGCTGTCGACCTGAATGCTGCGGCGCTCGATTTGGATACCGGAGACATCCACTTTCACGCTGGCCTGGGCGCCAGTGAGCACGCCGCGGGCATCTTTCGGGGACAGGGTTTCCAACGGTTTACCGCCACCCGCGGCAAGGGCCTGTAGGAAGCCTTGAGTGGTGGTTTCAACACCGGGGCTACCAGCGGCGAAGGCACTGTTGACGGCAAGGGCGAGCAGACCGGCGGTGAGGGTAAGGGACATTTTCATGGTCAAGTTCCTGGGTCGCTGGAGTCATTAGTTCTGGTTGGCGGAGGTGGTGGGGCGCAGGTAACTGATTTTCTGCAGCTTGCCGTGGCTGTCACGGTAGGTGAGGGTGGCGGTGCTGGCGTAGCTGGCGGCGTTGGCCGGCGCGTCTACAGCGATCACTCGAGCGATGTCCAAGTTCATGCCGTAGTGGTAGGGGGTGGCGCTCTGGGCGAAGGCGCCGACGCTGGTGCCAAAGGTCAGGGTGGCGATGGCGAGTGCTTTGCTAAAAGTCATGATGATTCTCCGTGAGCTTTGATATTGGGATCAGCGACTGCTTGCTGCGTGGGGTTTATTTTGCGTCTAAATAGTTAGTGCGCAAAATATATTTGCGCTATTGTTCTCATTGAACAATCGCATCACCCAAACGCACGGTGTGAAAGCGTCTCGCAGTCAGGCAGAAATGACCGCCGGATGGCGTTGGTAGTACCGAGGGCCGCCTGTCAGCCACGCAGAGCGCGCGCTAGCGAGCATGCAGCAGAAGGGAAGGAGAGCGGCGTATCAGCGCCATGCTTCAAAAGCATTTAAAGGCGTGGCTTACCCTCTGGGAACCCATCGGGCGCCACGCCAATTACAGAGTGAGAGAACATAGAGAAAATAGGGTGAACTTCCGTGTACACGGGAAACGTTTACAAGCCCAGATCAGACAAGCTTGGGTGGTCGTCTGGACGACGGCCCTGAGGCCAATGGAACTTGCGCTCGGACTCCTTGATGGGCATGTCATTGATGCAGGCATAACGGTTGATCATCAGGCCGTCATCACCGAACTCCCAGTTCTCGTTACCGTACGAGCGGAACCAGTTACCAGAATCGTCGTGCCATTCATAAGCATAGCGAACGGCCAGGCGGTTCTCGGTGAACGCCCACAGCTCCTTGATCAAACGGTACTCATGTTCTTTGGCCCATTTACGAGTCAGGAAATTCTTTGCTTGCTCACGGTTAAATGCAAATTCAGCGCGATTACGCCATTTCGTATCAAGGGAGTAAGCCAGAGAGACTTTTTCGGGGTCGCGGCTATTCCAGCCATCTTCGGCCAGACGTACTTTGAGAATGGCGGTTTCATGTGTGAATGGCGGTACTGGCGGGCGTACTTCGTTATGAGCGGACATTTTAATTCCTCGCTTACTGGGCTGGTATCGCCCGCCTACTGGCGATTAACGATTCAGCAGTTGTTGTGCAATGGCTTTTGCATCAACTGCTGATCGGCTGTCACCAAGTAAATGGGCAACGGTGATGGCGCCGTCGATCAGAATCAGAAATTGGCGCGCACGCGCCTCTGGATCATCGAAGCCATATTCTTTACAGAGAGAGAGCACAAACGCTTTTACGTTTTCTTTGTGCTCTTTATCCACACGTCGTACTGGATCTTCTGGGTCGCCTGTTTCACCGGCTGTATTAATGAATGCGCATCCTCTGAAACTTTCAGAGGCGAACCAGTCGCAAAGTACATCAAATATGCGTAGAAGCTTGTCTGCTGCTGAGTCGGCTTTATTTACTTCCGTCTCAAACCATCGCATCCAGTTTCTGTCGCGGCGCTTTAAAATTTCTATTACGAGCGCTTCCTTAGTACCGAAATAGCGGTAGATACTCTTGCGAGCGACACCAGATGTCTTCACTAAAAGATCCATTCCGGTTGCAGCAATCCCGCCGCGATAGATCAAGTCTTCCCCGATCTTCAATAGCCGCTCTTTGGTGTCGTTACTACTTTCGCTGTTCATGTCGGCAATGGTAGAACGATCGTTCTCCATGGTCAATACCCTCGCTACAGCAGTTTCAAAGAAAAATAAAATATGCTTGATTTACAAGCGCTTATACAACGTTATCTGGCTCGATAGGATATAGAGATGCCGTTCAGGACGGTGCGCCTGACGGATGCTGGTGAGGTTTACATACGCTTTGCACGTGGGGCTCTTTCAAAAGCCAGGTGCAGGCGAGACCTCTCCTGCACTTAGCCATTAAAACCGCACGCAACAGTGGTTCGTCCTGCCCCCCTAAACCTCCAAAAACGCCGCCTCCAACAACTGCTTCGTATACGCATGCTGCGGCGCATGAAAAATCGTCTGCGCATCCCCCTGTTCAACCACATGCCCATGTTTGATCACCATCAACTGGTGACTCAACGCCTTCACCACCGCCAGGTCATGACTGATGAATAGGTACGTGAGGTTGTACTTTTGCTGCAAATTCCTCAGCAGCTCCACTACCTGTCGCTGTACCGTGCGGTCCAGCGCGGAGGTGGGTTCATCCAGCAGAATCAACGCAGGCTTCAACACCAGCGCGCGGGCGATGGCGATGCGTTGGCGTTGGCCGCCGGAGAATTCGTGGGGGTAACGGTGTCGGGTGCGGGGGTCCAGGCCGACTTCCTCCAGCGCGGCAATGATCGCCGCTTCCTGTTCGGCAGGGGAGCCGATGCGGTGAATGCGCAGGCCTTCGCCGACGATGTCGGCCACGCACATGCGGGGGCTGAGGCTGCCGAAGGGGTCTTGGAACACGACCTGCATTTCCCGTCGCAGGGGGCGCACATCCTTCTGGCTGAGGCCTTCGAGGTTCTGGCCGTGGAAGCGGATGCCGCCACGGCTGGCGATCAACCTCAAGATGGCCAGGCCAAGGGTGGATTTGCCGGAGCCGCTTTCACCCACGATGCCGAGGGTCTGGCCCTGAGGCAGGCTGAAGTCGATGCCGTCCACGGCTTTGACGTGGTCGACGGTGCGGCGCAGCAGGCCTTTCTTGATGGGGAACCACACGCGCAGGTCTTCGACTTCCAGCAAGGGGTCGCCCACGGGGTTGTGGGCGGGGGCGCCGCTGGGTTCGGCGTTGATCAGCATTTGGGTGTAGGGGTGCTGCGGGGCCTTGAACAGGGTAGTGCAGTCGGCCTGTTCGACGATCTTGCCGCACTGCATCACGCACACGCGGTGGGCGATGCGTCGCACGAGGTTCAGGTCGTGACTGATCAGCAGCAGGGCCATGCCCAGGCGGGCCTGCAGCTCCTTGAGCAGGTCGAGGATCTTCAACTGCACGGTGACGTCGAGCGCGGTGGTGGGCTCGTCGGCAATCAGCAGCTCGGGCTCATTGGCCAGGGCCATGGCGATCATCACGCGTTGGCGCTGGCCGCCGGACAGCTCGTGGGGCAGGGCCTTGAGGCGCTTGTGCGGGTCGGGGATGCCGACCATCTCCAGCAGCTCCAGGGTGCGGGCAGTGGCCTGCTTGCCGGTGAGGCCTTTGTGCAGCAGGAGGATTTCGTTGACCTGCTTTTCGATGGTGTGCAGCGGGTTCAGCGAGGTCATCGGCTCTTGGAAGATCATCGCGATGCGGTCCCCGCGGATGCGGCGCATGGGCTTTTCACCGAGCTGCAGCAGGTCCTGGTCGTTGTAGCGGATGCTGCCGCTGGGGTGGCGCGCCAGTGGGTAGGGCAACAGGCGCAGGATGGAATGCGCGGTGACGGACTTGCCCGAGCCGCTTTCGCCGACCAGGCCCAGGGTCTCGCCCTTGCGGATGTCGAAACTGATGCCATCGACCACGCGATGCACGTGTTCACCAGTGACGAACTCCACCGAGAGGTCGCGCACTTCGATCAGGTTGTGTTCGCTCATGTCATTTCCTCGGGTCGAAGGCATCGCGGGCGGATTCGCCGATGAACACCAGAAGGCTCAGCATGATCGCCAGCACGGCGAAGGCGCTGATGCCAAGCCACGGCGCCTGCAGGTTGGACTTGCCTTGGGCCACCAGCTCGCCGAGCGAGGGGGCGCCCGGTGGCAGGCCGAAGCCGAGGAAGTCCAGGGCGGTGAGGGTGCCGATGGCGCCGGTGAGGATGAACGGCATGAAGGTCATGGTGGAGATCATGGCGTTGGGCAGGATGTGCCGGAACATGATCGGGCCGTCGCGCATTCCCAAGGCGCGGGCGGCACGCACGTATTCTAGGTTGCGCCCGCGTAGGAACTCGGCGCGCACCACGTCCACCAGACTCATCCACGAGAACAGCAGCATGATGCCCAGCAGCCACCAGAAGTTGGGCTGTACGAAGCTGGCGAGGATGATCAACAGGTACAGCACCGGCAAGCCCGACCAGATCTCCAGGAAACGCTGGCCGGCCAGGTCCACCCAGCCGCCATAGAAACCCTGCAGGGCGCCGGCGATGACGCCGACGATGGAGCTGAGCACGGTCAGCGTCAGGGCGAACAGCACCGAGACGCGGAAGCCGTAGATGACCCGGGCCATCACGTCGCGGCCCTGATCGTCGGTGCCCAGCCAGTTGTCCGCCGAGGGCGGTGCCGGGGCCGGGACCTTGAGGTCGTAGTTGATGCTCTGGTAGCTGAACGGGATGGGCGCCCACAGCACCCAGCTGTCCTTGGCCGCGAGCAGTTCGCGAATGTAGGGGCTCTTGTAGTTCGCTTCCAGGGGGAATTCGCCGCCGAAGGTGGTTTCCGGGTAACGCTTGAAGGCGGGGAAGTACCACTGGCCTTCGTAGCGTATGGCGATGGGTTTGTCGTTGGCGATCAGTTCGGCGCCCAAGCTCAGGCCGAACAGCACGATGAAGATCCACAGCGACCACCAGCCGCGGCGGTTGGCCTTGAAGCGCTCGAAGCGCCGGCGATTGAGAGGGGAGAGTGCCATGTCAATGCTCCCGGCTGGCGAAGTCGATGCGGGGGTCGACCAGGGTGTAGGTCAGGTCGCCGATCAGTTTCACCACCAGCCCCAGCAGGGTGAAGATGAACAGGGTGCCGAAGACCACCGGGTAGTCGCGGTTGATCGCTGCCTCGAAGCTCATCAGGCCCAGGCCGTCGAGGGAGAAGATCACCTCGATGAGCAGAGAACCTGTGAAGAAGATGCCGATGAACGCCGAGGGGAAGCCGGCGATCACCAGCAGCATGGCGTTGCGGAACACATGCCCGTACAGCACCCGCGAGCGGCTCAGGCCCTTGGCCTTGGCGGTGACCACGTATTGCTTGTTGATCTCGTCGAGGAAGCTGTTCTTGGTCAGCAGGGTCATGGTGGCAAAGTTGCCGATGACCAGCGCGGTGATCGGCAGCACCAGGTGCCAGAAGTAATCGAGGATCTTGCCGCTGGTGGATAGCTCGTCGAAGTTGTTGGACGTCAGCCCGCGCAGGGGGAACCAGTCGAAGTAGCTGCCGCCGGCGAACAGCACGATCAGCAGGATGGCGAACAGGAAGGCGGGGATGGCGTAGCCAACGATGATTGCCGAACTGGTCCAGACATCGAAGTGGCTGCCATGGCGCACGGCCTTGGCGATCCCCAGCGGGATCGACACAAGGTACATGATCAGCGTGCTCCAAAGCCCCAGGGAGATAGACACGGGCATCTTCTCGGCGATCAGATCGATGACCTTGGCATCGCGGAAGAAGCTCTCGCCGAAGTCCAGGCGGGCGTAGTTCTTGATCATGATCCACAGGCGTTCGGGCGCCGACTTGTCGAAACCGTACATGCGCTCGATTTCGGCGATCAGGGCCGGGTCCAGGCCTTGGGCGCCACGGTAGTTGGAGCCGGCCACCGAGACTTCAGCGCCGCCACCGGCGATGCGGCTGGTGGCGCCTTCGAAGCCTTCGAGCTTGGCGATCATCTGTTCCACCGGGCCGCCAGGAGCGGCCTGGACGATGATGAAGTTGATGATCAGGATGCCGAACAGGGTCGGGATGATCAGCAGCAGGCGACGCAGGATGTAGGCCAGCATGTCAGTTCGCCTCTTGCGCGGCTGCCGCTTCTTCGGCCTGGGCCTCGGCCGGCTTCGCACCGGGCTTGATCCACCAGGTGTTGATGCCGATGTCGTACTTGGGCGACACCTCGGGATGGCCGATGTGGTTCCAGTAGGCTACGCGCCAGGTCTTGATGTGCCAGTTGGGGATTACGTAGTAGCCCCACAGCAGCACGCGGTCCAGCGCGCGGGTGTGGGCGATCAGACTCTGGCGCGAGTCGGCGTTGATCAACTGCTCGACCAATTGGTCGATGGCCGGGTCGCGCAGGCCGATGAAGTTGCGGCTGCCTGGGTTGTCGGCGGCGGCGCTGGTCCAGAACTCACGCTGCTCGTTACCCGGCGAGCTCGATTGCGGGTAACCGCCGACGATCATGTCGAAGTCGCGCGAGCGCAGGCGGTTGATGTATTGGGAAACGTCGACGCGGCGGATGTTCAGCTCGATTCCGAGGTCGGCGAGGTTGCGCTTGAACGGCAGCAGGATGCGCTCGAACTCGGTCTGGGCTAGTAGAAACTCGAGGGACACCGGTTTGCCCTGGGCATCGACCATCTTGTCGTCGACGATCTTCCAGCCGGCTTCCTGCAGCAGTTTGTAGGCCTTGCGTTGTTGGTCGCGGATCATGCCGCTGCCATCGCTGACCGGGTTGCGGAAGGCTTGGGTGAAGACTTGCTCGGGGATCTTGCCGCGCAGGGGCTCGAGGATCTTCAGTTCATCCGGCCCTGGCAGGCCGCTGGCGGCCATCTCGGAGTTCTCGAAATAGCTGCCGGTGCGAGTGTAGGCGCCGTTGAACAACTGCTTGTTGGTCCATTCGTAGTCCAGCAGCAGACTCAGCGCCTCGCGCACCCGCACGTCCTGGAACACAGGGCGACGCAAGTTGAAGATGAAACCCTGCATGCCGGTGGGGTTGCCGTTGGCCAATTGCTCGCGGATGAGCCGGCCTTCGCGCACCGCCGGGATGTCGTAGGCGGTGGCCCAGTTCTTCGCACTGGTCTCCAGCCAATAGTCGAACTGCCCGGCCTTGAGCGCTTCCAGTGCGACGGTGTTATCGCGATACGCGTCGTAGGTCATGACATCGAAGTTGTAGAAGCCGCGGTTGATCGGCAGGTCCTTGGCCCAGTAGTCCTTGACCCGCTCGTAGCGGATCGAGCGCCCAGCCTTGACCTCGGCGACCTTGTACGGGCCGCTGCCCAGCGGAATCTCCAGGTTGCCGCGGTCGAAGTCGCGGCCTTCCCACCAGTGCTTGGGCAGCACCGGCAACTGGCCGAGGATCAGTGGCAGCTCGCGGTTGTTCTTGTGCTTGAACTTGAACAACACCCGCAGCGGGTCTTCGGCGATCACCTCGGCGACGTCGGCGTAGTAGCCGCGGTACAGCGGTGCACCTTTGCTCATCAGCGCGTTGAAAGTGAACACCACGTCGTCAGCGCGCATCGGGTGGCCGTCGTGGAAGCGTGCCTCGGGGCGCAGGTAGAAGCGTACCCAGCCGTTGTCGGGGGCTTTTTCGATCTTCTCGGCCACCAGGCCGTACTCGGTGAAGGGCTCATCGAGGCTCTGGCGCATCAGGGTGTCGTAGATCAGGCCGATGTCGTCGGCTGGCACGCCCTTGTTGATGAACGGGTTGAGGCTGTCGAAACCGCCGAAGCTGGACTGGCGGAAGGTGCCGCCCTTGGGGGCGTCAGGGTTTACATAGGCGAAATGCTTGAAGTCCGCCGGGTATTTTGGCGGCTCGCCGTAGAGGGTCAGGGCGTGTTGCGGTGCGGCCATCGCCGGGAGGCTCAGGCAGGCCAGCAACAGGCTGCCGGCCAGCAGGCGCAAAGGGTGCGTTGGCATCATTGGGCTTTCTCCGAAGTCTTGAGCCACCAGCTGTTCAGGCCCAGGGTATAGGGCGGCGTGGTGACGAAGGCGAACCGGTTGCGGTAGGCCAGGCGGTGATTGTCGAGATACCAGTTGGGAATCATGTAGTACTGCCACGACAGCACCCGGTCCAGGGCGCGGGCCGCAGCGACCTGGTCGGCGCGGGTGCGGGCGGCGAGCAGGGTGTCGAGCAGGTGGTCGACCACAGGGTCTTTCACACCAGCGTAGTTCTTGCTGCCCTTGACCGAGGCTTGGCTCGAGTGGAAGTACAGCCATTGCTCCAGACCCGGGCTCAGGGTCTGGTTGAGGGTCATGAGGATCATGTCGAAGTCGAACTGATCCAGGCGCTGCTTGTACTGGGCACGGTCGACCGTGCGCAGGTGGGCGTCGATGCCCATGCTGGCGAGGTTTTCCACGTAGGGCTGAAGGATGCGTTCGAGGTTCGGGTTGACCAGCAGCAATTCCATGCGGAACTGCTGGCCTTTGGCATTGACCAGACGCTGGCCGTCGAGCTTCCAGCCTGCCTGGGCGAACAGCGCCAGGGCCTGGCGCAGGGTCTGGCGGCTGATGCCGCGTCCGTCGGTGTGGCTCACCGTGTAGGGTTCGGTGAACAGCTTGGGCGGCAGTTCGTCACGGAACGGCGCCAGCAGCAGCCACTCCTTGCCCTTGGGCAGGCCGGTGGCGGCGAACTCGCTGTTGGGGTAGTAGCTGGTCGAGCGGCGGTAGGCACTGCTGAACAGGGCGCGGTTGGTCCACTCGAAGTCGAGCATCAGGCCCAGGGCCTGGCGCACCCGAGGGTCACTAAAGTTGGCTCGGCGGCTGTTCATGAATAGCCCCTGGGTTTGCGTCGGGATGCGGTGCGGGATCTGCGCCTTGATCACCTGGCCGCGGCGGATGGCCGGGAAGGTGTAACCGTTGGCCCAGTTCTTGGCCTGATGCTCGATGTAGATGTCGAACTCGCCGGCCTTGAAGGCTTCGAAGGCGACCGTGGCGTCGCGGTAGAACTCGTATTCGACACGGTCGAAGTTGTACTTGCCGCGGTTGACGGCGAGGTGCTTGCCCCAGTAGTTCTTCACCCGCTCGAACACCAGACGCCGGCCGGGCTGAACTTCGGTGATGCGGTACGGGCCGCTGCCCAGCGGTGGTTCGAACGTGGTGGCCTTGAAGTCTCGGCCTTTCCAGTAATGCTTGGGCAACACCGGCATCTCGCCCAGGCGCAGGATCAAAAGCGGGTTGCCGGCCCGCTTGAAGACGAAGCGGATGCGCAGCGGGCCGAGGATGTCCACGCGCTGCACTTCCTGCAGGTTGGTGCGGTAGATCGGGTGGCCTTCCTTGAGCAGGGTGCGATAGGAGAACGCGACATCCGCTGAGGTGATGGGGTGGCCGTCGTGGAATCGCGCCTCGGGGCGCAGGTTGAACACGACCCAGCTGCGGTCCTCGCTGTACTCCACGGAGCGGGCGATCAATCCGTAGCTGGAGGTGGGCTCGTCTCCGGAAGGATCGTACTGACCGGTGCCGACCATCAGCGGCTCATTAAGCTCGTTGACCCCGTACTGCAGGAAATTCGGCGTGGTGACCGGGCTCGAGCCTTTGAAGGTGTAAGGGTTGAGCGTATCGAAGGTGCCGAACGCCATTGCCCGCAACGTGCCGCCCTTGGGTGCTTGCGGGTTGACCCAGTCGAAATGGGTGAACGTGGCTGGATACTTGAGTGTGCCGAACTGCGCATAACCGTGGCTTTCGCTCACCGTTGCGGCAGCGGGAAGGCTCATGGCGAGGCTGAGTGAAAGCAACAGGAGGGGACGTATCAAGTCGGTGATCCGATCCAGGCAGCGTGGGGCGTTGGTCGGGCTACAGTAACAGCTTGTCTGGGATGGAAAAAGGGTGTCTGGCGCGGGGCTGGGCGCGGGGGAGTGTGACTGGATTTGTCCTCGGGGGCTGCTTCGTCACCCATCGCAGCGGCCCCAAGGCAATCAGATCAGTGCGACAGGTAGACGGTCAGCGTCTGGCCAGGCTTGAGGGCATGGCCGCTACGTGGATTCCAGCGCTTGAGATGCTTCATCTCGACGTTGAAGCGTTTGGCCACCGCATAGAGGGAGTCGCCCTTGCGGACTTTGTATTGAGTGGAGCGCTGCTTGGAGGCCGCGACACGGTTGGCGGCTCCGCTCGACGGGCTGCCACCGCGCAAGGCGAGCACCTGGCCGGCCTTGAGGTGGTTGCCCGAGAGGCGGTTCCAACGCTTCAGGTCGCTCACCGACACGCGGTTGGCCTTGGCGATGGCGCCCAGGTTGTCGCCACGCTTGACCCGGTAGCTGCGGGTCGCCGCAGGTGCCTTGGTCTCGGCCAGGGCAGCCTGGAACACAGCCTTGTTAGGTTGCAGGCTGACCAGTTCCTCAGGCTTGAGGTTGGACAGGCTGTCGGTCAGCAATTGGGCCTTGGCGGTGGGCACCAGCAGCTGCTTGGGACCGTCCACGGTCATGCGCTTCTTGAAGGCCGGATTGAGCTGGATGAGCTCGTCCTCGTCGATGTCGGCGAACGCCGCAACCCGCGACAGGTCCAGGCGATCGTTGATGGCCACGGCTTCGAAGTAAGGTTCGTTGGCGATGGGGCTAAGGCTGACGCCGTAGGCTTGCGGAGTCATGACCACTTGCGACAGGGCCAGCAATTTGGGCACGTAGTCGCGGGTTTCCTGGGGCAGCGGCAGGTTCCAGTAGTCGGTGGGCAGGCCCAGGCGCTCGTTGCGCTCGATAGCCCGGCTCACAGTGCCTTCGCCGGCGTTGTAGGCCGCCAGGGCCAGCAGCCAGTCGCCGTTGAACATGTCGTGTAGGCGGCCCAGATAATCGAGCGCAGCGTTGGTCGACGCGGTGATGTCGCGGCGGCCATCGTAGAAATTGGTTTGACGCAGGTTGAAGTGGCGACCGGTCGAGGGGATGAACTGCCACAGGCCAACCGCATGGGCGCGGGAGTAGGCCATCGGGTTGTAGGCGCTTTCGATCGCTGGCAGCAGGGCCAGCTCCAGCGGCATGTCGCGCTCTTCGAGGCGCTCGACAATGTAGTGCAGATAGAGGCTGCCACGCTCGCCAGCGTTTTCCAGGAACGACGGATTGCTGGCGAACCACAGGCGTTGCTGCTCGATGCGCGGATTGACGTCGATGTTGTCTTGCAAAGCGAAGCCCTGGCGCATGCGCTCCCAGACATCCTGGGGGGCTGGCTCGGCTTTCTTGACCATCAGCGGGGCAGGCTTGTGCTTGACGCGCGCCTGGTAGCTTGCGCGAACGCTGTCGGATTCGTCGAGCTGACGGGTGCTCTGGCAGCCCACCAAGGTGGCGGCCAGAGCCAGCGCGCTGATTTGGGCCAGACGCGTCAGGGCGACGGAATGAGAGGTTCTGCGGCTACGGGAAGACATCGGCTGGGACAGGTTTCCGGGCGAAAAATTTCGGCGATTCTAGAAACCGGTCCCCCCCGGGTCAACCGTTGACAACGGGTTGCGATATATCTTGGGGTTATCAGAAGGTGTCTTTCCAAGACCTCAAGGCAGCAAAAACAGAGGCTTGGCTTGTATTGGAATGTCCCTTCCATTCGTCTGCTTTTTGTTTCACTGATGTTTCAGCCGTGCGAAGAAAGGGGTTGGTGAGCCGTTCCAGACCGATGGTCGAGGGCAAGCTGATGCGATCTTCATCGCGCAACCGGGTAACGTCGGCAAATCGTTGGGCAACGTGCAGGTTTTCCGGCTCCACGGCCTTGGCGAAACGCAGGTTGCTCAAGGTGTATTCGTGGGTGCAGTACACACGGGTCTCGGCGGGCAGTGCGGCCAGCCGCGACAGGGACTGGTGCATCTGTTCGGGCGTGCCTTCGAACAGGCGACCGCATCCGGCGGCGAACAGGGTGTCGCCGCAGAACAGCAGCGGCGCGCTGTAGTAAGCGATATGGCCCAGGGTATGGCCGGGCACGGCGATGATGTCGAAGACCAGGCCCAACACCTTTACCTGGTCGCCGTCGTCCAGCGCCAGGTCGCGGGCTGGAATGCGCTCTTGGGCCGGGCCGCACACGCGTGCGCCGGTGGCGTGCTTAAGGGCTTCAACGCCGCCGACGTGGTCGTGGTGGTGGTGGGTGATCAGGATGTCTTCCAGCACCCAGCCGGGGTTGGCCGCAAGCCAGGCCTGCACCGGGGCGGCATCGCCGGGGTCGACCACCGCGCAGCGGCGTTTGGCAGTATCCTGTAACAGCCAGATGTAATTGTCGGAGAAAGCGGGAAGAGCATCGATCTGTATCATGTGCGTACCGAATCGCCTGGCGTGAACATGAAGGCATCTTAGCCGCGATGGCGCGGACGGAGAACCTTCGAGGGAGAACGCAATGACCGACAAAGCCTTTGCCCAGGCCGATCCTGACTGGATCGCGCTGATGAGCCTGGCCCGTGAGTGGTTCAACGGGCCGCTCGGGCAGTTGATGTTGCGCGAGGAGGAAAAACTCCTCGAGGATGAACTCGGCCGCTTCTTCGGCGGCTTCTTGGTGCATTACGGCCCCTGTGCCGAGCCTCCGCCCAATGCGCCTCAAGTGCAGCGCAACGTGCGCCTGGGCGCCCCCTTGCCGGGAGTGGAAATCGTCTGCGAAGAACAGGCCTGGCCGCTTTCCGAGCATGCCGCCGACGTGGTGGTGCTGCAGCATGGCCTGGATTTCAGCCTCTCGCCCCATGGCTTGTTGCGTGAAGCCGCCAGCGCCGTGCGCCCGGGCGGGCATCTGCTGATCGTCGGGATCAATCCCTGGAGCAGTTGGGGCGTGCGCCATTTCTTCAGTCACGGGGCATTGCGCAAGGCTCGTTGCATCTCGCCGTCGCGTCTTGGCGACTGGCTCAACCTGCTGGGCTTCGCGCTGGAGAAACGCCGCTTCGGGTGCTATCGTCCGCCGCTTGCCTCGCCGGCCTGGCAACAGCGCCTGGCCGGTTGGGAGCGCATGGCCGGCGGTTGGCAGACTGCTGGCGGCGGGGTTTACCTGGTGGTGGCGCGCAAGATGGTGGTCGGCCTGCGGCCGCTACGCCTGGAGCGCCGCGAGCCCATGGGCAAACTGCTGCCGTTGCCGCTGGCCAAGGTCAATCGTCGCCACAGTGAGCCCTGAGGGCCCTGCGGTCGATATCACAGAGCGAAAAGGCGGTACATGAGCGAGAGCGTCGAGATCTACACCGATGGTGCCTGCAAGGGCAACCCGGGCCCGGGTGGCTGGGGGGTGCTGATGGTTTACAAAGGCGTCGAGAAGGAGCTGTGGGGCGGCGAGCGCGAAACCACCAACAACCGCATGGAACTGATGGCGGCGATCCAGGGGCTGATGGCACTCAAGCGTGAATGCGAGGTGGTGCTCACCACCGATTCGCAATACGTCATGAAAGGCATCAACGAGTGGATGGCCAACTGGAAGAAGCGCGGCTGGAAAACGGCGGCCAAGGAACCGGTGAAAAACGCCGACCTCTGGCAGCAGCTCGACGAGCAGGTCAACCGTCACAAGGTGACTTGGAAGTGGGTGCGTGGACACATCGGCCACCCTGGCAACGAACGTGCCGACCAACTGGCCAACCGCGGTGTCGACGAAGTGCGTGCCAAGCGCTGAGTCCTTGAGCCAGGGGTGCACTGCAGCGGGTATGGCCGCTGCCACAAAGCCTGGGGTGGTCAGGTGGTAGCGGGTTCACCCGACGTAGCGCCCCACCCTGTCGTTTGGGGTACAATCCCGGCTTTGTCCTGATGCAAGTTGGAGCCACCCGCGTGGAGCAGCAAGTCAACCGGTACGTCGTCCTCGATACCGAAACCACCGGCATGCCGGTCACCGAAGGCCACCGGATCATCGAGATCGGCTGCGTCGAGGTCATCGGCCGGCGCCTGACCGGGCGCAACTTCCACGTCTATCTGCAACCGGACCGCGAGAGTGACGAAGGCGCGATCGGGGTGCACGGCATCACCGATGCCTTCCTGATCGGCAAACCGCGATTCGCCGATGTCGCCGAAGAGTTCTTCGAGTACATCAAAGGCGCGCACCTGGTCATCCACAACGCGGCGTTCGACGTTGGCTTCATCAACAACGAATTCGCCCTGCTGGGCCAACACGACCGCGCCGATGTTTCCCAATACTGCACCGTCATCGACACCCTGATGCTGGCGCGGGCGCGGCACCCAGGCCAGCGCAACAGCCTCGATGCGTTGTGCAAACGCTATGGCATCGACAACTCCGGTCGTGAGCTGCACGGCGCACTGCTCGACTCCGAACTGCTGGCCGACGTCTACCTGGCGATGACCGGTGGCCAGACCAGCCTGTCGCTGGCGGCCCATGGGGCAGACGGCGACGAGTCCGGCGAGGGCGGTACCGGCAGCGAGATCCGCCGCATCGTCGGGCGCCAGCCGGGGCGGGTCATAATGGCCAGCGCCGAGGAGCTCGAAGCACATGCCGAGCGCCTGGCAGCGATCGCCAAATCGGCGGGTGCGCCGTCGATGTGGCAGGCGCTCACGGAGCCTGCCGCCAGCTGATTGGCTATACCGGGGCCGCTCTGCGGCCCTTTCCCAGGCGACGCCAGCGCCCGCAGAAAGATGCGCAGCCTGATCGGCCAGCTTCTACCCTGAAAGGACGGACCTGTCCTGCGAAGGGAGTAGTTGCCGATGTACAAGGACCTCAAGTTCCCCATCCTCATCGTCCATCGCGCGATCAAGGCCGACAGCGTCGCCGGTGAGCGCGTGCGCGGCATTGCCGAGGAGCTCGCCCAGGACGGTTTCGCCATCTTGGCCGCCGCCGACCAGGCTGAAGCCAGGCTGGTAGCGGCGACCCATCACGGCTTGGCCTGCATGTTGATCGCCGCCGAAGGCGTCGGAGAGGACGCTCATCTGTTGCAAAGCATGGCTGAGCTGATTCGCCTGGCGCGACAACGTGCGCCAGACCTGCCGATCTTCGCCCTCGGTGAACAGGTCACCCTCGAATATGCCCCGGCTGAAGCCATGAGCGAGCTCAACCAGTTGCGCGGCATCCTCTACCTGTTCGAAGACACCGTCCCCTTTCTTGCCCGTCAGGTCGCCCGCGCCGCCCACAATTATCTCGACGGCTTGTTGCCGCCGTTCTTCAAGGCCCTGGTGCAGCACACCGCGCAATCGAACTATTCCTGGCACACGCCCGGCCATGGCGGTGGCGTGGCCTACCGCAAGAGCCCGGTGGGGCAGGCGTTCCATCAGTTCTTCGGGGAAAACACCTTGCGCTCGGACCTGTCGGTCTCGGTACCCGAGCTCGGCTCACTGCTCGACCACACAGGCCCTTTGGCCCAGGCCGAAGCCCGAGCTGCGCGTAACTTCGGCGCCGACCACACGTTCTTCGTGATCAACGGCACGTCGACCGCCAACAAAATCGTCTGGCATGCCATGGTCGGTCGCGACGACTTGGTGCTGGTGGATCGCAACTGCCACAAATCGGTGGTCCACGCCATCATCATGACTGGCGCCATCCCGATCTACCTGTGCCCGGAGCGCAACGAGCTGGGCATCATCGGTCCGATCCCGCTCAGCGAATTCAGCGCGGCCTCGATCCAGGCGAAAATCAAGGCCAACCCTCTGGCTCGGGGGCGAGCGGCGCGTATTCGCCTGGCCGTGGTGACCAACTCCACCTATGACGGTTTGTGTTATCACGCAGGGCTGATCAAGCAGGAGCTCGGTGCCAGTGTCGAGGTGCTGCACTTCGACGAAGCCTGGTTCGCCTATGCCGCCTTCCACGAGTTCTTTGCCGGGCGCTATGCCATGGGCACAGCGCGTGGCGACGGCAGCCCGCTGGTGTTCAGCACCCATTCCACCCACAAACTGCTGGCAGCGTTCAGCCAGGCGTCGATGATCCACGTGCAGGATGGCAGCCAGCGGCAACTGGACCGCGACCGCTTCAATGAAGCCTTCATGATGCACATCTCCACCTCGCCGCAGTACAGCATTCTGGCGTCACTGGACGTGGCGTCGAGCATGATGGAAGGCCCGGCCGGGCGCTCGCTGTTGCAGGAGATGTTCGACGAAGCCCTGAGCTTTCGTCGCGCACTGGCTAACCTGCGTGAACACATCGCCGCCGATGACTGGTGGTTCAGCATCTGGCAGCCACCTGCAGCCGAAGGGATCCACCGCCTGGCGGCGCAGGACTGGCTGCTGCAGCCGGGCGCCGAGTGGCACGGTTTTGGCGAAGTGGAGCAGGACTACGTGCTGCTCGACCCGCTGAAGGTCACCCTGGTGATGCCGGGGCTCACGGCAGGGGGCGCCTTGGGCGAGCACGGCATTCCGGCGGCGGTGGTGAGCAAGTTTCTCTGGGAGCGTGGGCTGGTGGTGGAGAAGACCGGGTTGTACAGCTTCCTAGTGTTGTTCTCCATGGGTATTACCAAGGGCAAGTGGAGCACCTTGCTCACCGAGCTTCTGGAGTTCAAGCGCCACTACGATGGCAACACACCGTTGAGTCTTTGTCTGCCCAGCGTGATGGCGGTAGCGCCGTCACGCTATCAGGGTCTAGGGCTGCGTGATCTGTGTGAGCAGTTGCATGACTGCTACCGGACCAATGCAACGGCCAAGCAGCTCAAGCGGCTGTTCACCCGTTTGCCGGAGATGGCCATGAGCCCGGCCCAAGCCTATGACCAACTCGTGCGGGCAGAGGTGGAGGCCGTGCCGATCGAGGCGCTGCTGGGGCGCGTCTCGGCGGTCATGCTGGTGCCGTATCCACCGGGCATCCCCTTGATCATGCCGGGGGAGCGCTTTACCGACTCCACGCGGGCAATCATCGACTATCTGGCCTTCGCCCGGGCCTTCAACAGCGGTTTTCCGGGTTTTGTCGCCGATGTCCATGGCCTGCAATGCGAAGACGCTGGCCAGGGCCTCGTCTATACGGTCGACTGCATCAAGGAATGCGGATGAGTTCAACGCCGCTGCGGGCCAGTTCGAAGCGGTCTTCGCCCAGGTGATTGACCCGGTCGCCGACGGGCAGTCGGTAGGTGACGATGGGTGCGCCGAGGGTGCTGCCGTCGGCCTGGAGCGTCGACTCCTGGAACTCGTGCACGGGATAGATGCGGCCTTCGGCGTCACGAGCGTGGAATTGGCCGACCAGGATTGCTGCCATTTGCGAGAAAACCTCTGAAATTATCGGAAACATCTGCAGGCATAGACCGATGAAACCGGGGGGAAGTTTTCCGCAGGTGGGAAAAAAACTCCGGGAATGGGGAGCGGTCATCTATAACTACAACTTCCCCAACCAATAGAGGTTGCACACCACCATGAGCCAGGTTTATTCGGTAGCGGTCGTCGTCGGCAGCTTGCGTAAGGATTCCTACAACCGCAAGGTGGCCCGGGCCCTGGGAGAGTTGGCGCCCTCCAGCCTTGCCTTGAAGATCGTCGAGATCGGCGACCTGCCGTTGTACAACGAGGATGTCGAGGCCAATGCGCCGGAGGCCTGGAAGCGTTTTCGCGACGAGATCCGGCGCAGCGACGCGGTGCTGTTCGTCACCCCTGAATACAACCGCTCGGTGCCTGGTGGGCTGAAGAATGCCATCGATGTGGGCTCGCGACCCTATGGGCAAAGCGCCTGGAGCGGCAAGCCAGCAGCGGTGGTGAGCGTATCGCCGGGCGCGATTGGAGGGTTCGGGGCCAACCATGCAGTGCGTCAGTCGCTGGTGTTCCTGGACATGCCCTGCATGCAGATGCCGGAGGCCTACCTCGGGGGGGCGGCGAGCCTGTTCGAAGATTCGGGCAAGCTCAGTGACAAGACTCGCCCGTTCCTGCAGGCCTTCATCGACAAGTTCGCGGCCTGGGTGAAGCTCAACCGCGCGGTCTGACATCTGCATGAGCGATCCGGTCCATTCGCGGACGAGCCCGCACTGACAGGGCAGTGCATCCCTTGTAAGTGGGGGCTTGTCCGCGAGCGGCACCTGAGGCTTACGAGGCCTGTGGCATTTCCCCTTTGGCCAGGCGACGGTTGATGTCGGCGATGACCTCTGGCAGCTCGTTGATGGTGTCGATCAGATAGTGTGGGCGGGAGCTTTCGAACATCGCGTGGATGCGCTTGCGCTCGCTTTCGAGCTTCTCAGCGCTCAGGGCGCGGTAACCCTCCCAGGTCAGGCCCAGGGCGTTGCCCGAACAGACCAGAGCGACGGTCCACATGCCGGCGCGACGGCCTTCGAGTATGCCTGGCACGGTGTCGTCGACCTTGACGCAGGCGGCGACATCATCGATGCCCAGGGCGATCACGTTGGCCAGGGCCTGGGCCGGCCACGGACGACCGTTCGGGGTTTCGTCGGTGGCCACCACGTGGTCGGCGACATACCCATTCTGCTTGGCCAGCTCCACTACCTTGTCCATCACCACTTTCGGGTA
>NZ_KV793311.1:0-36528 GCF_001808425.1 Pseudomonas sp. HMSC08G10 | reverse complement strand
ACCTTGTCCATCACCACTTTCGGGTAGCCGGAGCAGGAGCCGATCTTCAGGCCGTCCTTGCGCAGGCCTGTCAGGGTGTCCAGGGCGCCTGGGATCAGCGCCGAGTGCACGGCGATCTTCTCGATCTGCAGGGGCATGAAGCGTTCGTAGATGGCGGTGACATCGTCATCGGTCGGCGTACGGCCGAACACTTTGCGGTAGCGCTCGGCAATCTCGGGCACATCGCACAGGGTACGGATGTGATCCCACTTGCCCATGCCCATCGGGCCACGGGCTTCTTCGATGGATACCTGGACATCGAATTCGGCAAAGGCTTCGACGAAGATCTGGGTCGGGGCGAAGGAGCCGAAGTCGACCACGGTACCGGCCCAGTCGAGGATGGCGGCTTGCAGCTGGGTTGGGTTGCTGTAGTTCATGTGCGCGGGTTCCTGAAGAAAAGGGTCGGTCGTTGAATTAGATGTCCAGCACTTCCATTTCCCGCAGCACCTGGGCTACGGCATCGACGGCAGCTTGCATGCCCTCGGCACCCACCACGCCGATGCAGCCGACGCGGAAAGTTTCCACCTGGGTCAGCTTGCCCGGATAGAGGATGAAACCCTTGGCCTTGACGCGCTCGTAGAAGTCCTTGAACTGGTAGCGAGCGTCTCGCGGAGCATGGAAGGTGACGATGATCGGCGCCTGGATCTCGGCAGGCAGGAAGCTGCGCAGGCCGAGCTTGGCCATGCCCTCGAGCAGGGTCTTGCAGTTGTCGGCGTAGCGTTGGTGACGAGCGGGCAGGCCGCCTTCCTCGTTGTATTGCACCAGGGCTTCATGCAACGCCGCCACGACGTGAGTGGGCGGGGTGAAGCGCCATTGGCCGGTCTTGGCCATGTACGCCTGCTGGTCTTGCAGGTCCATGGCCAGGGAGTGGCAGTTGCCTTCGGAGGCGGCCAGGGCGTTTTTCTCGGCGAAGACGAAGCCCATCCCCGGTACGCCTTCAAGGCACTTGCCGGAGGCGGCGATAAGGGCCTCGAAAGGTACATGTGCGGCATCGATCGGCAGGGCGCCGAAGGAACTCATGGCGTCGATGATCAGGCGCTTGCCGTGGCGTTTGACCACCTGGGCGATCTCGGGCAGCGGGTTGAGGATGCCGGTGCTGGTTTCGCAGTGGATCAGCGCCACGTGGGTGACGGCAGGGTCGGCGGCCAGCAGGCGGTCGACATCGGCGGCGGTGGTCGGTTGGTCCTCGGCGGTCTCGAAGGTGCTGTAGGCACGGCCCAGGACCTTGCAGATCTTGGCCAGGCGCTGGCCGTAGGCACCGTTGATCAGCACCAGCACTTTGCCGTCGCGTGGCACCAGGGTGCCGATGGCGGCTTCCACGGCGAAGGTGCCGCTGCCCTGCAGAGGGACGCAGTGGTGGGTGGCCGCGCCGTTGACGATGGCCAGCAGTTGCTCGCACAGGCTGGCGGTCAGCTGGTTGAAGTCGCGGTCCCAGGAGCCCCAGTCCACCAGCATGGCTTGGCGGGTGCGGGACGAGGTGGTCAATGGGCCAGGGGTCAGCAGGATCGGGGCGTTGCTCATTCCGGTATTCCTCACAAGCGGTGGGCTGAAACTTACGGGGCCTAAATTGCAATTTGCCGAGTTATCAATCAAATTGTTTGTCGTTATGCCAGCCATAAGTAAGGCCGATAGCCATGAATCTGTTCCAACTGCGTGCCTTCGATGCGGTGGCCCGCGAAGGCAGCTTCACCCGCGCCGCGGCGCGCCTGTTCATCAGCCAGCCGGCGGTGACCGGACACGTCAAGGCGCTGGAGGAGCATTACCAAATCACGTTGTTGCGCCGGACCGCGCGACGGGTGGAATTGACCGAGGAGGGCACGCGCCTGGCGGCCATCACCCGGGCGATGTTCAGCCTGGCCGAAGAGGCCCAGGCGATGCTCGAGGCCAATCGGCAATTGCTCACTGGGCGCCTGGAGGTCGCGGCCGATGGCCCGCACCGGGTGATGCCGATGCTTGGCATGCTGCGGGCGCGCTATCCGGGCATCACCGTCAACCTGCGCCTGGGCAACGCCCAGGAGACCTTGGCGGCGCTGTTGTCCGAGCACGCCGACGTGGCCGTGCTCACCGAGGTCGAGCCGCGCAAGGGCCTGTACTTGCAAAGCCTGGGGGACTCGCGGCTGTGCGTGTTGTTGCCGGCCAGCCATCCTTGGGCTGCAGGCGAGGGCGAGTTGCCTCTGGCTGACCTGGACCGTCAGATCATGGTGCTGCGCGAACCCAGCTCCATGACCCGGCGCACCTTCGACCAGGCCTGCACCGCGGCCAAGGTGCAGCCTCGGGTGTTGCTGGAGCTGGACAGCCGCGAGGCGGTCACCGAGGCGGTGGCGGCCGAGTTGGGCTTTGGCATCGTCTCGTCGATGGAGGTAGCCCACGACCCTCGGGTGGTGGCCAGGCCACTGGCCGGGGAAGGCTTGGTCAATCGGCACATGATCGGCTGCCTGGAGCGGCGCCGGGAATTGCGGCTGATCCAGGCGTTCCTGGGATTGGCCGCAAGCCTTTGAAGCAAGCGCCACGCAGCAAGCCCCGTTGCCCGGCGCTGGCGTTTTTCCCCCACGGGCCTAAGATGGCCGGCTGAAACAACACAGGCGCTGGATGGCCAATGAGCGAGAAAGACACCATTTCCATGCAACTGGTGCGCGAGGCGCTGTTGCAGACCTGCCCGGCCGGGCAGGCCGACGCGCCCTTGCTGGCCCGTGCTGGCATCGACGCCAGCGAGCTCGACCTGCCCCAGGCACGGGTCAGTGCCGAAGCCTACGCCCGGCTCTGGCGCCTGCTGGCGCGCCGTTGCAATGACGAATTCTTCGCCATGGACCCGCGCGGCCTGCGCAGCGGCAGCCTGGCGTTCCTGTGCCGGGCCAGCATGGCCCAACCCACCCTCGGTGCAGGGCTGGAAACTGCCCTGGCGTTTCTGTCGTTGATGCTCGAGGACCTGCAGCCGAGCCTGGTGCGCCAGCAGAGCCTGGCCGAAATCGTCATCAATGAGCCGCGGGAGACACCGCGCCGCGCCTTTACCTACTTCACCTTCTGGATGATCGTACACGGCGTGGCCTGCTGGCTGGCCGGGCGACGCATCCCGATCCTGGCCATCGATTTGCGCTGTGCCGAGCCGCCGTTTTGCGACGATTATCGGGTGATGTTCTCGGAAAACCTGCAGTTCGACCGACCCCGCACGCGCATGATCATCGCCGCCGACTGCCTGGATGTACCGCTCAAGCGCACAGCAGAGGAACTGCAGCGTTTTCTGGCCGAGGCGCCGGGCAACATCCTCGTCAAGTACCGCGATCCGGCCAGCCTGGCACGGCGCATTCGCCACGACCTGCTGGTCTTGGACCCGGCCTCCTGGCCGGATGCCGAAACGCTGGCACGCCAGCTGTGCCTGTCTGCATCGACGCTGCGCCGTCGTCTGGCCGAAGAAGGCCAAACCTACCAGGGCCTCAAGGACAGCGTAAGGCGCCAATTGGCGATCCAATGGCTGGCCGATTGTGAGGTAGGGCTGGGCACTATCGCCGAACGTCTGGGGTTCGCTGACAGCAGCTCCTTCTACAAGGCGTTTCGTAAATGGTTTGGGTGCAACCCAGGGCACTACCGCGAGCTGAGCGGAACGTCCGGCCCGGCCAAGGCACTGCCCTAGGCGGATTTCCGTCTGCCGCGCGAGACGGCCTGTCGCCAAGGTGGCGCCTTTCGACACGAAGGGTTCACCATGACAAAGCGCGACAACCTACCCCTGGATGCGGCAAAAAAAGCCAAGCTGGCCACGGCTACCGATGACTTCATCATCAAGCGATTGCCTGCTTGGCTGGAGCAGGGCACGCCTGGGCAGATCAGCGCGCTTCGGACGCATTACAAGGCACTGAAGGCCAGCCAGGCCAAGGTGAGCAAGGCGACCGAAGCCCTGGTCGGGCTCAAGGCGTATGCGGAGGAAAAACTGCGCCCGCTGCTGCCCACCACGCCGGCCCCCGATAAGCTGCAATGGCGCGAGATCCTGCCCAGTCTGCAGGTTCCATTGAGCACCGGTTGGCTGGACTACACGCCCGATGAGCGTCGTCATCCCGGTCTGCTGAGACTGATGCAGAACTTCACCGAGGGCGCCCGGTTCTTCGACGGCAGTGGTTTGGTGGCCGAGGGCAAAGACACCGTGCTGACACCGAACCTGACCGAGCTGGTCCGGCAATGCCGCGCGCTGGACGCCGGTGCTGGCTATCAGGCTTTGCTGAACAAGGTATTCGACCCGTCCACTTGCACCGCCCTGGCTGGCGAAAAGCGCGCAGGTCTGAAGCTTGCGGCCGCTGTCGCTGGGCTGGAAGGACGGCTGGACAGCGGCGCGCAGGCGGCCTTGGAGCGGGTGGTGGATGCTGGCAGCGAGCAGGGCGAGCAGACACTTGCCTATCCCGGCTTGCTGACGGTACTCGGGCAGCCTTTGGTGGATGGGTTGCTGGTGCAACTGCGCGACAGTGAAGGTCAGGATGTGGGGCAGGTGCTCTACCTGGGAGGGGATCCGGAGCATGCCGTGCGTCATTTTTCTTCCCGCTCGGCCTTGAACCAGGCCCTGGTGGAGTCACTCAAGCGGCCGGAGTATCAACAATCGTTCAGCCAGCGAATCGCGCTCGGCCAGCGGCCAGAATGGCTGGCACTGCTCAAACTGCGCCTGGCCGATGCCCAGCCTGATCTGCAGATCGAAGGCGAACCGGTGACTGGCGATGTGTTCGATGGCCTTGTGCAGCGCCAGGTGGAGCGCCTGAAAGCCGATGCCCGCCTGCTGTTGGTACCGACCGCCGAAGTGGACCACCAGGCCAGCAAGTCCAGGCTGCAGGCGTGGAAGGACGCGGGGCTTGGCTTGGCCAATCTGGCCGGGTTGTTCGTGCCAACAGTCGGGGCCGTGCTGCTGGGGCAGTTCGTCGTGCAGACATTGGCTCATGTGTTCGAGGGGGCAGTGGACTGGCAGCGCGGCCATCAGCACGAGGCGCTTGATCATATGCTGGGTGTTGCAGAGAACCTGGCGGTGGCCGGTGTGGTGGCCACCGGCGCCCAGGCCGTGGCCAGTGGGTTTGAGCGCAGCGCGTTCGTCGATGCGCTGGAACCGGTGACGATCGATGGCAGCACGGCTCGGCTCTGGAACAACGACTTGAGTGTCTATGCGAGTTCGCCGGCCGACCCCCAGCCTGCGCCGGATGGGCTCTGTGGCACGGGCGAGCGGCGCTGGCTGCGCCGCGGGCAACGCTACTACGAAGTGCATCGGCCGGTATCGGACGGCCCCTGGCGTCTGCGTCATCCTGAGCGCCAGGACGCGTTTGGTCCAATCGTCGAGACCAATGGCGAGCGCTGCTGGCGTCTGCGCCAGGACAACCCGCTGGAGTGGAGCGACAGCGCCCAAATGCTCGATACCTTGTGGCCGATGCCCGAGCCCCTGGACGCCGAGCACGCCGAGCAGATTCTGCGCATCGCGGTGATGGACCAAACCCAGTTGCGCGCGTTACTGGTGGAGAACCGCCCATTGCCAGTGCAACTGCGCAGCACCTTGCGGCGTTTCGAGGCCCATGGACGAATCGAGGCGTTCTTCGATCACCTGGTCGCCGGCACCGAGGGCGAGGCGCAGATCCAGGCATGGTGCGATGCCCGACCTGAACTGCAGACGCTGAGCCCGACGGCCCGACGTGAAAAGCTGCTGGATGACCAGGCGCTGCTACGCGAGCAACTGCTCCAGCACCTGAGCCAGGAGACCCTGGCCGATGATGCGTTGCGCACCCTGCTGAAGCGGGATTTTCCCGGATTACCGGAGGCCTATGCTCAGGACGCGATCAGCGATGTGTCCACGGCGCAGCGTAGCCTGGCGTTGGCCGAGTCCCGAATACCTCTGGCGCTCGCGCGCAGGGCGCGCGTGCTCAGTCAGCACGCTCGATTGGCGCGCGCCTTGGAAGGGATCTACCTGTCCCATGCCGACAGCAACCTGTGTGGTGAACTGGTGTTGGCCGTGCTGTCGCGTGTGCCCAACTGGCCGCAAGAGGTGAACCTGGAGCTGCGTGAAGGTTCGGACACCGGCCCGCGTCTGGCGGTGATCGCGCCCACGGCCAGGCGTGACGAGGCCCGAACGTTGCTGGTGCGCAAGGAAGGCCGGTTCCGTCTCTATGACTACCATGGGCGTGAGCTGGAAACAGACGTCGCCGAGCCGGGCGGGATCTTCGAGGCAGTCAGCGCCGCGCTGACGCCCGAGCAGGCCACTCGGTTGGGCTTGGCAGCCGGCGATGTGCCACAGGCGTTGCGTTTGCTGGTTCAAGGTCGACTGCCGACGACGCGCAAGGCACTGTTGCAACTGCTCAGCTGGCCGGAGCATGCAGCGTCTCTCAATCTGCCCCGGCGCCTGACCGATGGCCGGCTCGGCTATCCACTCAGTGGCCGTGGCGCGGTGCGTCAGCGTGCGGCGGACACCTTGCGGATACGAATTCGCAGCCTGTACCCGCAGTTCGATGACGAGCGGGTGGAAGCATTTCTCGCGCAATTGCTCAGCTTACCGGGTTCGCCGTTCGAAGTGTTGCTGGTCCAGGAGAGCCAATATGCCCAGCTCGACGAGGCGCTCAATCGATGGGTATCGTCCGAAGCAAGCGCATCCCGGCGCACCTTGCGCCAGCATCTGGGGCAGCGGCTGCGCCAGTGCTGGCGGCTGCAGGGGGAGTCGGTGACCGGGGAAGACGGGCAGCCACAAGGCATGCGCTTGGACCTGAGCGGTTACGCGTCGCAGGTCCTGCCTGAGATACCCACGGAAGTCGAGTTCGCGCACGTAACGGAACTGTCACTGTCGAGCATGGATCTTGAGCAGGTGCCTACGCCGTTCCTGCGCTGCTTCGGTTCCGTACGGCGATTGAACCTGGCGGACAACCGCCTGCGCCGTGTGCCCCAAGGCTTGGGGTATCTGTCCGAACTGCGCAGCTTGCAGCTGGCGCGCAACGGCATTCGGCTCGATGCCGCCGGCATCGCTATTCTCACGACATTGCCCGAGCTTCAGGTGCTGGACCTGAGCTTCAATCCACTGGGGGCGCAGGAGATGCGCTGGAACCATCTCCCAAGGCTGGATCAGCTACGCCTGCGCCGCTGCAGCCTGGCTGCCTGGCCGTCGGGCCTCGAGTTGTGCGAACGGCTCACATACGTGGATCTGCGTGACAACCTGATCGCCAGTGTTCCGACCGAGACGCTGCACATGCCTTTGGCGCATCGGATGGCGTTCATCATCGAGGGCAACCCGCTGCCGGCCTGGGAATTGGCTCGCCTAGTTACGCTGGATATCGATCATTTGCCCCATGACCCGCTGGACATCGAGGCTGTGGAAGCAATCACAACCCGTGACCGGTGGCTGCAAGATGGCCAGGCCGATCTGCGCGAGGCTCGTCAGGCGCAATGGGACAGCCTTGCCGCGACACCCGAAAGCAACGGCCTGTTCGAACTATTGGGCGAACTGCGACGCACATCGGACTACCAACGCACGCCAGCGGACCTGGCCGAGCAAGTCTGGGAACTCATTGGGTTCCTGGCCGACAACCCGACCCTGCGCGACAGTCTGTATGCGTGGGCCAATCAGCCGCGTACCTGCAGTGACAGCGTTGCCCGTCAGTTCAGTGACCTGCTGGTGCACCGGCAGGTGGTCGAGGTGGAAAACCGAACGGGCATTAAAGAAGCAGGCGAAGCCCTGTTGAAGCTGGGCCGCAGGTTGTTCCGCCTGGATCAGGTGCAGCGTTTCGCCTCCCGGGATATTGCCCAGCGGGTGGCTGCCGGGCGGGCCGTCGATGCCGTCGAGATCAATCTGTTCTACCGGGTGCGCCTGGCACAGACACTGGACTTGCCTTTCCAGCCGCGCACGATGCGCTTCACGAACCTGGCCAACGTCAGCGAAGCACAGTTGCAAGAGGCCTTGCGCACCGTGCAGGCTGCGCAAACCAATCAAGCGCTGGCCGAGAACCTGGGGGGGAGGCAGTTCTGGCGCGACTACGTGCAAGCCCGCCATCCGGCGGCCTTTGCCGATATTGACGCGACTTTCGAGGCGCAAGGCTCGGAACTGGACGACGCCCGCGCAGGGCTCTCCAGCCAGGAGTACACCGAGCGATGGGCGCGTTTGCAGAAGGCGCGAGAGGCGGCGGTGCAGAAGAGGGTCGAGCTGCTGACCTGCGAAATCCTCGAGTCGCAGGCCCTCGATCCGGCGTGAGATGACAACGGCCAAACCGGTCATCCAGATTGACAGCTTTGGCCATTGCCGGCCTGGGTGACCGGCGCGAACATCGTCAGACAAAGGGTCCACTCCAACAACAATAACCAGGAGTCTGACGATGCGTGACTACGCCGAAGCCGCCCGTTCGTTCGATTACACCCAGGCTGTCCAGGCTGCGTTGCAGGGCAACCTGCAGGCCCTGAATGCCTGTGTCGAGTGCTGCGACCGCCATGTGGGCAGCAATCGGCCTGCGTTGATCTGGGAGGATCGCGACGGTAATGGCGCGATCTACAGCTTCGACCAACTGCAGGCCCTGGCCAAGCGCTTTGCCAATGTCTTGAAAGCTCAAGGCGTCGGCGCCGGTGACCGGGTCGCCGGCCTGATGCCACGCACCCCTGAGTTGTTGGTGACCATTCTCGCCACCTGGCGTCTGGGGGCGGTCTACCAGCCGCTATTCACCGCCTTCGGTCCCAAGGCGATCGAGCATCGCCTGGAGCAGTCCCACGCCCGTGTGGTGGTCACCGAGCGCAACAACCGGCCCAAGCTCAACGATGTCGCGGATTGCCCGACGATCATCACGGTGGGCGCGGCGGCCGGTGAGCTGGATTTTCATACCGAGCTCAACGCTGCCCTCAACGAATGCGAGCCTGTGTGGCGTACTGGGGACGACCCCTTCCTGCTGATGTTCACCTCCGGCACCACCGGGCCGGCCAAGCCACTGGAGGTGCCGTTGCGGGCCATCGTCGCCTTCCAAGGCTACATGCGCGATGCCATCGATTTGCGCCCGGACGACAACTTCTGGAACCTTGCCGACCCGGGCTGGGCCTATGGCCTCTACTACGCCGTCACCGGCCCGTTGGCCTTGGGGCACGCCACCACCTTTTACGACGGCCCGTTCAGCGTCGAGAGCTGCGCACGGATGATCGACAAGCACGGCATCACCAACCTGGCCGGCTCACCGACTGCTTATCGGCTGCTGATAGCCGCCGGCAGCGATTTCTCGGCACCGATCAAAGGTCGCCTGCGGGTGGTCAGCAGTGCCGGCGAGCCGCTGAACCCGGAGGTCATTCGCTGGTTCGCCGACGAACTGGGCGTGACCATCCACGACCATTACGGCCAGACCGAGCTGGGTATGGTGCTGTGCAACCACCACGCGCTCAAGCATACCGTTCACCCAGGCTCGGCCGGCTTCGCCATCCCCGGCCACCGCATCGTGGTGCTGGACGAGCAGGGCAACGAGTTGCCGGCCGGGCAGCCCGGCATCCTCGCCGTCGATCGCGAACAGTCGCCGCTATGCTGGTTCGAGGGCTACCACGGGTTGCCGACCAAGGCCTTCGTCGGCAAGTACTACCTGAGCGGTGACACCGTCGAGCTCAATGCCGATGGCAGCATCAGCTTTGTCGGTCGCAGCGACGATGTGATCACCACCTCCGGCTACCGGGTCGGGCCGTTCGACGTGGAGAGCGCGCTGATCGAACACCCGGCGGTGATCGAAGCAGCGGTGATCGGCAAACCCGACCCGGAACGTACCGAACTGATCAAGGCATTCGTGGTGCTGGCCAAGGGGTTCGAAGGCAGTGCCGAACTGGAGGAAACCCTGCGCCAGCATGTGCGTCAGCGTCTGTACGCCCATGCCTACCCGAGGGAAATTGAATTCGTCAGCGAGCTGCCCAAGACGCCGAGCGGCAAGCTGCAACGCTTCATCCTGCGTAATCAGGAAATTGCCCTACAACAAGCCGCGCAGGCTTCCCACGCCAGCGCCTGAGGAAGTACATCATGCAGATAGCCAACAAGCATTTCATCGTCAGTGGCGCAGCCTCCGGGCTCGGTGCTGCCACCGCGCAGATGCTGGTCGCCGCCGGTGCCAAGGTCATGCTGGTCGACCTCAATGCCGAAGCGGTCGAGGCCAAGGCCCGTGAGCTGGGCGAACAGGCCCGCTTCGCCGTCGCCGACATCAGCGACGAGCAGGCGGCCAAAGCGGCCGTCGATGCTGCGGTCAGCGCCTTCGGCAGCCTGCACGGGCTGGTCAATTGCGCCGGCATCGTCGGCGCCGAGAAGGTCTTCGGCAAACATGGCCCCCATGGCCTGGCCAGCTTCGCCAAGGTGATCAACGTCAACCTGATCGGCAGTTTCAACCTGCTGCGCCTGGCGGCGGCGGCCATGGCCGAAGGGACGGCGGACGAAGGCGGCGAGCGCGGGGTGATCATCAATACCGCCTCGATCGCCGCCTACGATGGGCAGATCGGCCAGGCCGCCTATGCCGCTTCCAAAGGCGCCATCGCCAGCCTGACCTTGCCGGCGGCCCGTGAGCTGGCGCGTTTCGGTATCCGCGTGATGACCATTGCCCCAGGCATCTTCGAGACGCCCATGATGGCCGGCATGACCCAGGAGGTCCGCGACTCCCTGGCCGCTGGCGTGCCGTTCCCGCCGCGCCTTGGGCGCCCGCAGGAATACGCAGCCCTGGCCCGCCATATCATCGAGAACAGCATGCTCAACGGCGAGGTGATCCGCCTCGACGGAGCCTTGCGCATGGCTGCCAAGTAAGGAGATCCGCACATGACACTCACCAACGACCCGATCGTCATCGTCAGCGCCGTGCGCACGCCCATGGGCGGCCTGCAGGGCGACCTCAAGAGCCTGACCGCGCCGCAGCTGGGCGCTGCGGCCATCCGTGCCGCAGTCGAGCGTGCCGGTATCCAGGGCGACAGCGTCGAGCAGGTGCTGTTCGGTTGTGTCCTGCCGGCAGGTCTCGGCCAGGCACCGGCACGCCAGGCTGCGCTTGGCGCGGGGCTGAACAAGCACACCACCTGTACCACCCTGAACAAGATGTGCGGCTCGGGCATGCAGGCGGCGATCATGGCCCATGACCTGCTGCTGGCCGGCAGCGCCGATGTGGTGGTGGCCGGCGGCATGGAAAGCATGACCAATGCGCCATACCTGCTGGACAAAGCCCGCGGCGGCTACCGCATGGGCCATGGCAAGATCATCGACCACATGTTCATGGACGGTCTGGAAGACGCCTACGACAAGGGCCGTCTGATGGGCACCTTCGCCGAGGATTGCGCCCAGGCCAATGGGTTCAGCCGCGAGGCTCAGGACCAGTTCGCCATCGCCTCGTTGACCCGCGCTCAGGACGCTATCAAGAACGGCCGCTTCGCCGCCGAGATCGTGCCGGTGGAGGTCACCGAGGGCAAAGAGAAGCGCCTGGTCAGTGACGACGAGCAGCCACCGAAGGCTCGCCTGGACAAGATCCCGCAACTGCGCCCGGCCTTCCGCGACGGCGGCACCGTGACGGCCGCCAACTCCAGCTCGATTTCCGATGGCGCTGCCGCGCTGGTGTTGATGCGCCGCTCCGAGGCGCAAAAGCGCGGGCTCAAGCCGCTGGCGGTGATCCATGGCCACGCGGCCTTCGCCGACACCCCGGCGTTGTTCCCCACCGCACCCATCGGCGCTATCGACAAATTGATCAAGCGCACTGGCTGGAACCTGGCCGAGGTGGACCTGTTCGAGATCAACGAGGCCTTCGCGGTGGTCACCTTGGCGGCCATGAAACACCTGGACCTGCCGCACGAGAAGGTCAATATCCACGGCGGCGCCTGCGCCCTGGGCCATCCGATCGGTGCCTCCGGCGCACGCATCCTGGTGACCTTGCTATCGGCCTTGCGCCAGAACAATCTGCGCCGCGGCGTGGCGGCCATCTGCATCGGCGGTGGCGAGGCCACGGCCATGGCCGTCGAGTGCCTGTATTGAGGTGAACCATGCTGGTAACTGACGAGCAACAACAGATCGCCGACGCCGTCCGTGCATTCGCGCAGGACCGCCTGAAACCTTTTGCCGAGCAGTGGGACAAGGAGCACCGCTTCCCTCGCGAGGCCATCGCCGAGATGGCTGAGCTGGGCCTGTTCGGCATGCTGGTGCCGGAGCAATGGGGCGGAAGCGACACCGGGTATGTGGCCTATGCCATGGCACTGGAAGAAATCGCCGCGGGCGATGGTGCCTGTTCGACCATCATGAGCGTGCACAACTCGGTGGGCTGCGTGCCGATCCTACGCTTTGGCAACGAGCAGCAAAAAGCGCAGTTCCTGACGCCTCTGGCCAGCGGCCAAATGCTCGGCGCGTTCGCCCTGACCGAACCCCAGGCCGGCTCCGACGCCAGCAGCCTGAAAACCCGCGCACGCCGCGACGGCGACCACTATGTGCTCAACGGCAGCAAACAGTTCATCACCTCCGGACAGAACGCCGGGGTGGTGATTGTCTTCGCCGTGACCGACCCTGAGGCCGGTAAGCGTGGCATCAGTGCGTTCATCGTGCCCACCGATTCGCCGGGTTACCAAGTGGCGCGGGTCGAAGACAAGCTGGGTCAGCACGCTTCCGACACGTGCCAGATCGTGTTCGACGAGGTGCATGTGCCGGTGGCCAATCGCCTGGGCGAAGAGGGCGAGGGTTACAAGATTGCCCTGGCCAACCTTGAGGGCGGGCGCATCGGCATTGCCTCCCAGGCCGTGGGTATGGCCCGCGCAGCATTCGAAGTGGCGCGCGACTACGCCAATGAGCGCCAGAGCTTCGGCAAGCCACTGATCGAGCATCAGGCCGTGGCCTTCCGCCTGGCCGATATGGCCACGCGCATCGCCGTGGCCCGGCAGATGGTGCTGCATGCCGCGGCACTGCGCGACGCAGGCCGTCCGGCGCTGGTCGAAGCCTCCATGGCGAAGCTTTTCGCCTCGGAAATGGCTGAAAAGGTCTGTTCGGATGCCTTGCAGACGCTCGGCGGTTATGGCTATCTGAGCGACTTCCCGCTGGAGCGGATCTACCGCGACGTTCGGGTCTGCCAGATCTACGAAGGCACCAGCGACATTCAGCGCATGGTCATTGCGCGCAATCTTTGAAGGAGCAGTCTGCATGGCATTCGAAACCATCCTGTTGGACATCCATGGCAAGGTCGGCCTGATCACCCTCAACCGGCCCCAGGCGCTCAATGCCCTGAACGCGCAGATCGTCGGCGAGATCAACCAGGCTCTGGACCAGCTCGAGCGTGACCCGAACATTGGCTGCGTGGTGCTCACCGGCTCGGCCAAGGCCTTCGCCGCGGGTGCTGACATCAAGGAAATGGCCGAGCTCAAGTATCCGCAGATCTACGTCGAAGACCTGTTCAGCGACGCCGACCGTATCGCCAACCGCCGCAAACCGATCATCGCTGCTGTGTCCGGCTTTGCCTTGGGCGGTGGTTGTGAGCTGGCGATGATGTGCGACTTCATCCTGGCCGCCGACAACGCCAAGTTCGGCCAGCCTGAGATCAACCTCGGCGTGCTGCCTGGCATGGGCGGTACCCAGCGCCTGACCCGTGCGGTGGGCAAGGCCAAGGCCATGGAACTGTGCCTGACCGGTCGCCTGATGGGCGCCGAAGAGGCCGAGCGCGCTGGCCTGGTGGCTCGCGTGGTGCCGCAGGCTGAATTGCTCGAGGAGGCCCTGAAGGTCGCCGCGACCATCGCCAGCAAATCCATCCCGGTGAGCATGATGGTCAAGGAAAGCGTCAACCGCGCCTTCGAAGTCACCCTGAGCGAAGGGGTGCGCTTCGAGCGCCGGGTGTTCCATGCAGCGTTCGCCACCGAGGACCAGAAAGAAGGCATGGCCGCCTTCATCGCCAAGCGCGAGGCGCAATTCAAGGATCGTTGAGAACAGTCGGGGCGCCTGAGGGCGCCCCGGTCGTTTCAGATGTTGAAGAAGTACTGCTGTGCGTCGGCCAGGGAAATTGGGCTGCGGTAGACGTCTTCGGTCTGGCCCGTGTCCGGCCGATTGACCTGCGCGCCTTGGGCGTATCGCTGCGCTGCCGGCTTGAGGTGGCCAGCGACGAAGGCGCGCTGGTCGGCCTCGAGCGTACGGTAGTGAAAGTGCGCGACCCACAGCAATGTTTCACCCTTGTAGACCCCGTAGTCGTCCAGGTAGTCCGCGGGTCTGCCCTTGACCCGGGCGAGCAGATTGCGCGGGTTCTCCCTGCGGACGGTCACTACTCCCTGGTCAATCAGAAAACGCAGCTCGGCCATGCGCGGTTTTTGCTCCAGCGCCGCGTTGGTACGCAGCTCGATCGCTTTGCGGGTGAGCTGGGCGTCCAGGTCTTCCAGTTCCTTGATCGTCCCCGCGGCATCGCGGTTGCCACTGACCTCGTCTGTCTGGTTGTCGGCCGTCAGGTGCTGTTCGATCGCTTCGCGCAAGGTACGCAGGCGTTCGCGCTGGTGGTGCAGCAGCTCTTCGATCTCAATGGGCAGGTACTGGCTGAAGGTGCCGCCTTCCAGGCGTTGCAGTTCTTTGCGTGCGCTCTGTAGGCGCGCTTGGCTGTCCTTGAGCACGTGTTTGAGCTTGCGCACAGCTGTGGGTTTGGCAGGTGTTTTCGTCGCCAACTGCACCCACCGATCGTTCTCCAGTTTGTAGCTGCGAGCACCGGCATTGTGCGGGGCAATGGGGATATCGACGACAGTGTCGTCATCTGGACGGACATTGCCCAGTAGCACATCGCCTTCCTGGGTTTCGATCAGGCCGGGTACTTGTTTGCGCAGCTGGTTGACGGTGTTGCGGGGGAGCGTTGCCGCGTGCTCGTCGAGCGTGGGTTGCAGCTCCTGGGCAGCGCTGTCGATGTCTTCCTGGAGGCGGGCGAGGGTCTGTCGGGCTGTGTCCTGGTTCAAGTGTGTCTTGAGGTTGCCCAGCTGACGACGAGCCGTCTTGAAGTGGCGGTCGATGCTGACGGCCAACCGACTGATCACATCGTCATTAGGTTGCCCGAGGGTAAGCAGTTGCTGGCGCTGGGCGAACGCCAGATCAAGGCTTTCGCCACAGCGCTGCAGCCAATACTCACTGTCGTCGTCGAGTGCTTCGAGCAGCGACAAGCGATTGACGCAAGCCTCGATGCGCGACCAGCGCCACGCCAGTGGCGACTTGACCAACTCCCAATCGATCGCGGCCGCGTCGCGATACTCGACGATCTTCGGTTGCGAACGGCTGGCAAGGCGCTGAAGTTGCTCCATGCCATCGACCAGGCGCTGGCTGTTGTCCAGCAACTTGTTCAGCAGTGGCAGCAAGGTGTCGATGCGTTGGCCCAGGCTACGTTTGTCGGCCTCGGAAAGCTCGTAGCCCCTGTGATGACGCTTGATCATTTCATCGATTTGCTCCCGGATGGGCGCGTGCAACCAAGTCAGGGTTTCATCGACTTTCTTTGCATAGTGCAATTGCTGGTACAGGGCGTAGGCGCGTTTGACCTTGTATTCGTGCAGCGGCTTGAGTCCGTTGAATTGATGGATGCGTTTCAAGTGTTCTTGCCAGAACGTGGTGAACTCCTCGAGCTTTGCCAGATAGTTGCGCAGGATGCTTTCGGGTGCCTGGCGATGGGCGAGCCGTGCCACCTTGTCGAGGTATTCTCGTTGGCTTTTCTGGTAGGCCACATCCTGCTGGATCTGAGCCTGCAGCGTTGCCAACTCTTGTTGGTTGGCGTTGCGCAACTGTTCGACCCGGCGGTGCAGGGGCATGCCAGCGCGCAGGCGCAGGCCCAGATCCAGTTGCCAGCGACCGGCCTCATCGCGTCGCAGCCAAGGGCCTTTGATGAGTTCGTCTTTGCTGTTGACGATGCGCGGGCATTGCTGATTGGCGTCGAACTCGACCTGGTAGACCTTGTCGTCGATCGCAACCCAGCTTCTGTCTCTATATAGAAACAGCTCCTTCAAGGGGCCGCTGGGGATGGGCTTGCCCAACCGGGCCAATGGAATATCCGCGCAGAGTCCGTCTAGGGTCTTTCGCTGTAGCGGGTCGAGCGTGCGTTTGGGGTTCGCCCAGGAAAAATCGAGGACTTGCTCACGTGGCGACACT
Source organism: Pseudomonas sp. HMSC08G10 (assembly GCF_001808425.1). NCBI lineage: Bacteria > Pseudomonadati > Pseudomonadota > Gammaproteobacteria > Pseudomonadales > Pseudomonadaceae > Pseudomonas > Pseudomonas sp. HMSC08G10. The sequence goes on along the minus strand of NZ_KV793311.1, from coordinate 20,450 downwards.
GTCAAGGTGGGCAGGGCTGGCAGCAAGGCTGTGGCAGAGTCGGTTCGAGAACCTCGCGAAGCGGCTTCACGCACCCCCTCGATACGCTTGAAAGCATGGTTGAGTAGAAGCAGCGCCAGATTGACGAGAAACTCCACGAGGGAGGCGATGCGTTCGCCCGCGCTCTGGTATTGGTGCTCGCCCACCAGTTCGAGAAAGGCGGTTTCCAGCTGGATTGTCCAGATCGGTGCGGCCAACGGTTCGGCTGCGAAGGGCAGCGCAGTATTGAGCAGCAGCCAGCCCAGGGACTTCCAGCGTTCCCAACGGGCCTGGGCGCTGGTCTGGGCATGGGCTTGGAAATGGCTGATGGTTTCATCGATGCACCCGTGGTAGATGGCGTGGGCCGGGTCGGTCAGTGCTGGCTCCTGCGCCAGGGTGACCGGGGCGGGGGCGCCGAACGGGACGGCCCAGTCATCTTCCAGGGGATGGAACAGGTGCGGTTCGAGGAACCCACCATGGGCATAGACCTTGCGGGCCTGTTCGGGCAAACGCTCGAGCAGGTCATCTTGTAGTGGGCCGGGGGTGGCAATTGCGTCAAGCAGCGCCTGTCTGTCCTCGAAAGCTAACAAGGGCTCGCTGTGCAGCGGGCGGTAGAGCAGACAGGACTGTGAGGTGGCGGTTTGTGCTTCGATCAGCCAGGTGTTGAGCGGATGGTCGGGGCTGGCATCCAGGCTTCTAAGCAATCCGAGTGGGCGCATTTGCCAAGCACTACTGCGTCGCAGGGCCTCGCCAAATACGTCTCCGATATCCTTGATGACGTCGAAGCTTATTGGTTTGCCTCGCAGGTTCAGTTCTAAGGCAAGGGCGGGTAGTTGTGTGTGCAACTGCCGTCTGAGCAACGATTCGCGACGCAACCGTTGCGTTGGATCATCGAGCAGCGTGGAAAGCAGCATGGCCGGGTAGTGCTGTGCAACATCCACCTTGGTGATGAGGGTGCGCAGGTAGGATTCATCGAACCAGTCCGGCACCGGCTTGCCGTCGAGTGCCTGGACCGTGATCTTGCCTGGGCGTAGCAGCCCTAGGTTGCTGATTGCCAGTTGAGGCAAGGTGAAGGTTTCGGTGTGTGGCGCGTTGTCCGTGACGATGGTTTCCTGGACCGGCAGTGCGGCTACGGTGGTTTGGGCATTGACGACTCTGAGCGTCGAGAGGTCCAGGTTGGCCTCGGGGTGATCCTTCTGAATGCGCGCCAGAAGTTGCTGCGTGGCGAATGTCTGGGCATCGGGCACGCCATCGAGCCAGGAGGTGTACTGAGCGTCATGGTAGCCTTGGGCGATCTGGGTCAGCAGCGTGCTGTAGCGCAACAGTTTTTTTGGGGAAGCCTCCTTCAGCCAGACGGGCAAATGGCCCGCCAGGCGTTCGTGCAGGGTGGCCTCGGCCGGGCTGCACAGGCCGAACATCGATGTCAGGCGGTCCAGGGCAGTTGACAGATCGGTCGCACGGACCAGGTCGTCCTCCAGCCAGGCGGTCAGTTGCGATCCATGTAACTGCTGGCACAGCACCCCGAGTGCCTGGCTTTGAAAATAGGGCAAGGTCGGAACAATCAGGTGTACGTCTGGCCCGGATACACCGGGCAACGGTGGCCAGGGCCTGGCGGCGTGGGCCAGCAGCGCTTGGCGTGAAGGGAAGGACGTCAATTTCCCGGTAGGGGTGAAGAGCAATGTCGTGTTCTTCTCGGCTGGGGCGCCACCGTGTTCGATCAATAGCGCACTGGAGAGCTCCGGATCCAGCTGCCAGTTGTTCATGAAATCCATGCGCAGATTGTTGACCTGAACCTGGAAGGGCTCCAGGCTGGCGTGTGTGCGTGGGTCAGGATGCGCCTGCATCCATTGCGCCGTACTCAGGACCTGCTCAGGCAGTGTCGTGTCACGTTTGCTGTCCAGAGCGGCCTGGGTGAACTGTTGCTGCAGGTAATCGCTGTACCACTGCCAGGGCGTCTGTCCCTTGTCATCGGTATCGCTCCAGAAGCTGATCAGCGCTTGCTGATAGGCTTCCAGCATGAACGGGCCGCATTCATTGATCATGAGTGCCAGAGGGTCAAGATCCATTGACAATGCCTTCTGGGGCGCATGTTCCGGCACGGAGGTGACGTAATCTTCGTGAGGCGTCAGATTCAGCGTACGACGCAGGCAATAACGCTCGACGAGCACATGGCTCAACGGGCGGATAAAAGGTGGCGCCGACGCCGGGCCGAGACTGACCAGAAACAGCTCACGAGGGTCCGCACTGGACGGCAGACGGCGTGTCAGCCATTGTTCGGCGAGCACCTGGTCGGCGATGTCGAACAGGCTCGGGCGAGTGCTGAAGCGGATCGCCACCTGGCATTCCAGGCTTGGGCTTGCGGGGCGTTGGGAAGGGTTGCTCATGTACAGCTCCGAATATGAACGGTCCATTAGCAAAGCCGCCTTCGTGACGCCGAGGTCGGTAGCCCGCTACCACGTTGTGCATGCGCCTCGCCTGGCTTTGCCTTTTGTAGCGTAAAACCGACGAGCTGATGCCGTGGTGCTGGTCGCAACAAGGGGCATTTCGGGTAAATTCACGGATCAATGGTGTTGCCCCACACGGCCCGCCGCCTTAGACTGCCGCCCCCTGTAAAACAGAGCCGGTTGGCGCTTTAAGAATTTCGTTGCCCACGAACTGTCGTTGGCGACACCCGAATCGCCCAAAATGCCTATATTTTCATAGAGAAATCGATGACCAAGGAACAGTTGCTGGCTATGTCGGCCGATGACTACATGAATGCCGAACAGTTGGCTTTCTTCACTGGCCTGCTGCAAGCGATGAAAGTCGAAACCCACGAGCGCATCGAGCTGAGCCGCGCCACCATCGAAAGCCTGGACACGCCTTCGGATCCGGCCGACGTGGCCTCGGTGGAAGAAGAGCGCCACTGGCTGGTCAACGCCATCGAGCGTGACCAGCGCCTGCTGCCGCAGCTGGAAATGGCCCTGGGCCGCATCGCTGACGAAAGCTTCGGCTGGTGCGACGACAGCGGTGAGCCTATCGGCCTGCAGCGTCTGCTGATTAGCCCAACCACCAAATACTGCATCGAAGCCCAGGAACGTCACGAACAGCTCGACCGCCATCAGCGCCAGATCTGATCGTCATGTCCAGCAGAGGCCCCATGAAGCGATTCATGGGGCCTTTTGCGTTTTCGTCTGCTGGGCGCATTTGTTGCCGTAGATGCAATACAGCTGTGCTGGCGCGCGCTTTTTCCGCTTGCCGGGCGGGCGTATGATGGCGATATCGTTAGGTTGCTAATTAAGTTCCGGAGGGGATGATGAATAGCCGAGTCGATGTCGCTGTCATGATTGGTTCAGGTGTACCTGCGACACTGCAGGCCATGGGCCGGCGTGTCTGTTGGGTGGTGTTGGTCAATGGCGAGCGCCGCGGTACGGCCTTTGGCAGTCGCAAAGAGGCAGTCGAATGCCAGGCGGCATGGTTGGCACAGCTGGAAAAGGGCAAGGCCGCTTGAGCAGTGGCCAGGCGTTATTGTTCAAGCCAGCGTGCCAGGTCGCAGGCGTCCTGATGGCGACGCCGAAAACCCTTGATGCGGCCGGTGGTGCGTTCGGCAATATGAAAGAAATCGATGCCGGCGGGAATGACGATAAACCGGGGGTCGCTTCTGCTAAGGCAAGAAATGCGCTTGGACTCTCGACGGATTTCGGTGTTTTCGTGCATATTCTTTCCCCTGTAATGCGCTGATGGATACCGGGCCTGTACTGCAAAGGGCCTGACATTATCTATTGCATCTTTTCCTGCAAATTTGTTGTCAGAACATTACGTTTCCTATTGAAGAAACTGCCGAAAAGCCGTCTTGGGGTCTTGGCTGGCAAGCTAGAGTAACGATTCCTGCCTGCCGCATCGCATGCCTGCACAGACGTTTCGTGCATCGCTTCATTAGTCTTTCATGACATCGACTTGATATGTCCGCGCCCCGGCTTCGGTTGGGGCGCCTGTAACCGGTTCGAGGAATTCTTCATTGGCAGTCAGTACACTGGATACCCACGCGTTGTTCGCCCTGGGCGATTTGCGGGCCAAGTTGGCCAAGCTGTTTCACGGGCGTTTCGTCTATGTCACCGAGCAGAGCCCCGACGGCCTTTACATGGCCGAAATCGATACCGATGACGCTCTGGTGGTCGACAACAAGCAGCACCTTGAATTGAAAGTGGGCGACCACTTCCGCGCGGCAGTATTGCCCAGTCGCGAGGGCGGTAAGCTGGAGCTGCGCTTTCGGGAAATCAAGCTGAACGTCTATGGCGTTGGTGACTATGCCTTCGTTTCAGTACCGGAAGGTGAAGGTATCGTCTTTCGTGAAGGCCATGGCGTGATGCTGGTATTCGCAGCGCAGCAACAAGTGCAGGAAGGTCTCGGCAAGTTGCTCAAGGCAGTGACCGGCAAGGTCGCCAAATGGCGAAAGGGCGAGCTGACCACGTTCAAGGCCAGCGAATGAGCGACAAAGCACCCACGGGCAGGGCGCAATTTCATCGAGAATATCAGGCGCAGGCCGTCGAGCAGGCTGAGCGACTGCTGGCGCAGCGCGAGGCAATGGGCAATGCTTGGCTGGCCTGGGTTGCAGGCCAGCTGTACCAACTCAGCCCGCCTGAATTCGCCGCCATGGTGCGCCGGGAGCTGCAACGCCTGTCGCACGGGTGAGGCCACCCCCAAGGTTTTGATGCGGGCGTCAGTTCCCGCCGTCCCGCCCACTGCTGACCTCTTCTGGTACAGCCTCTCCCGCTGTGCGCTTGCGGAACAGCGCCGCCCTGGCCAGCAACAGCGTGGTCACAGGTACGGTGATCGACAGCAGTACCGGTATCAGCCAGGCGTGCAATACCGGGCCTTGCTTGAGCCAGGAGAAATACAGGATCGAGGCCAGGCACACGCACCAGGCGCCCAAGGTCGAGGCCAGGGCCGGTGGGTGCATGCGCTGGAAATAATCTTTCAATCGCAACATTCCCACAGCGCCGATCAGGGCGAACAGGCTGCCCGCCAAGAGCAGTAAGGCGGTGACCAGCTCCAGCCAGAGCGGTATATCGAGGGCTTCGTTCATTCGATCACCTCGCCACGCAGAAGGAATTTAGCCAAGGCGAAGGATCCGACGAAGCCGAACAGCGCGATCAGCAAGGCGCCTTCGAAATAAGTGTCGCTGGCATAGCGGATACCCAGGACCAACATCATCAGCATGCCTAGGATATAGAGGTAGTCCAGTGCCAGGACCCGGTCTTGAGCAGAGGGACCACGGAACAGCCTGACCAGTGCCAATGCCATGGCGATGGCAAAGATGAACAGGCTGGCGAGGACGGCGTTGGCAAGCAGGCCGGTCATTCGAAAATCTCCATCAGCGGGCGCTCGTAGGTGTGCTTGAAGTGCTCGATGAAAGCCGCTTCGTCCTCCAGATCGAACACATGCAGCAACAAGACGCTGCGGTCCAGCGCCAGCTCCGACCAGACCGTGCCTGGTACCACCGTCGTGATCATCGACAACGCCGCCAGACCATGGGCATCGCGCAGCGCCAGGGGAATATGGACGAATGCCGAGCGCGGCGGGCGATGGCCGGCGCACAGCACACCGCGGGCCACCAGCAGGTTGGAATGGATGACATCCAGACCGACACGACAGATCAGCCGCACCACCGCCCACGGCCGCCGGACATGGGCGTGCTGGGGACGCAGCGGGGCCATCAGCAGGGGCGCAAGGATACCCAGGGCAGCACCGAGCAACAGGTTGCCGGGGCTGACTGACAGGTTGAGCAGCAGCCACAGGGCAAACAGCGACAACGACAGCAGCGGGGCGGGAATCAGTCGGCTCATGGCTGCACCTGTATGTCGGCGGTGGTCGGGCCAGGGACCGGACGCGTCGCCATCACCGCCTGGATGTAAGTATCGGGCGTTTGCAGGCTGGCGGCGGTGTCCTGGGTGTAGCGCAGCAAGGGTTCGGCCTGAACGCTGAGCAGGATGCACAGACCTAGCAGGAGGACGATGGGCAGGCATTCATAGCGGCGCAGCAGGGGAGAAGGACGCTCCTCTGGCTTCCAGAAACGCTGGATACCCACACGGCCAAAGGCGATCAGCGAGGCCATGCCCGACAGGATCAACAGCGCCACCAGGCACCAGGCGGAGGCGGACAGCGGCTGATCGGCCGGCACACCCAAACCTTGGGGATTGAACAACGCGCTGATCAGGCTCAGTTTGCCAATGAAGCCCGACAGCGGTGGCATGCCGATGATCAGCAAGGCGCAGGCGATGAAGCTCAGACCCAGGAATGCCATGGTCCAAGGAATGATCTGGCCGATCACCGCCTTTTGTTCGTCATCCAGATTGATGCCTTTGGGTGGGTGCAGCGACTCCAGTGGCGAAGGAATCGCATCGTCCTCTTCATCCAGCGGCGCCTCGTTGGCCGAGCGCGAGCGCTCCACCAGCTCGGCAAGCAGGAACAGCGCGCACAGGGCCAGGGTCGAGCTCACCAGGTAGAACAATGCACTGCCGGTGAGGATCGGCTGACCGAAACCGATGGACCCGAGGAGGGTGCCGGCGGAGACCAGGATGCTCAGGCCGGCCAGGCGCTCCAGGCGCTGGGCGGCGAGGATGGACAGTGCCGCCACCGCCAAAGTGGCCAAGCCGCCATAGACCAGCCATTGGCCGCCGAAGTGCGCCGAAGCGCCGGCCTGGCTGGAGAACAGCAGGGTCCACAGGCGCAGCACCGCATACAGGCCAACCTTGGTCATGATGGCGAACAGTGCAGCGACCGGTGCACTGGCCGAGGCATAGGCCGGCACCAGCCAGAAGTTCAGCGGCCAGATACCGGCCTTGACCAGGAAGGCCATGGCCAGGATTGCTGCGCCGGCGTGCAGCAAGCCGCGATCGGCCTCCGGCACCAGCGGGATCTTCAGCGCCAGGTCGGCCATGTTCAGGGTTCCGGTCACGCCATAGAGCATCGCTGCGCCCACCAGGAACAGCGACGAAGCGAACAGGTTGATGGCGATGTAATGCAGGCCGGCTTTGACCCGAGCCCGACCCGAACCATGCAGCAGCAAGCCGTAGGAAGCGGCCAGCAGGACCTCGAAGAATACGAACAGGTTGAACAAATCCGCTGTCAGGAAAGCGCCATACAGGCCCATGAGCTGGATCTGGAACAGGGCGTGGAAGCTGGCGCCGGCGCCATCCCAGCGGGCCCTGGCGAAGAGCAGGGCGCTGACGCCGATGATGCCGGTGAGCGTCAACAGCAGTGCGGACAGGTGGTCCACCACCAAGACGATGCCGAACGGTGCGGGCCAGTTGCCCGGTAGGTAGACGCCGATCGATTCGGCCTGACCCTGGCCGCGTACCCAAGTGAGCAAGGTGATGGCGATGCCCAGGCCAATCAGCGTGGACAACAGGTTCAGGCGCCCCTTGAGCGGACGACGCTTTTCGCCCAGCAACAGCATCAAGGCGGCTGTCACCAGCGGCAGCAGGATGGGGGCGATGATCAGTTGGTTCATCAGGCTCATTCTTCACGCTCCCGACCGTCGACGTGGTCGGTGCCGGTCAGGCCGCGCGAAGCCAGTAACACCACCAGGAACAGTGCGGTCATGGCAAAGCTGATGACAATCGCGGTGAGTACCAGCGCCTGGGGCAGTGGATCGGTGTAGTGCAGCAGATCCTGCGTCACCCCTTCCTTGATGATCGGCTCCTTGCCGATGAACAGGCTACCCATGCTGAAGATGAACAGGTTGACGCCATACGACAGCAGGCACAGGCCCATGATGACCTGGTAGGTACGTGGGCGCAGGATCAGCCAGACCCCGGAGGCGGCCAGCACGCCAATGGCCACGGCAATGACTTCTTCCATCAGGCGGCTCCTGCTTGGCTGGATTTCGTGGGTGTGCCCGGGCGATAGGCGCGTACCGACTGGTGCGCCAGGGCAGTGAGGATCAACAGCGTGGAGCCGACCACGACGGTGTAGACACCGATGTCGAAGAACAACGCGCTGGCCACGTGCACGTCACCCAGCACCGGCAGGTGCAGGTGGGCGGTGTGGGTGGTCAGGAACGGGTAGCCAAGGAGCATGGCACCGGCACCGGTCAGGGTGGCGCACAGCAGGCCCGTGCCCATCCAGCGCAGCGGGCGCAGGCTCATCTGGGCCTCGACCCACTGGGTGCCGGCGACCATGTACTGGAGGATGAACGCCACCGACATCACCAGGCCAGCGACGAATCCGCCGCCTGGCTGGTTGTGGCCGCGCATGAACAGGTACATCGACACCACCAATGCGATTGGCAACAGCAGGCGCACCAGCGCGGCCGGCACCATCATGAAGCCCAGGGCGGTGTCGGTGGCATGGCGCGGGTTGATCAAATCAGTGACCACATCTGGGGCCAGCGAGCGCTGCTGGGCCGGCAACTGCATGCTTTCCTTCGGTGGGCGGAAGCGCCGCAGCAGGGCAAATACGGTCAGGGCCACGGCCACCAGGACGGTAATCTCGCCGAGGGTATCGAAGCCGCGAAAATCCACCAGCATCACGTTGACCACGTTGGTACCGCCGCCTTGAGGCAGGGCTCGGCTGAGGTAGAACGAAGAAATGTCGTTGGGCGTAGGACGGGTCAGCATGGCGTAGGACAGCAAGGCCATGCCACCGCCGACCAATACGGCCAGCAGCAGATCGCGCAGGCGGCGAAGGCGCGCACGCTCCTGAGTAGCACCTAGCGCCGAGACACCTTCGATACGTCGTGGCAGCCAGCGTAGGCCGAGCAGGATGAGCACGGTGGTCACCACTTCGACCACCAGTTGGGTCAGCGCCAAGTCAGGCGCGGAGAACCAGACGAAGGTGATGCAGGTCATCAGGCCGCAGACACTGACCATGATCAGTGCCGCCAGGCGGTGGTACTTGGCCTGCCAAGCGGCGCCGATGGCACAGGCGATCGCGATCAGCCAGAGCGCGACGAACACGCCCGACCCGGGGATTTTCGGTCGATCACCCCAGCTCAGGCCGCTGTCTAGCATCGGCAGCAGCCCGGCGAGGAAGGCCGCCAGTGCCAGCATGAACAGTTGCTTCTGCAGGCGGCGGGTAGTCAGCAGCCCTTCAAGGCGACGGGCCAGCAGCATCAGGCGCACCAGACCACGCTCGAACAGGCGCTTGCCGTTGAAGCGTTCGATCAGTGGTGGGTGTGGGAAGCGGCCTCGACGCAGTTGCTCGCGCAACAGCAGGTAGAGCACCACACCGCCGCACATGGCGATCAAGCTCATGATCAGCGGGGCGTTCCAGCCGTGCCAGATGGCCAGACTGTATTCAGGCAAGGTCCCGCCGACCACCGGCAACGCGGCTGCGGCCAGCAACGGGCCGACCGACTGAGCGGGGAAGATGCCCACCACCAGGCACGTCAGCACCAGCAGTTCGACCGGTGCGCGCATCCAGCGCGGCGGCTCGTGGGGTGTGTGTGGCAGATCCTGAGCGGTCGGGCCGAAGAAAACGTCGACGGTAAAGCGCAGTGCGTACGCCACGCTGAAGGTACCTGCCAGGGTGGCAATCACCGGCAATGTGGCCTCGACCCAGGCGGTGGAGCTGATAAACACGGTCTCGGCGAAGAACATCTCCTTCGACAGGAAACCGTTCATCAGCGGAACGCCTGCCATCGAGGCGCTGGCCACCATGGCCAAGGTGGCGGTGAACGGAATCAGGCGGAACAGCCCGTTCAGGCGACGAATGTCACGCGTACCGCTTTCATGGTCGATGATGCCGGCGGCCATGAACAGCGAGGCCTTGAAGGTGGCATGGTTGAGGATGTGGAACACCGCGGCCACGGCGGCCAGCGGGCTGTTCAGGCCCAGCAGCAGGGTGATCAAGCCCAGGTGGCTGATGGTGGAATACGCCAGCAGGCCTTTGAGGTCGTTCTGGAACATGGCGCAGAAGGCGCCGAGCAGCAGGGTCATGGCGCCTGCACCGCCGACGATCCAGAACCATTCCTCGCTGCCCGAAAGCACCGGCCACAGCCGGGCCAGCAGGAACACTCCCGCCTTGACCATGGTGGCCGAGTGCAGGTACGCGGAGACGGGGGTTGGCGCTGCCATCGCATGGGGCAGCCAGAACTGGAAGGGGAATTGGGCGCTCTTGCTCAGCGCACCGATCAGGATCAAGGGAAGCAGGACGGGGTACAGCGCATGTTGGCGAATCAGGTCGCCGGCAGCCAAGACCTTGTCCAGGTCGTAGCTGCCGACCACATGGCCGAGCAGCAGCACCCCGACCAACATGCACAAACCGCCGGCACCTGTGACCATAAGCGCCATGTAGGCGCCCCGGCGAGCATCACTGCGGTGGTGCCAGTAGCCGATCAGCAGGAAGGAGAACAGGCTGGTCAACTCCCAGAAGAACACCAGCTGAATGAGATTGCCGGAAATCACCAGGCCGAGCATGGCGCCCATGAATGCCAGGAAAAAGGCAAAGAAGCGGGGCACAGGGTCCTGGGGCGACATGTAGTAGCGCGCATACAGCGACACCAGCGTACCGATGCCGAGCACCAGCAGGGAGAACAGCCAGGCGAAGCCGTCCATGCGCAGGACCAGGTTCAGCCCGAGGCTGGGCAACCAGAGGAACTCCTCGCGGATGACGCCGCCATGGGCGATCTGCGGGTACAGCAATGCTACCTGGATGGTGCCCGCCAGGGCGACGAGCCCGGCGAGAATGGACTCTGCGTTGCGTGCGTTGTGCGGCAGCACGGCTGCCAGGCAACTGCCCACGAACGGCAGAAGCAATAGCACTATCAATGACATAGCGTTCTAATCTGGAGGAGTTTGCCAAGGATCATACGTGCCGAGGAGTTGATCACCAACACGCAAGCGGTTGAACATTCCTACATATGGGGTGTGAAAAGCTGTTTTTTTATAACAGTTTTTTTCAAAGCATAGCTGCTGAGCGGCACTTCACAGGCCAGGTTCGCGTTCGTGAGTGTCGCGGCTTTCTTGCGTGGCCGGCCCCTCGTCGGTGCGGCGGATCTTCAATTCGCTGACCACCACGGCGATCACGATCAGCAAGCCCCCAAGCAATGCCAGGCCTGGCAGTCGCTCCCCGGCGATGCGCCCGACGATGCCGGCCCACACCGGTTCGCCGGCGTAGATGAGGGTGGCGCGGGTGGGGGATACGGATTTCTGCGCCCAGTTCATCGCTACCTGGATCACCGCGCTCATGGCGCCCAGGCCGATGGCGCTACATAGAAGCAGCCAGGAGAAGTCCGGGATGCGCTCTTGGGTCGGAACGATCATGAGAAAGGCCAGGGCCGAGGCGGTCAGCAGTTGAACCACCGTGACACGACGCACATCGACTTGGCCGGCATACCGGCTGATCAGGATGATCTCGGCCGCGATGGCCACGGCGCTGACCAAGGTCAGCAGCTCACCTTCGCTGAGGTTCAAGGTTCCGCTATCAGGGCCTGCCACCAGCACCAAGCCGATGAAGGCCAGGCAAATCCCGAGGCTTGGCATCAGCCCTGGGCGACGCCCGAGCACCAGCCACTGCAACAGCGGCACGAAGGGGACATAAAGGGCGGTGATGAACGCCGACTGGCTGCTGCTGATGGTCTGCAGCCCCATTGTCTGCAAGCCATACCCCAGCATGATCGATACGCCGATGAGCATGCCGGCCTTGAGCTCGGTCAGGGTCAGCCCCGGTAGTGAGCGCGCCGACACCAGGCCCACGAACAGCGCTGCGGCGGCAAAACGCAGGCCGACGAAAAACATCGGGCCGCTGACAGTCATGACGTTATGCACCAATAGGAAAGTGCCACCCCAGAGCATGGTGATGAATACCAGCACCAGTTCTGCCTTGCTCAAACGCAGGGATACGGTGGTTTTCGACGGGCTGGAGGATGGAGTCATGGTCTTGCGCGCTCAAAGAGGGCGGCGCACAATCCGCCGCAAAGTGGGCAGTATACTGCGCAATCCTAATCTGTGAGCAATATAGTGCACAAAGATGCCTCGCACCGTGCTTCGGTGCTGCAACATGTCAGTCAGAACATCCGCCAACTGCGCCATGCCGCGGGGTTGAGCCAGACGGCCCTGGCTGAACGATCCGGGGTCAGCCGGCGCATGCTGGTCGCCATCGAGGCGGGTGAAAAGAACGTCAGCCTGACGACGCTCGACCTGATCGCCGAAGCGCTCGGAGTGGTCTTCAGCACGCTTATCCAGGCGCCTGGACAACGCGATCCGAGCCGAATCAACGAGCTGGCCTGGGCAGGCGAGCATCCACTGAGCAAGGCCGTGCTGTTGGGCAGCAGCCCCGCCATGCGCGAAGTCGAATTGTGGGAGTGGACCCTGGCGCCAGGGGAGTGCTATGTCAGCGACGCTGACGCCGAGGGGTGGAGCGAGCAGATCTACGTGGTCGCAGGTTGCTTGACACTACTGATCGAATCGCGCGAGCTTCGCTTGCAGGTCGGCGAGTTCCACGTGTTTCCCAGCAATTGCCGATACGCCTATCGCAACGACGGCAGCGAGCCCACGCGGTTCGTGCGCAATGTGGTGATATGACCTTTCAGGCACCGTATTCGCCGAGCAGTTGCTCGGTGCTCGCGACGCGGGCATAGGCGAACGCCAAGGCAGCCATGGAAGCGGCGTGGACCTGGGCGGCAGGAACTAGCTCGCCGGCAAACTCCAGAGGTAGCGTGGCGCAGGCATCATGGGCCACTGTGACTTGGTAGCCATGATCGGCGGCGGCGCGCGTCGCGGCATCGATGCACATATGGCTCATGCTGCCGACGATGGTCACGGCCTTGACCTGATGCTCGTCCAGCAGGGACTTGAGATCGGTATCGCGGAAGGCGTTGACCTGATGTTTGAGCACCACCGGTTCTCCCGGCGCTGGTGCGACCTTGGGATGGATCTGCGCGCCCTTTGAGGCCGGAGCGAAGAACGGCGCGTCGGCGCTGTCGAACTCATGGCGTACATGCACCACCAAGTCGCCCCGCTCGCGAGCGGCATCGAGCAGGTGGGCGGCGTTGTCGGCGGCTGCATCGGCGCCGTCGAGGGTCCACTTGCCGCCGGGGAAGTAGTCGTTCTGGATGTCGATGATGATCAGGGCCTGCTTGCTCATGCTGCCTCCTATGGCAGTAGTGGTTGGATGTGGATAGTTATAGGCTTGGACGACCACCTCTGGGATTGGCGCGATCGACACAATGACGGCAAAAACTGACAGCCCCAACATCCTGGAAATCGGCGTGTTGATCTATCCCGGCGCCCAGGGTGCGGCGGTGATGGGCCTGACGGATCTGTTCGCGGTAGCCAACCGGGTGGCCGCGGAACTTGGAGCGGGCGATCTGCCGAGGTTGCGCGTCAGCCATTGGCAGGTCGAGGGCGACGGGCAGGTTCGGGCTATCCATGACAGCTTGCCGCAACCTTCGCATGAGGTACGTGCGTTGGTGATTCCGCCAAGCCTGGCGTCGGCCCCCGGGCCTGCGGTGCTCGAACATCATCGCGCCGCGCTCGGCCAATGGCATGGGCAGGGCGCGGTGCTTGCCTCGGTGTGCATCGGAGTGTTCTTCATTGCCGCCAGTGGTTTGCTCGATGGCCGTCAGGCCAGCACTCACTGGAACTATGCGCAGGCACTGGCCGAGCGCTTTCCCAATATCGAGGTGGTGGCCAATCAGCCGTTGCTCGATGATGGCGATATCATGACCTCGGCAGGTCTTATGGCCTGGACCGACCTGGGACTGCGCCTGCTGGAGCGCTTTCTCGGCGCGACCTTGGCCCGTGAGACCGCACGCTATTTGGCGGTCGAGCCTCTTGCCACGACCTCACCCGGCGCACGCTTCAACCCGCGGCTGGACCATGGCGACGAAGCAGTGCTCAAAGTCCAGCACTGGTTGCAGGGCAGTGGCGCGCAGGAGGTGGACCTTACGACCATGGCGTTGTGCGCAGGTCTTGAGCCGCGCACTTTCTTGCGTCGCTTTCGAGCGGCGACCGGCATGCGGCCAACCGAATACTGCCAACAGGTACGGGTGGTGAGGGCGTGCCGGCTACTGGAGTTCACGCGGCGCAGCGTGGATCAGATCGCCTGGGGCGTGGGCTATCAGGATCCAGGAGCGTTTCGCAAGGTCTTCCAGCGCATCACCGGATCGACACCCAGCGATTACCGCCGGCGCTTCGTCCAGGCATGACAGACTGCGGTTGTCATTGCGGATGCGGCCCTGGCCCTTCCTCGGCCAGGCGGTCCTGATGATTGCGCAGCGGGCACTCTTTGAGTGACAGGCAGCCGCAACCGATACAGCCGTCCAGTTGATCGCGCAACAGGGTCAGTTCGTCGATACGGCGATTGAGGTCCTCACGCCATCGCGCCGACAGCCGGCGCCAGTCCTCGGCGGTCGGTACGTGATCGTTGGGTAGGCTGTCGAGGGCTTTGGCGATGTCGGCAAGGGCGATACCCAATCGCTGGGCCATCTTGATCACGGCGACTCTGCGCAGCATCGAGCGCGGATAGCGGCGCTGGTTGCCGGCGTTGCGCGTGCTGTGGATCAGCCCCTTGGTTTCGTAGAAGTGCAATGCGGTGACCGCCACGCCGCTTCGGGCCGCCAACTGGCCGACGCTCAGCATCATCTGATGGGTGCCAGACATGGAAAAAAATCCCTTGACCTTGAGTTAACTGGAGGTTTTAGCCTTGTTAGCCATCGTGCAGCAAGCATCCGGAACAAGGAGACTGTCCATGGCGGCTCAGCCCCATTCTTTATGGTTTACCCAGATGATTGAATACGAAGTGCCGGCAGCTTGCCAGCATGCCTTGGCTGATGCCTTGGTAGTGCGCAGTGAAGAGCTGGCAGTGCGTTGTGACGGTTTGCTTGGCGTCAGTATTCAAGCCAGCGATGACGGCAGTCGGGTGCTCCAATACCTGCAATGGCAATCACGCCATGAATGGGCAGCGGCTGCCAGCTTCTTCGTCGAGGAGCCGTTTCTCGACCTTTTGTGCCAGCACCAAGCACGGGGCGTGAACTTCGCCGCCTTCCAGACGTTGCGCAGCCTCGTACGAGGCGAGGATGGCGGTCTGCATTGCCAGGTCGGTGAGCCTCAGGCATACCACGGGGCGTAATGCGGGTAACGGTCCAGACGGGCGCCGATGACCATTTCTGCGATCCAGGACGCGAGGATCGAACTGTAGCCTTTCTGGCTCTCTTCGCTGGACAGCGCATGATCCGCCCCATCGACGATGCGATGGGTCAGGGAATGGGCAGCAACGAACGCCGAGCGATAGCTCATCAACGTATTGTGCGGCACATAATCATCATGCTCGGACTCCACCAGCAGCACATCGCCTGTGAATTCGGCGCAAGCTGCCAGGGCGCGATTGTCGGCTGGGCCCAGAATCCGCTGGCGATAGTTGTTCAGGCGCTGGCGGTCCAAGGCTTGCTTGGGGGTGCCCCAGTCTTCGTCCCAATACAATGCCGGGACCCGCAAGGCCAGCCATCTGACTGGCCGCTGGGTGGTGAGCAATGTCGCCAGGTAGCCGCCATAGCTGCTGCCAATCAGCGCGATGGCGCTCGGGTCCACTGCTGGGTGGCTGGCCAGGCGGTCATAGGCGGCCAGGAGGTCTTCGAGGTTCTGTTGGCGGGTGACGGTCAATCGCTGACTTTCGGTCTTCTCGTGGCCGCGCAGGTCGAAGGTCATGCACACGCAGCCTAGGCCGGTGATCTGTCGTGCCCGTGCCAAGTCGCGTTGCTGGCTGCCGCCCCAGCCATGGACGAAGAGAATGGCCGGCATCTTGCTGCCGGGGCTGACCACGGTGCCGGCGATGCGGCCGTCCTCGACCTGCAACTCTACGGTTTCACTCTGAATGGTCATGGTGGCGTATCCGTGCATATTTGCTGAGTTGTCCAAGTTCACTGTCGTTTCCTTGGTAGAAAAGTGTGGCGTCGGCCGGCAATTTGGCGGTACCGAAGACTTCATGGCTCGAAGCGCGTACCTGCAACAGGGCTGGGTCTTCGGCGAAGGCCTGCAGGGCCAGGACCTCGGCGCTGCTGGCACCGCCCAGGCGCCAGGATTGCTCCAACACCCCGCTGCGCAGGTGCTGGCGCGCGTCCAGACCGCGGGCGATATCGTAGTTGCGGCGCGAAGCGATGAAGCCTGGAAAGTGCTGCTGGGCGGCGCGTTCGTAGGTCATGGCCTGGGTGATCGCCAGACGCAGATGATCTTCCAGTGGCAGTTGCAGCAAGGCCTCATAGCCCCCTCGAACCACGATCAGGTCCGAGCCACCGTAGATTTCGGTGCCCGAGTGATCGTGAGTCAGGCGTTGGGTGCCGTAGTAGCTGCAGCTCAATTGTCCCACACGCACCTGGCCGACACTGAAGGTCTGTACTTGTTCCAGATGCTCTTCGAGCACGAGGCCAACGAGCGCCAACGCCTTGTCGTCCATTTGCGCAAGCATCGGTTCAAGGTCCTGTGCATTTTCGATTACTGCCTGTCCTCGTCCGGCGCAGGCCAGTACCGGCTTGACCCGCAGCGGCCCCTCGCTTAGCAGCAAACGCGCAGCTTGCCGAGCGTCGGCTTTGCTGAAAACGGTATAGCCACGCAAGAGGGCATCGCACGCGTCCTGGGCGAAGGCGTCGCTCCAGCCGGGCGGGAAGCTGGCATTGGCCGGCAAAGGGTGGGAAATCGCCTTGGTCGCCACGAATGGGAAAGGCACCACACCACCAAACAGGTCGTCTTCGTCGAGGATGCCCATGGCGCGGTAGCGTTGTGAATCAACCAGGGTTTCGGTGGGCAGATAATAGAAGGCACCGGTGCTGGTCGAGGGTAGTCGGGTTTCCACACGATCGATACCCAGCAGTCGAGCCAGGTAATTGGCGATTTTGAGATGGACCGCGTGCTCGTGCTCGGGGGTGTGTTCACGTGTGTCGAGCAGGACAACGGCGGTTTTCGGGTCGCTGGACTGGGGCATAGGCGAAGTCTGTCCGCTGGGATGTATGGAGTCTGAAGGCACTTGGGCGGGCAAAGTTCAGCCGACATGATCAATGGCCGTGGCCCGCCGATGCAGCGCGGCGATTGCAGGGCATGGCTGGCTGCTCCATTATCAACGGCTTGGAATAGCCGATGGTGTATCCGCAGGAGTGCGCATGAACATTCAGTCCCCGATTCAGCAAAGCGTTCCGGCCCGCCTGGCGCGTGTGCGCGAGATAATGGCCGGCGAAGGCGTGGATGCCTTGCTGGTCCCCTCGGCTGACCCCCATCTATCCGAGTATCTGCCAGGCCACTGGCAAGGCCGCCAGTGGTTGTCTGGCTTTCATGGCTCAGTAGGGACGTTGGTCGTCACCGCAGATTTCGCCGGGCTCTGGGCCGATAGCCGCTACTGGGAGCAGGCGCAGCATGAACTGGCGGGCAGTGGCATCGAGCTGATGAAGTTGCTGCCTGGCCAACCGGGGGCGCTGGAGTGGCTTGGCGAGCATGTTCGGTACCAGGGAACGGTGGCCGTCGATGGCGCAGTGATGGCGTTGGCCTCCGCCCGGCAGTTGCAGGAGCGACTGAAGGCCCGGGAGGTACGCTTGCTGACCCATCTGGATTTGCTGGAGCGGGTCTGGGACGGGCGGCCGGCTCTGCCAGGCAATCCGGTCTACCAGCATCTACCGCCTCATGCGACCGTCAGTCGTGCGGCAAAACTCGCCGAACTGCGGCAGACCCTGACTGAGCGCGGCGCCGATTGGCACTTCATCGCCACTCTCGACGACATTGCCTGGTTGTTCAACCTGCGCGGCAGCGATGTGTCCTACAACCCCGTGTTTGTCTCCTTCGCGTTGATCGGGCAGGAACAGGCGACGCTGTTCGTCGGCCTGGACAAGATCGATGATCACCTGCGCCATGTGCTCGCGGTCGATGGGATCTCGGTGCGCGACTATGCAGAAATCGGCCGGGCCTTGGCCGCGATCCCCCCAAATGCCCGCTTGCTGGTGGATCCGGCCCGTGTCACCTGTGGCTTGCTGGATCATCTGAGCGCCGATGTGCAATTGCTCGAGGGCATCAATCCGACCACCTTGAGCAAGTCACGCAAGGGTGAAGAGGATTTGGTGCATATCCGTCAGGTGATGGAGCAGGATGGCGCGGCGTTGTGCGAGTTCTTCGCCTGGTTTGAGGCCAACCTGGGCAAGCAAACCATTACCGAGCTGACCATCGACGAACGGTTGAGCGCGGCGCGTGGGCGTCGGCCGGGGTTCGTGTCGTTGAGTTTTTCCACCATCGCAGCATTCAACGCCAATGGTGCCATGCCGCATTACCGGGCGACCGAGCAGTCCCATGCGGTGATCGAAGGCGATGGTCTGCTGCTGATCGATTCTGGTGGCCAATACGTGGGGGGTACCACCGACATCACCCGGATGGTGCCGATCGGCAGTCCCAGCTTCGAGCAGAAGCAGGATTGTACCCGTGTGCTCAAGGGCATGATTGCATTGTCACGGGCACGCTTCCCCCGAGGGATCCTGTCGCCGTTGCTCGATGCCATCGCCCGTGCGCCGATATGGGCCGACCAGGTCGACTATGGGCATGGCACTGGCCATGGTGTGGGCTATTTCATGAATGTCCATGAGGGGCCACAGGTCATTGCCTACCAGGCGGCGACCCTGCCGCAGACGGCCATGCAGGTGGGCATGATCAGCTCCATCGAGCCAGGTACCTACCGGCCAGGAGCCTGGGGGGTGCGGATCGAGAACCTCGTTGTGAACCGCGAAGCTGGCAAGAGTGAGTTTGGCGACTTCCTGAGTTTCGAAACCTTGACCTTGTGCCCGATCGATACCCGTTGCCTGATCCCCGAGATGCTTGGGCGGGACGATATTCAGTGGCTCAACAGCTACCATGCGACGGTGCGAGAACGACTGGCGCCGTTGCTCAAGGACGAAGCCCTAGCCTGGCTCGAGGCGCGCACTGCGCCCCTTTGATGGGGAAGGGCAGTAACGAGAAAGGGCAGCCGATGGGCTGCCCTTTTTTCATGTCATTTGCACAGGACGATCATGCTGCGGCTGGTGTAGCCGGCAGGGTTGATGCCGAATAGGTAGTCGCCCGGCTCCTCATCGGTTTCGCCGGAGCGGGCGATGACTTTGTAGCCACGTTTGCCACAGGAGGTGGCCGCTTTGCTGTAGCACTTGTCCCAAGAGGAGGACAAGCCTGAGCAGTTGATGTGCAAGCCCTTCTTTCCCCGTTTCACCTCCGTCTTGGAGGTGGCGGCGCATCCAGCAATGGCCAAGATGACCAGGATGAGAAAAATACGTTTCATTCCTGTCCTTAAAAGCAGAGCCGACCAGCACGTCTGGCTCTGTCGTTTTCGCTCTTTTCTTCCTGAAGGTTCTCCAACATCCCTGTTTTTACAGTAGATAGCGTAAAGATCAAATTTTTATGACAGCTTAGTCAGGCAGGCAGGGTGAGACAATCGGAAATTCCCTGTCAAATGAAAAGATTTCTCATGTCAGTCTGCCGCTACGGCGGCCGGTGCTTCCCGGCGCATGGACAACGTTGCGCCTACCGATGCAGTGATGATGGCCAGAATCGCCAGCCACTGGGCGATTGTCAGCACTTCACCCAAAAACAGCAGGCCAGAAAGCGCCGCAATGACAGGCTCAATGCTCATCAAGGTGCCGAAGGTCCGTGCGGGCATCTTGGTCAAGGCAATCATTTCCAGGCTGTAGGGAAGTGCTGTCGAGAGAATCGCGACACCGAGGGCCACCGGAAGCAGGGCAGGGGTCAGCAGTGCGCTGCCGGCATGGGCGATGCCAATGGGGGCGACGAATAGTGCGGCGACCAACACGCCAAGGGCGGCGGTCTGGATGCCATGTTCGGACCCTGCGCGTTGCCCATAAAGAATGTAGAGCGCCCAGCAGACCCCGGCGCCCAAGGCATACGCAGCGCCTGTTGGGTCGATGGCGTGATCGGATTGGCCGATCGGGATCAATAGCAGCAAGCCGATGACTGCCAGTCCGATCCAGAGAAAGTCCATTACCCGACGCGAGGCCAAGAGTGCCACGGCCAAGGGGCCGGTGAATTCCAGTGCGACAGCGATTCCCAGCGGGACGGTGCGCACAGCCATATAAAAGAGAAGGTTCATCCCGCCCAGTGCCAAGCCGTAGATAACCACGCTGCGCAGGGCTGCGGCGCTCATGCGCACTCGCCATGGTCGAAGCAGCAGTAACATGATGATACTGGCGAACACCAAGCGCAGCGCGGTGGTGCCTTGGGCCCCGACGACAGGGAACATGGTCTTGGCCAGAGAAGCGCCAGATTGAATCGACGTCATGGCAATGATCAGCAAGCCGATAGGAAAGAGTGTGGCGGCCAGGCTGCGGGGCTGGATGTTCATTTAGGGCAGGCAATCCTTTTGAGAGGGTAACGCGGTGTGCGCACTATAGTGCGCAATGGGGCAGGTGGGTCGCAAGAGTATAAAGGTGATGTTTTTTTTAAAAACCTGTTGACGGGGTTTCGAATCCCCTTATAATG
>NZ_KV793310.1:71859-72371 GCF_001808425.1 Pseudomonas sp. HMSC08G10 | reverse complement strand
GATGTGCGTAACGCATGGTGTGTCTCCTGGCTCTAGCTCGTAGGGGTTGTGAGTGTGGTGTCGTTGTGCGCCGCTCAACAGGCTTGCGGTGTTTCACCCCGGGCCAGACGCTGGTTGATGTCGTCGATCACCCCTGGCAAATCGGCGATGGTGTCGATCAGGTAGTGTGGACGGGACGGCTCGAACATCTTGACGATGCGCGCGCGCTCCTCGGCCAGTTTGGCCGCCGGCAACGACTTGTAGGCCTGGTAAGACAGGCCCAGGGCATTGCCCGAGCAGGTAAGGGCTACGGTCCACATGCCGGCGCGACGGCCTTCGAGGATGCCCGGCCAGGTGTCGTCGACCTTGACGCAGGCGGCGACGTCATCGATGCCCAAGGCAATCACGTTGGCCAGAGCCTGGGCGGGCCATGGTCGGCCATTGGGTGTTTCGTCAGTGGCCACCACATGATCGGCGACATAACCGTTGTGCTTGGCCAGTTCCACTACCTTGTCCATCACCACTTTCGGGTA
>NZ_KV793310.1:0-71839 GCF_001808425.1 Pseudomonas sp. HMSC08G10 | reverse complement strand
ACCTTGTCCATCACCACTTTCGGGTAGCCGGAACAGGAGCCGATCTTGAGCCCCTTGTCACGCACCGCTGCGATGGCCTCAAGGGCACCTGGGATCAGCGCCGAATGCACGGCGATCTTCTCGATCTGCAGGGGCATGAAGCGCTCGTAGATGGCTGTGACGTCGTCGTCGGTCGGTGTACGACCGAACACCTTGCGGTAGCGCTCGGCAATCTCGGGCACATCGCACAGGGTACGGATGTGATCCCACTTGCCCATGCCCATCGGGCCGCGGGCTTCGTCCAGGGAAACGCTCACACCGAATTCGGCGAAGGCTTCGACGAAGATCTGGGTGGGCGCGAACGAGCCGAAATCGACGACGGTACCGGCCCAGTCGAGAATCGCGGCTTGCAACGAGGAAGGCTGTTCGTAGTGCATCGTGGTGGCTCCGGAAATCGCTAACAGGCACCCAAGATCCGCGCACGGAATCCAGGTCAACGGTATGGGAAAGCGTCGAGGCAGCTAAGCGTGCCGCCTCGACAGGGCCGACTCAGGCAGCTGGACGTTGCATGTCCACGCCCATCGCCAGAAGAGCGTCGGCGATGGCACGCAGCAGTTGGTGAACGATGTGTTCGTCGATCTGGCCGATGCAGCCGATGCGGAAGCTTTCGGCCACGGTCAGCTTGCCGGGGTAGATGATGAACTGGCGGGCCTTGAGCTCGTCGTAGAAGCGCTTGAAGTCGAAGTTCGGATGTTCAGGGCTGAAGAACGTGGTGATGATCGGCGACAGCCAGCAGTCTTCAAGCAAGGTCTTGAAGCCCAGCTCGCGCATGCCGGCCACCAGCACATCGCGATTGCGCGTGTAGCGCGCCTGCCGGCCCGCTACGCCACCTTCGGCACGGTGCTGCTCCAAGGCCTTGTGGAAGGCCACCACGCTGTGGGTCGGCGGAGTGAAGCGCCATTGTCCGGTGCGCTCCATGTAGGCCCACTGCTCGAACAAGTCCAGACTCAGGGAGTTGGCGCGGCCCTTGGCGGCCTCCAGCACACTGCGACGGATAATCACGAAACCGAACCCCGGGATGCCTTCGATGCATTTGTTGGCAGACGAGACCAGCACATCGAAGGCGATGTCCTGAACGGTCAGGGGCACGGCGCCGAAGGAGCTCATGGCATCGACGATCAGGCTCTTGCCGTGGGCCTTGACCACGTCGGCAATGGCACGCAGCGGGTTGAGGATGCCGGAGCTGGTTTCGCAGTGGACGATGAAGACGTTGGTGACGTCCGGGTTGGCCTTGAGCAGCGCATCGACTTCATCCGGCTGGGGCGGCAGGTAGTCGCCCTTGTCCAGGGTGATGTAGGCGCGATGGAGGTATTCGAGGGTCTTGCTGGCGCGCTGGCCGTAGGCGCCATTCATCAGTACCAGGGCCTTGCCGTCCTTGGGGATGGCCGTGGCCAGGGCCGCCTCGACCGAATAACTGCCGCTGCCTTGCAGCGGGACGCAGGCGAAGCTGTCATCCGTCACGCCGGCCATGCTCAGCAGTTGCTGGCGAACCTCGGCCGTGACCCGGTTGAAATCACCGTCCCATGAACCCCAGTCGCGCAGCATGGCCTCCTTGGTGGCCTTGGAGGTGGTAAGCGGGCCCGGCGTCAGCAGGTAGGGCTCACCCTGGGCAGGTGGGGCGAGAGGGAGGGCTTCGGCTTTGGTCATGATCTTCTCCGGCGGTTTTGTTTTTGTGAAGGAGTGATGCATGAGCGCATGGAAACAATTTGCACTGGATAAGAAAAATCGATTTATCGTATTTCACAAATAAGCTTTATTTATTCATCGCAGTTTCCAATGCCTTCACCGCCTAGACCCATCGCATTTCACGATCATCGCCAGGCACATTCTCGATTGCTCGCAGCGCCAGCCTCCTGCAAGCTGCCCTGCCCGCCTTCGCAACGAGGAACCCGAACGTGTCCGCCTGGCTTCCGATGCCGCTACGTCATTTCAAGCAGCGCTTGCGCAACGAGTCACCCGCTGACAACAGGCTCCTGGCGTTCTTTCAGGACAAGGCCGACAGCCGCGGCTACCAGCTGAGCGACGGGCAACGTCGCGTCATCCAGGCCATGGCCGAACAACTGGCCCTGCTGGAACAGGGCCAGGCGCGCAGCCTCTACCTGCATGGTTCGGTGGGGCGTGGCAAGAGTTGGCTGCTCGACGGGTTCTTCCAGGCCGTGCCGGTCGAGGCAAAGCGCCGCCTGCACTTTCATGATTTCTTCGCCCGCCTGCACCAGGGCATGCACCGCAACCGGGCGCTGAATGATGCCTTGGGCGCAACGTTGGACGAACTGCTCGATCACTGCCAAGTGCTGTGCTTCGATGAATTCCATGTCCATGACATCGGCGATGCCATGCTCCTCACCCGCCTGTTCAACGCGCTGTTCGACCGGGGCGTGTGCCTGCTGGTGACCTCCAACTATGCCCCCGAGGGGCTGCTGCCCAACCCGCTGTATCACGAGCGCTTCCTGCCGGTGATCCGCCTGATCCACAGCCGCATGCAGGTACTGGAAGTCGACGGCGACACAGACTTTCGCAGCCTGCCGGCGAACCGCGCACATCAGCGCTTCACCCAAGGGCATTACCTGTGGCCAGGGGATGCCGACCAGCGCCAGGGCTTGGCGCTACCGGTCGCGCAGCCAGTCCTGCTGGAGGTGAACAAACGCAACCTGCGCGCCCTGGCCAGCCAGGGTCGAACGGTGATGTTCGCCTTTGCCGACCTGTGCGAACAGGCCACAGCGGTAATCGACTATCTGGCGTTGGCCGAGCGATTCGACGCGTGGATCATCGACGGGCTGGACGACCTGTCCGAATGCTCGCTGGCCGCGCAGCAACGCTTCGTCAATCTGGTGGATGTGCTGTACGACCAGGACAAGACCCTGACAGTGATCGGCCAGCGGCCGCTGGCAGAGAGCCTGGGCGGCTCACTCGCCGACCTGATGCGTACCCGCAGCCGCCTGGGGCAACTGCATCAGGTCGGGCCTGACTGAGCGCACGCTTCGCACTGCCCAGTCAACTCGCCCTGGGCAGATCCGCCAACACCCCTTCGATTTCAATGAGCACCGCCGGATCGTCCAGCGTCGAAGGCGGCACGTAGTCCTGGCCATCGGCGATCTTGCGCAGCACCGCGCGCAGGATCTTGCCCGAACGGGTCTTGGGCAGGCGCTTGACCAGACGCACGCGATTGAAACACGCCAAGGCGCCAATCTGCTCGCGCACGCTGGCCACCAGCTCTGCCTGCAACTGCTGCTCGCCGATCCCATCGCCGTCCTTGAGCACTACCAGCGCCAGCGGTACCTGGCCCTTGATCTCGTCATGAACGCCGATCACTGCGCATTCGGCCACCGCCGGATGGCGGGCGACCAGGTCTTCCATTTCACCCGTGGACAGGCGATGGCCCGAGACGTTTATGACATCGTCAGTGCGCCCCATGATGTAGACGAAGCCCTCATCGTCCAGGTAGCCGCCGTCACCGGTGTGGTAATAGCCCGGGTGGGGCTGCAGGTAGGCCTGCAGGTAACGCTCGTGATCCCCCCAAAGGGTCTGGCTGCAACCGGGCGGCAAGGGCAAGGCAATGACGATCGCGCCCTGCTCGTGCGGCCCCAAGAGCCGGCCTTCGTCATCGAGCACCTGCACGTTGTACCCCGGCACTGCGCGGTTGCTCGAGCCTGGCCGCGCCGCGCTGCCCTCCAGGCCCACGCAGGGCGCGGTGACCGGCCAGCCCGTCTCGGTCTGCCACCAGTGGTCGTGCACGGGTTTTCCGCTGACACGCTCCAGCCATTGGTGGGTGCTCGAATCCAGTTTCTCCCCGGCCAGGAACAACTGGCGCAGCGAGCTCAAATCATGACGACGGATCAGCGCTCCGTCCGGGTCTTCCTTGCGGATCGCCCGCATGGCGGTGGGGGCGCAGAACAGGCCATTGACCCGGTACTGCTCAACCACGCGCCAATAGGCCGAGGCGTCCGGGGTGCGAATGGGCTTGCCCTCGTAGAAGACCGTGGTGCAGCCGTTCATCAACGGCCCGTAGACGATCAGCGAGTGCCCGACTACCCAACCCACATCGGAGATGCCCCACCACACATCGCCGGCCTGCATGCCGTAGATATGCCGCATGGCATAGCACAGGGCGACTGCGTTACCGCCGTTCTCGCGCACGATGCCCTTGGGTTTTCCGGTGGTGCCGGAGGTGTACATGATGTAGAGCGGATCACCCGCCTCCAGCTCCACCGGGGGCACCGGGTCGACACCGGCCAGCGCCTGCTGCCAGTCCAGGTCGCGCCCCGGCTGCAGGGTGGCGTGGGCCTGCGGGCGTTGCAGCACCAAGATATGACGCGGCTGGTGCCTGGCCAGTTGCAAGGCGCGATCGACCAGCGGCTTGTATTCGATCACCCGGTCGAACTCCAGGCCACAGGAGGCGGTGAGCAGCAGCGTGGGTCGGGCGTCATCGATGCGCAGGGCCAGTTCGTTGGCGGCAAAGCCGCCGAACACCACCGAGTGCACGGCACCGATTCGCGCGCAGGCCAGCATGGCCATGGCGGCCTGGGGCACCATGGGCATGTAGATGATCACCCCATCGCCCTTGCCCACGCCCAACTGCCGCAGGAGGCCGGCCAGGCGGGCCACTTCATCTCGCAACTGGTGGTAGGTGAAGGTCTGTTGCACGCCGGTCACCGGCGAGTCGTAGATCAACGCCAGCTGGTCGCCGCGCCCCTGCTCGATCTGATGGTCCAGGGCCAGGTGGCAGCTGTTCAGGCGGCCATCGGCGAACCAGCGGTGGGTGCCGTCAGGGTTGTTCTGCAGGGTCAGGGAAGGCTTGCGATGCCAGGCCAGGTGTTCGGCCTGTTCGGCCCAGAAGGCGGCGGGATCGGCGATGGAGTGGGCGTAGCTGTGCTGGTAGGTCATGGCGATTTGCAACCCGGTACTTGTTGTTATTGAAGGGCGAACCCCGAGTATGGACCGGTACCCCGCGCCCGCCATCGGACTTAAGTCGCAACCGATATGCAAGATTGCACGGGGTTGTCGCCCCGCTACAGCACGAGGCCTAGAATAGGGCTTCTCGTGAGCCAAAGAGCCGTTTCAATGGATATCGACCAGGCCCGTACCTTCCTGGAAATCGTGCGCTGCGGCAGCCTCGTCGCCGCCGCCGAACGCCTGTTCGTATCGCAGACGGCCATCACCGCGCGGGTACAACGCCTCGAGCAGCAACTGGGCTGCCAGTTGTTCATCCGCAGCCGCAACGGCGCAACCCTCACCAGCGACGGCGAAGCGTTCATCGTCTACGCAAACCAGATGGTGCAGACCTGGGAGGCCGCCCGCCGCGACCTGCCGCTGCCCCAAGGGTGCCAGCAAGTGCTGCACGTGGGGGGCGAGGTGAGCCTGGCCAACCCGATGATGCTCGCCTGGGTCAGCGCCCTGCACCTGGAATTGCCCAGCCACGCCATTCGCAGCGAGGTGAGCGATGGCGAGTCGTTGCTGCGCAAGGTGGAAATGGGCCTGCTCGATGCCGCGCTGGTGTACCAGCCGACCTACGGCCCGGGGCTGCAGGTTGAGCAATTGATGGAGGAAAAGCTGATCCGCGTGCGCCGGGTCGGTCAACCCGAGCCCTATATCTACATCGACTGGGGCGAGGCCTTCCGTCGCCAGCATGATGCCGCCCTGCCCGACTGCGCACGCCCGGCGCTGAGCTTCAACCTGGGCCCCTTGGCCTTACAGTTCATCCTCGAGCAAGGGGGTAGCGGCTATTTCCGGACGCGGGTGGTGCAGGCCTACCTGGAAAAAGGCGTGGTCGAGCGGGTACCACAGGCGCCGGAATTCACCTACCCGACCTTTCTCGTCTACGCCCGCAAGCGCGACAGCGAGGCCTTGCAGCAAGCCTTCAATGTGCTGCGCCGGCTCGTGGCCACCGGCGACAGCGATTGGTCACAGCGCTGGGACCCGATGATCTGAACGTTGCGCGGCGGCGTTGAGCAGGTGCCGCTTGAGCCCGGCGATAAGATCGGTCTGGGTGATCACTCCAACCAACTTGTCTTCCTCGAGCACCGGCAGGCAATGCAGGCCCTGCTCGCTGAGCAACGGCAACAGGCGATCGAGCGGATGCTGGCTGCTGACACTGATGACCCGGCGGCTCATCACCTGCTCCATGCGCACCACCGGGCGACGGAACAGCCCACGCCAACTGAAACGTGTTCGGGCCATGGCCGGGCCGACCAGGTCGCTGAGGCTGACAATGCCCACCAAACGCCCTCCTTCCAGTACAGGCAAGGTCTTGAGCTGGTGGTTGGCAAGCATCTTCCAAGCCTGCTCCAAGGTGGTGGCCGGCGACGCGAACTGCACGTCACGGGACATCACCGAGGCCGCGGTGATACCGCCCAGATTGCGTTGCAGGGCGTGCTGCTCGGTGGCCAGGATGATGCGCTCGAGCTCATCGCGCGTAACGTCGACGAATTCGCCCAATTCTTCCAGGGCGACATCCAAATCTTCGCTGCTCACCCCGACCCGCTCGCCGGGCAGCGGATCGTGGGTGTGGTGCAGGTCTTTGCGCGGCAACGGGCCCTTGGGGTAGCGCACGCCGGTGAGACGGTTGTAGAGCACCGCCACGACAATCAGGATCAAAGCATCGAGCACGATCGGCTCGAGCAGATGGTTGCCCAGCGCCGTCAGCCCCGGGTCCGCCAGCACGGCACCTACCGCCACCCCGCCACCTGGAGGGTGCAGGCAGCGTAACAGGCACATCATCACGATCGACAGGCCCAAAGCGCTGGCTGCGACCCACAATTCAGTGCCCAGGTAATGACGCATCACCAAACCCACGATACAGGCCACGGCATAGCTGCCCAACACCGGCCACGGCTGGGCCAACGGCCCGGAATGCACCGCGAACACCAGCACTGCCGAGGCGGCCAGGGGGCCGAGCAGGTGCAGGGCGACCGAGGGGCCATAAGCCAGGCTGACGAGGGTTCCGGCAAGCAGCAGGCCAAGCAGCGCGCCAAGGCCAGCACGCAACCATTCTTTGGGAGGGATGTTCAGGGGCGCAGGCAATAAGCGCTGCAGACGGTTTTCGGGACGCGAGGCAGACATCAGGGCAGTCGATCGTGTTCTTCTTGATTTGAAAAGAAAGCCCAGCCGAACGGGCCTGGGCTTGTATTGCCAATGCAATAGCTTAATGGCTCCGTCCCTGGAGATGGAAACACGAAGTTTCATGGCGGCGATTGTGCCGGGTGTGATAGCAAGCGGGCCAATTCAAAAAAGTGCCGCTGTACTGCAATTTTTTTGCAGTGCCAGGCGCTGCGGTGGCCTCGTGGAAGTGGATTTACCGGCCAATACAGGGCTGACGGTGGTCCTCATGGGCGCTGGCGAAGCCTGCGATGGGCCGTGAGGCGGCCCCGAATCACAGACCGCACGGTGCGCCAATCGAGGTGCTGTCCGTGGCACCTTCAACGCCCCTTGCGTGGCAGCGCGATACTCACCCGCAAACCGCCCAACGGGCTTTCCTGCAGCGCCAGCGTCCCGCCCCAAGCCTCGACGATATCGCGCACGATACCCAGGCCCAGGCCATGCCCATCGACCTGCTCGTCCAAGCGCGAGCCCCGCTCCAGAACCTGCAGACGCGCGGCTTCGGGAATGCCAGGGCCGTCATCGTCGACCCACAGCTGATAACCCTCGACCGTCGGCGCGATACCCAGGCGCACCTCGCTGTCGGCCCATTTGCAGGCGTTGTCCAGCAGGTTGCCGAGCAGCTCCAGTAGATCCTCGCGGTCCCATGGCAACAACAGTCCCGGTGGCACATCGCGCTCGAGCAGCAGCCCTTCGCCATGGATCATGCCCAGGGTGCCGAGCAAGCCCGGCAGTTCGGCGTCGCAGTCGAACTGTGCACCGGGCAGCGCGTCGCCGGCCAGACGCGCACGGTTGAGTTCACGGGCCAGGCGTTGCTGGATCTGCTCGAGTTGCTCGCGCAGTTGCTCACGTACGTCCGGCAAGTCCTTCAGGCGTTCACTGGCCGCCAGGCTCAGCAGTACCGCCAGCGGCGTCTTCAAGGCATGGCCGAGATTACCCAAGGCGTTACGCGAGCGGCGCAGGCTGTCCTCGGTGTGCGCCAGCAGATGGTTGATCTGGTCCACCAAAGGTTGCAGCTCACTGGGCACCTGGGCATCGAGCTGAGAGCGCTGGCCTTGCTGCAACTGAGCGATCTGCTGGCGTGCCCGCTCCAGCGGGCGTAGCGAGCGGGTCACGGTCAGGCGCTGTAACACCAGCACCAACACCAACGCCACCAGCCCCATGCCAAGACCGATCTGTTGCATGCGCCTGAAGCCCTCGCGCACCGGGGAGTAATCCTGGGCCACGCTGATCGAGATGTCCTGGCCCAGGCGTCGGTAGTCCGCACGCAGGGTCAACAATTGCTGACCCTCCGGCCCTAGCTCAAGGCTATCCTCGAGCCCCGCAGCCGCAGGCTTGGGCATGTCCAAGTCCCACAGCGAGCGTGAGCGCCACGTGCCCTGGTCGAAGTCGATGCGAAAGTAATAGCCCGAAAAAGGGCGCTGATAGGCCGCCGATACGCGTCGCTCGTCCAGCTGCAGCCCTGACGGCCCGCGCACCAGGGCCACCAGCAGGTTTTCGCTCTCCTTGCGCAGGCCGGCCTCCAGGTAACGCTGCAAGCCGACCTCGAACAGCCACAGACTCAGCTGGGCCAGGACCAGGCCGACCACCACCAGCACGGCCACCAGACCCAGGCTCAAGCGTGCCTGGATCGACCTCACGCCGCGCTCCCGGCATACACGTAACCCTGGCCGCGGCGGGTCTCGATCACGCTGCGACCGAGCTTGCGGCGCAGGTGGTTGACATGCACTTCCAGCACGTTGGAGTCGCGCTCGGTTTCGCCATCATACAGGTGCTCGGCCAAGTGACTCTTGGACAACACCTGTTGCGGGTGCAGCATGAAGTAGCGCAACAAGCGAAACTCCGCAGCGGTCAGTTGAATGTCGACACCTTCGCGGATCACGCATTGACGGCCTTCATCCAAGTGCAGGCCAGCGGCCTCCAGCGTCGGCTGATTGGCCAGCCCCCGGGCACGACGCAACAACGACTGGATACGCAGTTGCAGCTCCTCGGGGTGGAAAGGTTTGGTCAGATAGTCATCGGCGCCGGCCTTGAGCCCTTCGATGCGCTCGGCCCAGGAGCCGCGCGCGGTGAGGATCAGCACCGGCGTGGCCAGGTTGGCGGTGCGCCACTGGCTCAGTACCTCGAGCCCTGGCAGGCCGGGCAGCCCCAGGTCAAGGATGATCAGATCGTAAGGTTCGCTCTGGCCTTGGTACACCGCGTCACGGCCATCGGCCAGCCAGTCCACGGCATACCCCTGGCGCTGCAAGCCGGCGATCAATTCGTCGGCCAGGGGGACATTGTCCTCGACAAGCAGCAGGCGCATTCAGTCGTCTTCCTCGTCTTTGAGCAGCTCACCGGTGCGGGCATCGAGCTTGATCTCCCGTACCACGCCGGCCGGAGTCAGCAACTCGACCTCGTAGGCGTATCGGTCATGTTTCTCTTCGAGCTCCGCCTCCAGCAAACGCGCCCCGGGATAACGTCCCAGGGCGGATTCGAGCAGGTGTTCCAATGGCAGGATGACGCCCTTCTGACGTAGTTCGAGGGCTTCATCCTGGTCCAGATCTCTAGCACCGGCCAGCGAACAGGCGGCCATCAGGGCCAGGGCCAGGTAGCGCGCCGTTCGCGGTAGATCACTCATCAGTTGTCTCGTTCGTCCTTGAGGACTTCACCGGTCTTGGCGTCCAGGTCCACGTCCCATTCGACGTTCTGGGTGTCGCGCAGCTCGACTTTGTAGATGTAGCGGCCGTACTCGTTCTCAAGCTCGGAGTCGGTCACGCTGGCACCCGGGTGCTTGGCTATGGCGGCAGCCTTGAGCTCCTCCAGGGACTTGATGGTCTTGGCATTGACCAGCTTCACCACTTCATCGGGCTGAACGTCCTTGGCGAAGGCAGCATTGGCACCGAAAGCGAGGGCGGCGGCAGTGAACAGGGCAGTCAAAGTTTTCATGGGTTCTCTCTCCATCGAGATCAGCAAGTTGTCTACGGGGTTAAGATTACCCCGCGGTCCTTAATCCAACCTGAAAACAGCTGGCCGCATGATAGCGCAGCTTTGTCTCCCATTTCGCGGGTAAACCCGCTCCCGCAGACACACCTATGGGCGCGTGCTTGCCTGCGAAAAGGCCGATACAGACAATCCCCTTTATAATCACCCGCTTGTTGCCTGCGAGATCTGTCATGAGCGCCATCCACATCAAGTACCCCGCCCTGACCTTCAAGGCAGGCCAACGCGCCTTGCGCCAGATCCGCGAGCGCGGCCTGCGGGCAGCCGATGTGGGCGTATTGCCAGGCGCCGCTGGTGGGCCCAAGCCACTGGGCATCCAAGGGCTGGACCTGGCGCTGTTTGGTGAGTGGCTGCCCTCGGCCCCGCGCCAACGCGCACTGATCGGTGCCTCGATCGGTGCCTGGCGCTTCGCCAGTGCTTGCCTGAGCGACCCCGTCGATGGCCTGCGCCGCCTGGGTGAGTTGTACACCGAGCAGAGTTTTGCCAAAGGCGTGACGCCGACCGAAGTCAGCCAGAGCTGCACGCGCATGCTCGATGAACTGCTGCAAGGCCGCGATGGGCAGATTCTCGCCAACCCGCATTACCGCCTGAACATCATGGTGGTCAAAAGCCATGGCCTGCTCGCCGACGACCATCGCGCTCGCCTGGGCATGGGGTTGTCCTCGGTGATCGCCAACAACCTGCTGGGACGCTCGCGCCTGGGACGGCACTTCGAGCGGGTCATCCTGCACGACGGGCGTGCCGCGCCACCGCTGGACGCCCTGACCGACTTCCCGTCGCGCTGCCTGCCACTGGACCTGGCCAACCTGCGCCAAGCACTGCTCGCCTCAGGCTCGATCCCCATGGTGATGGAAGGCGTACGTGACATTCCCGGCGCAGGTGCCGGCACCTACCGCGACGGCGGCCTGCTCGACTATCACCTGGACCTGCCGTATCAAGGCGACGACTTGGTGCTCTACCCACACTTCACCGACAAAGTGGTGCCCGGCTGGTTCGACAAAGCCCTGCCTTGGCGCCGCGGCGATGCCACACGCTTGCAGAACGTGCTGCTGATGACGCCATCCCCCCAGTACCTGGCCGCCCTGCCCTACGGCAAGCTGCCAGACCGCAACGACTTCAAACGCTTCATGGACGATGCGCCTGCGCGAAAGCGTTACTGGTACAAGGCCATTGCCGAGAGCCGGCGCCTGGGCGATGAACTGCTGGAGCTGATCACCACCGGGCGGCTGCACGAACAGCTGCAAGCCTTGTAACGGGCATGCTGATAAACTGCACGCCAGCATTGTTTTCAAGAGTCTCTAAAGCGTGGAAATCTTCAAGGAATTTACTTTCGAATCGGCCCACCGCCTGCCCAACGTTCCCGCCGGGCATAAGTGCGGTCGCCTGCACGGCCATTCGTTCAAGGTCGGTCTGCACCTGACCGGGCCGCTCGACCCTCACACCGGCTGGATCCGCGACTTCGCCGAGATCAAGGCGATCTTCAAGCCGATCTACGAACAGTTGGATCACAACTACCTGAACGACATTCCGGGCCTGGAGAACCCCACCAGCGAAGTGATCGCCAAGTGGATCTGGGACCAAGTCAAGCCCCTGCTGCCGGAGCTGTCGAAGGTCCGCATCCATGAAACCTGCACCAGCGGCTGCGAATACAGCGGCGACTGAGTTCGCTGGACGGGCGCCTGCGCGGCGCCCCTGCTCGCGGCCGGCGGGCTAACCCAGCGCCTGCTTGAGAAAGGACGGCGCGATGTAGCGTTGGTAGTGCGCTTCGGAAAGCAGGAAGAACTCCCGGTCGATGGCATCGCGCAACTGCGGCAGCTCCCAATCGCGAAACTCCGGCAGCAAGGCCATGCCGTAGGCTTCCAGGTCCCGGATCATGCGCGCGCCGCGGGCGATCAATTGGTAGGCCCAGCAATACTCGGACTGGTGCGCCAGAAAACGAATCGAACGTTGCTCCAGTTGCTGGCGCAGACGCTGTTTGTCGAACACTTCCAGCTTGGCCATCATCACCTGCACCAGCAGTTGCTCCAGGCGCTGCCAGACGGCACGTTTTTCGTCCTCGTCGTAGCTGTTCCAGTGGATCACTTCATGATGAAAGCGCTTGCAACCCCGGCATACCAGGTCGCCATAGACCGTGGAGCAGAGCCCTACGCAAGGGGTTTTGATGGAGTGGTTGGACATGTACAGACAACAGCCTGGAGGTGGAACACCCAGCAATGTTAGCCCTTTGTCTAAGCAGGGTCACTCGTTAAAGTCGTGTGCGCCGCCTTACGTTCGCCCTTTTTTTCCCGTAGAATCACACCGCCTTTTCAAGGCACCAATGTCCGTTGGAAGCTGTTTTCAAAGCGTCACGAGCACAGTTCATCCGGTAGAACGGCGTTGGCCGGGGCATGCCACCGTGCATGGCCCGCGCCAGCCCTCATCAGCTCACCGTTCTACAGGCGTAAAACTTTGAAAGCAGCTTCTGTAAGGATTCTCTGCGACCCTGGCTGGGCGGCCCAAAAAGCCGTCATTGCGCATGGGTGCAAAGAATGCTGGATGAGCGTCCCGGACTCCCCTTTAGGGACCACTGATGAGGGTAATAACTGTGCTTGAAGCCTACCGCAAACACATCGAAGAGCGTGCCGCCCTGGGCATCGTGCCCCAGCCGCTTAACGCCGAACAAACTGCAGGCCTGGTCGAGCTGCTGAAAAACCCGCCGGCCGGCGAAGAAGCCTTCCTCGTAGACCTGATCACCCACCGCGTTCCCCCAGGAGTCGACGAAGCCGCCTACGTCAAGGCCGCTTTCCTCTCCGCCATCGCCAAGGGCGAAGCCAAATCCCCGCTGATCGACCGCAAGCACGCCACCGAGCTGCTGGGCACCATGCAGGGCGGCTACAACATCGAGACGCTGGTCGCGCTGCTGGATGACGCCGAACTGGGCGCCGTCGCGGCCGAACAGCTCAAGCACACCCTGCTGATGTTCGATGCCTTCCACGATGTGGCTGAAAAAGCCAAGGCCGGCAACGCTCACGCCAAGGCCGTCCTGGAATCCTGGGCTGCCGGCGAATGGTTCACCGCCCGCCCGGCCATCGCCGACAAGTACACCCTGACCGTGTTCAAGGTGCCTGGCGAAACCAACACCGACGACCTGTCCCCTGCCCCGGACGCCTGGTCGCGCCCTGACATCCCTCTGCACGCCTTGGCCATGCTGAAAATGGCCCGTGACGGCATCGAGCCGCAGCAGCCTGGCTCGGTCGGCCCATTGGCCCAGATCGAAGCGGTCAAGGCCAAGGGCTTCCCGGTCGCCTACGTCGGTGACGTGGTCGGTACCGGTTCCTCGCGTAAATCGGCCACCAACTCGGTGCTGTGGTTCTTCGGCGACGACATCCCGTACGTGCCGAACAAGCGCGCCGGTGGCTTCTGCTTCGGCACCAAGATCGCCCCGATCTTCTACAACACCATGGAAGACGCCGGCGCCCTGCCGATCGAATTCGACTGCACCAACCTGGCCATGGGCGACGTCATCGACGTCTATCCGTTCAAAGGTGAAGTACGCCGCCATGGCAGCGACGAGCTTGTCACCACCTTCGAGCTGAAAACCGAAGTCCTGCTGGATGAAGTCCGCGCTGGCGGCCGTATCCCGCTGATCGTCGGCCGTGGCCTGACCGAGAAAGCCCGTGCCGAACTGGGCCTGGGTGCTTCGGATCTGTTCAAGAAGCCAGAGCAGCCTGCCGACACCGGCAAGGGCTTCACCCTGGCGCAGAAGATGGTCGGCCGCGCTTGCGGTCTGCCAGAAGGCCAGGGCGTGCGCCCAGGTGCCTACTGCGAGCCGAAGATGACCACCGTCGGCTCCCAGGACACCACCGGCCCGATGACCCGCGACGAGCTCAAAGACCTCGCCTGCCTGGGCTTCTCCGCCGATCTGGTCATGCAGTCGTTCTGCCACACCGCGGCCTATCCGAAGCCGATCGACGTCAACACCCACCACACCCTGCCGGATTTCATCCGTACCCGTGGCGGCGTGTCCCTGCGTCCAGGCGACGGCATCATCCACAGCTGGCTGAACCGCATGCTGCTGCCTGACACCGTCGGCACCGGCGGCGACTCGCACACCCGCTTCCCGATCGGCATTTCCTTCCCGGCCGGTTCCGGCCTGGTCGCCTTCGCCGCTGCCACCGGCGTCATGCCGCTGGACATGCCGGAGTCGGTACTGGTTCGCTTCAAGGGCAAGCTGCAGCCTGGCATCACCCTGCGTGACCTGGTCCACGCCATCCCTTACTACGCCATCCAGCAGGGCCTGCTGACTGTCGAGAAGAAGGGCAAGAAGAACATCTTCTCCGGTCGCATCCTGGAGATCGAAGGCCTCAACGAGCTGACCGTCGAACAAGCCTTCGAGCTGTCCGACGCCTCGGCCGAGCGTTCCGCCGCCGGTTGCACCATCAAGCTGCCGGAAGAGTCGATCGCCGAGTACCTGAAGTCCAACATCACCCTGCTGCGCTGGATGATCAGCGAAGGCTACGGTGATGCCCGTACCCTGGAGCGCCGCGCCCAAGCGATGGAAGCCTGGCTGGCCAAGCCTCAGCTGCTGTCCGCCGATGCCGACGCCGAGTACGCTGCGGTCATCGAGATCGACCTGGCCGACGTCAAGGAGCCTGTGCTCTGCGCGCCGAACGACCCGGACGACGCCCGTCTGCTGTCGACCGTCGCCGGCGACAAGATCGACGAAGTGTTCATCGGTTCGTGCATGACCAACATCGGTCACTTCCGCGCTGCAGGCAAGCTGCTGGACAAGGTCAAGGGTGGCATTCCAACCCGTCTGTGGCTGGCCCCGCCAACCAAGATGGACGCCCACCAGCTGACCGAGGAAGGCTACTACGGCATCTACGGCAAAGCCGGTGCGCGCATGGAAATGCCAGGCTGCTCGCTGTGCATGGGTAACCAGGCACGTGTACAGACCGGTTCGACCGTGGTCTCCACCTCGACCCGTAACTTCCCGAACCGTCTGGGCGACGCCACCAACGTCTACCTGGCTTCGGCCGAGCTGGCCGCAGTTGCCTCGATCCTCGGCAAGCTGCCGACCGTCGAAGAGTACCTGCAGTACGCCAAGGACATCGACAGCATGGCTGCCGACGTCTACCGCTACCTGAGCTTCGACCAAATCGCCGAGTTCCGCGAAGCGGCGGCCAACGCCAAGATCCCAGTGGTCCAGGCGTAATGAGCGGCAAGCTGTAAGCTACAAGCTGTAATAAGAAGCCCCGGCAGAGATGCCGGGGCTTTTTTGTGGGCCTTGCATTGACTGCCCTGGACGCCTGGCAGGCACAAGCAGATGGAACAACGTGCAGGTTTACCCGCGAGAGGCTGACAAGGCGCACTCACATCACAAAGAGATCGACAAACCGCTGCACCGCTGTGCCTTCCAGCCTCGCCTGATCCTTGCACAAGGCAAAGATCTCATCACAGCGCTGACGCACGAACCGCGTCGCCAGGTTCTCCCTGAACTTGGCCTCCAACAGCGGTATGCCCTCCCCGCGTCGCCGCCGATGGCCGATCGGGTACTCCACCACCACCTGGGCGGTATGGGTCCCGTCCTTGAAAAACACCTGCAGCCCATTGGCAATGGAGCGCTTGTCCGCCTCCAGGTATTCCCGGCTGAAGCGCGGCTCCTCGACCACTTCCATCTTCTCGCGCAAGCGATCGATGCTGGGATGGGCCGCATGGAACGCATCCTCGTAGTGCTCGGCTACCAGGTTGCCGAAGATCAGCGGCACTGCAGTCATGTACTGCAGGCAGTGGTCACGATCGGCCGCATTGGCCAAGGGGCCGACCTTGGAGATGATGCGGATCGCCGACTCGTTGGTGGCGATGACGATGCGATCGACTTCGTGCAGGCGATTGCGCACCTGCGGGTGCAGCGTCACGGCAGCCTCACAGGCCGTCTGCGCGTGGAATTCGGCCGGGAAGCTGATCTTGAACAGCACGTTCTCCATGACATAAGTGCCGAACGCTTGAGGCAGGCGCAACGTGCGCTGGTCGACGGACTTGAGCGCCAAGTCCTTGTTGGTATGGCTGAACGAGACATCGTAGAAGCCCCACTGCGACGCCGTGAGTACACCCGGTACGCCCATCTCGCCACGCATGGCGATATCGGCCAGGCGCACTCCCCGACTGGACGCGTCGCCCGCCGCCCACGACTTGCGCGAGCCGGCATTGGGCGCATGACGGTACGTACGCAGCGCCTGGCCATCGACGAAGGCATGGGACAAGGCCGAGAGCAATTGCGCCCGATTGGCGCCCATCAGTTTGGCGCACACTGCCGTGGAGGCAACCTTGACCAGTACCACGTGATCGAGGCCGACGCGATTGAAGGCGTTTTCCAAGGCCAGCACCCCCTGGATCTCGTGTGCCATGACCATGGCTTCGAGCACGGTGCGCATGGTCAGCGGCGATTCACCGTTGGCCACGCGTTTTTGCGAAAGGTGGTCGGCAACCGCAAGGATGCCGCCCAGGTTATCGGAGGGATGGGCCCATTCGGCGGCCAGCCAGGTGTCGTTGTAATCCAGCCAGCGCACGGTACAGCCGATGTCCCAGGCAGCCTTGACCGGGTCCAGCCGGTAGGCCGTACCGGGCACCCTTGCGCCATAAGGGACCACTGTGCCCTCCACCAGCGGGCCGAGGTGCTTGGTGCATTCAGGAAAGCGCAGCGCCAGCAAGCCACAGCCCAGGGTGTCCATCAGACAGTTACGGGCGGTATCCAGGGCTTCGACCGACTCGACCTGGTAGTCGAGTACGTAGTCGGCGATGGTCTGCAGGACCCGGTCGTAGTCCGGGCGGTCGTTGAGGTCTACGTTGGCGCTCATTGTCTGCTCCCTTGAATAGGGGGCCGCAGCGCAGCCCCTCTCAACACAAGCCGAGCGCCAACGACGTGCTAGAAGCTATCGCCAGGCACGCGCACCCAGCCTTCCATCAACACGCGAGCACTGCGGCTCATGATCGCTTTGGTCACGGTCCATTCACCGTCCACCTTGCGCGCCTCGGCCCCAACCCGCAAGGTGCCAGAGGGATGACCGAACCGCACAGCGCTGCGCTCGCCGCCGCCAGCGGCGAGATTGACCAGCGTGCCCGGAATGGCCGCGGCAGTGCCAATCGCCACCGCTGCAGTCCCCATCATGGCGTGGTGCAGCTTGCCCATCGACAGCGCGCGCACCAGCAGGTCGACATCGCCCGCCTCGACAGGCTTGCCGCTGGACGCGGTGTACGACACCGGCGGCGCGACGAAGGCGACCTTCGGCGTGTGCTGGCGCCCCACCGCCTGGTCGACATGCTCGATCAGCCCCATGCGCACTGCGCCATAGGCGCGGAGGGTCTCGAAGCGCGTCAGCGCGGCAGAATCGCCGTTGATGGCATCCTGCAGCTCGGTGCCGGTGTAACCGATATCGGCAGCATTGACGAAGATGGTCGGGATCCCGGCATTGATCAAGGTCGCCTTTAAGGTCCCGACACCCGGCACCTCCAGATCATCGACCAGATTGCCGGTGGGGAACATCGAACCACCGCCGCCCTCCTCGTCGGCAGCCGGATCGAGGAACTCCAGCTGCACCTCGGCGGCCGGGAAGGTCACGCCGTCGAGCTCGAAATCACCAGTCTCCTGCACCTCGCCGTCAGTGATCGGCACATGGGCGATGATGGTCTTGCCGATGTTGGCCTGCCAGATGCGCACGGTGGCGATGCCGTTGCGCGGAATGCGCGCCGTATCCACCAGGCCTGCGCTGATGGCGAAGGAACCGACGGCGGCCGACAGGTTGCCGCAATTGCCGCTCCAGTCGACGAACGCCTTGTCGATGGAGACCTGGCCGAACAGGTAGTCGACGTCATGCTCAGGGCGAGTGCTGCGCGCGAGGATGACGGTCTTGCTGGTGCTGGAAGTGGCGCCGCCCATGCCGTCGATCTGCTTGCCGTAGGGGTCGGGGCTACCGATCACCCGCAGCAGCAGCGCGTCGCGCGCCGGGCCCGGTTGCTGGGCGCGCTCGGGCAGGTCTTGCAGACGGAAGAACACGCCTTTGCTGGTGCCGCCACGGATGTACGTTGCGGGAATCTTGACTTGCGGTACATGTGCCATGTTCGAATTCCTGTTTGCACGCCCCTGTGAGAGCACGTTTACTCGCCAAAGCGTGAGCACGGGCAACAGTGTTGCCTGATCGAACGCTTCGCGGGTAAACCCGCTCCCACAAGGACCGTGCTGCTCCTGTTTAGGCGGTCGCTTCCAGGAAGTCCTGGGCAAAGCGCTGCAGCACACCACCGGCCTCGTAGATCGACACTTCCTCGGCAGTATCCAGACGGCAGGTCACCGGCACCTCGAGGCGCTCGCCGTTACGACGGGTCACCACCAGGGTCAGGGTCGCACGCGGGGTACGTGCGCCAAGCACGTCATAGGTCTCGCTACCATCCAGGTCCAGGGTCTTGCGGTTGGTGCCCGGCAGGAACTCCAGCGGCAACACGCCCATACCCACCAGGTTGGTACGGTGGATGCGCTCGAAGCCTTCGGCGACGATCGCCTCGACCCCGGCCAGTCGCACACCCTTGGCCGCCCAGTCACGGGATGAGCCCTGGCCGTAGTCGGCGCCGGCGACGATGATCAACGGCTGCTTGCGCTCCATGTAGGTCTCGATGGCTTCCCACATGCGGGTCACCTTGCCTTCCGGCTCGATGCGCGCCAGCGATCCCTGTTTCACGCTGCCGTCTTCCTTGCGCACCATCTCGTTGAACAGCTTGGGGTTGGCGAAGGTGGCGCGCTGGGCGGTCAGGTGGTCACCGCGGTGGGTGGCGTAGGAGTTGAAGTCCTCTTCCGGCAGGCCCATTTTCGCCAGGTACTCACCCGCAGCGCTGTCGAGCATGATGGCGTTGGACGGCGACAGGTGGTCGGTGGTGATGTTGTCCGGCAGCAGCGCCAGCGGGCGCATGCCACGCAGCGTACGCTCGCCAGCCAGCGCACCTTCCCAGTACGGCGGGCGACGGATGTAGGTGCTCATTGGGCGCCAGTCGTACAGCGGTGCAACTTTCGGCCCGGTGTCCTGCTCGATGGCGAACATCGGGATGTACACCTTGCGGAACTGCTCCGGCTTGACCGCTGCCTGGACTACGGCGTCGATTTCCGCATCGCTCGGCCAGATATCCTTCAGACGGATTTCCTTGCCATCGACCACACCCAGCACGTCCTTCTCGATGTCGAAGCGGATGGTGCCGGCGATGGCGTAGGCCACGACCAGGGGCGGCGAAGCCAGGAACGCCTGCTTGGCATACGGGTGGATGCGCCCGTCGAAGTTGCGGTTGCCGGACAGCACGGCGGTGGCATACAGGTCGCGGTCGATGATTTCCTGCTGGATCTTCGGGTCCAGCGCACCAGACATGCCGTTGCAGGTGGTGCAGGCGAAGGCGACGATGCCAAAGCCCAGTTGCTCCAGCTCCTTCTCCAGCCCGGCTTCTTCCAGGTACAGCTGCACGGCCTTGGAACCTGGCGCCAAGGAGGACTTGACCCACGGCTTGCGGGCCAGGCCCAGCTTGTTGGCATTGCGCGCCAGCAGGCCTGCAGCGATCACATTGCGCGGGTTACTGGTGTTGGTGCAGCTGGTGATGGCAGCGATGATCACCGCACCGTCTGGCATCTGCCCGGGGACTTGCTCCCAGGCACCGGCGATCCCCTTGGCGGCCAGGTCGCTGGTCGCGACGCGGGCGTGGGGGTTGGACGGGCCAGCCATGTTGCGCACCACGCTCGCGAGATCAAAGCTCAAGACACGCTCGTATTCGGCCTTGGCCAGGCTGTCGGCCCACAGGCCGGCGGTCTTGGCATAGGTTTCCACCAGCTTGACCTGCTGCTCTTCACGGCCGGTCAACTTGAGGTAATCGATGGTCTGTTGGTCGATGGCGAACATCGCCGCCGTCGCGCCGTACTCCGGCGCCATGTTGGAAATGGTGGCGCGATCCCCCAGGGTCAGGGCGCGGGCTCCTTCACCATGGAACTCCAGGTAGGCACCGACCACCTTCTGCTTGCGCAGGAATTCGGTCAGCGCCAGGACCAGGTCGGTGGCGGTGATGTTCGGTTGCAGCTTGCCGGTCAGCTCGACGCCGACGATTTCCGGCAGACGCATCCAGGAGGCGCGGCCGAGCATGACGTTCTCGGCTTCCAGGCCACCGACGCCGATGGCGATCACGCCCAGCGCATCGACGTGCGGGGTATGGCTGTCGGTGCCGACACAGGTGTCCGGGTAGGCCACGCCATGATCGTTGTGGATGACCGGGGACATCTTCTCCAGGTTGATCTGGTGCATGATGCCGTTGCCCGGCTGGATCACATCGACGTTCTTGAACGCCTTCTTGGTCCAGTTGATGAAGTGGAAACGGTCTTCGTTGCGGCGATCTTCGATGGCGCGGTTCTTTTCGAACGCCTGCGGGTCGAAACCACCGCATTCCACCGCCAGGGAGTGGTCGACGATCAATTGCACCGGCACCACCGGGTTGACCTGGGCCGGGTCACCGCCTTTTTCGGCGATGGCATCACGCAGGCCCGCCAGGTCGACCAGGGCGGTCTGTCCGAGAATGTCGTGGCAGACCACGCGCGCCGGGAACCATGGAAAGTCCAGATCGCGCTTGCGCTCGATCAGCTGCTCCAGGGAAGCGTTGAGGGTAGCCGGATCGCAACGGCGCACCAGGTTCTCGGCGAGCACGCGGGAAGTGTACGGCAGGCCATCGTAGGCGCCGGGCTTGATCGCCTCGACGGCCGCGCGGGCGTCGAAGTAGTCCAGGTCGGTGCCTGGTAGGTTCTTGCGAAATGCGGTGTTCATATCGTTATCAGGCTCGGTCACGGTTTACCTAAGCGGGCACCACCCCTGCAGGAGCGGGCTTGCTCCTCTCCTGCAGGGAACGCGGAGCGCTCTGTTTCAACGCTGCTCGATGGGCACGAACTTGCGTTGCTCGACGCCAACGTACTCGGCACTCGGACGGATGATGCGGTTGTTGGCGCGCTGTTCGAAGACGTGCGCAGCCCAGCCGGTCAGGCGCGAGCAGACGAAGATCGGAGTGAACAGCTTGGTCGGGATGCCCATGAAGTGGTACGCCGAGGCATGGTAGAAGTCGGCGTTCGGGAACAGGCGCTTCTGCTCCCACATGGTCTTGTCGATCGCTTCAGAGACCGG
Source organism: Pseudomonas sp. HMSC08G10 (assembly GCF_001808425.1). NCBI lineage: Bacteria > Pseudomonadati > Pseudomonadota > Gammaproteobacteria > Pseudomonadales > Pseudomonadaceae > Pseudomonas > Pseudomonas sp. HMSC08G10. Next base: position 50,561 of record NZ_KV793310.1, on the reverse strand, counting down.
GTACAGCACGGTGTCACCCACTTCGTCGGCCAACTGCTTCGACCAGCCCTTGATGACCTCGTTGCGCGGATCGGACTCTTTGTAGATCGCATGGCCAAAGCCCATGATCTTGTCCTTGCGCTCAAGCATGCGCAGCAGCTCGGCAACGGCCTCCTGCGGGCTCTGGAAGCGCTCGATCAGCTCCATGGCCGCTTCGTTCGCGCCGCCGTGCAGCGGGCCGCGCAGCGAACCAATCGCTGCAGTTATGCACGAATACAGGTCCGAAAGGGTCGAGGCGCAGACACGGGCGGTGAAGGTCGAGGCGTTGAACTCGTGCTCGGCGTAGAGGATGAGCGAGACATTCATCACCTTGACGTGCAGCTCGCTCGGCTTCTTGCCGTGCAGCAGGTGCAGGAAGTGGCCGCCCAAGGTGTCTTCGTCGCTGGTGCAATCGATGCGCACGCCATGGTGGGTGAAGCGGTACCAGTAGCACATGATCGCCGGGAAGACGGCCAGCAGGCGGTCGGTCTTCTCGCGCTGGGCCTCGAAGGTCAGTTCAGGCTCCAAGGTGCCCAGTACCGAGCAGCCGGTGCGCATCACGTCCATCGGGTGGGCGTCGCGGGGGATGCGTTCGAGCACTTCCTTGAGGGCCTGGGGCAGGTCGCGCAGGCCTTTGAGCTTGCGTTTGTAATCGGCCAGCTCGGCCTTGGTCGGCAACTCGCCGTACAGCAGCAGGTAGGCGACTTCTTCGAATTCGGCACCCGCCGCCAGATCGCGGACATCGTAGCCACGGTAAGTCAGGCCGGCACCGGCCTGGCCAACGGTCGACAGCGCGGTCTGGCCGGCCACCTGGCCACGCAGGCCTGCGCCACTGAGTACTTTTGCTTCGGCCATGGTGTGTTCTCCTTTCTTGAATTTGTTATCGAAATCTTGCTGGCTAATTCGGTTGCCTGTGCCGGCCTCATTCGTGGGGTGAAACCCACTGCTGCAGGTCCGGCGCATCATCGATGCATCAGCGAAAACCCTGTGGGAGCGGGCTTACCTGCGAACCGGCCGCTCACTCCTGTCCAGACTCGAACCTTCAGCCTTTCTTCTGGGCGAACAGCGCATCGAGGCTTTGCTCGAAGGCGTGATAGCCGATGGCATCGTAGAGCTCCATGCGCGTTTGCATGGTGTCGACAACGTTCTTCTGGGTACCGTCGCGGCGCAGTGCGGTATAGACGTTCTCGGCTGCCTTGTTCATGGCCCGGAAGGCCGACAGCGGGTACAGCACCAGCGAGACATCGACCGAGGCCAGCTCTTCGGTGGTGTACAGCGGCGTGGCGCCAAATTCGGTGATGTTGGCCAGGATCGGCGCCTTCACGCGGTCAGCGAAGGTCTTGTACATCGAAAGCTCGGTGATCGCCTCGGGGAAGATCATGTCGGCACCGGCCTCGATGCAGGCGGCGGCGCGGTCCAGGGCGGCGTTCAGGCCTTCGACGGCCAGAGCGTCGGTACGAGCCATGATCACGAAGCTGTCATCGGTGCGGGCATCCACCGCGGCCTTGATGCGGTCGACCATTTCCTGCTGGGTGACGATTTCCTTGTTCGGGCGGTGGCCGCAGCGCTTGGCACCGACCTGGTCCTCGATATGAATGGCCGCGGCGCCGAACTTGATCATCGAGCGCACGGTACGGGCCACGTTGAAGGCCGAGGCACCGAAACCGGTGTCGACATCCACCAGCAGCGGCAGGTCGCACACATCGGTGATCCGGCGCACGTCGGTCAGGACATCATCCAGGCCGCTGATGCCCAGGTCAGGCAGGCCCAGGGAGCCCGCCGCGACACCGCCGCCGGAGAGGTAGATGGCCTTGAAGCCGGCACGCTTGGCCAGCAGGGCATGATTGGCATTGATGGTCCCGACCACCTGCAACGGATGTTCGGCGGCGACCGCGTCACGGAAACGCTGGCCGGGCGTGCTCTTCAAAGTCATGACTCACCTCGTGGGCTATTGTTGTCGGCGCCTTGGTAGTGACGCTCGATGTTGCGCTTGGATGCGCCGATGTGGCGACGCATCAGGAGTTCGGCCAGCTCGCCGTCACGGTCGGCAATGGCATCGAGAATGCGATGGTGTTCGGCGAACGCCTGGCGTGGACGATTGGGCGTGGCGGAGAACTGGATGCGGTACATGCGCACCAGCTGGTACAGCTCGCCGCAGAGCATCTTGACCAGGGTCTGGTTGCCGCTGCCCTGGATGATCCGGTAGTGGAAGTCGAAATCGCCTTCCTGCTGGTAGTAGCCGACGCCGGCCTGGAACGCCGCGTCGCGCTCGTGGGTGTCCAGTACCCGGCGCAACTCATCGATCTCGGCTAGGCTCATACGCTCGGCAGCCAAACGACAAGCCATGCCTTCAAGCGATTCACGGATTTCGTACAGCTCGATGAGTTCGGCGTGATTGAGCGACACCACCCGGGCACCGACATGCGGAACCCGAACCAGCAAGCGCTGGCCTTCCAGACGGTGAATGGCCTCGCGCAACGGGCCACGGCTGATCCCATAGGTGCGAGCCAGTTCCGGTTCGGAGATCTTGCTGCCCGGGGCGATCTCGCCTTTGACGATGGCCGCCTGGATACGCCGGAAGACGTTCTCCGAGAGCGTTTCCGACTCATCCGACGCAGACAGGAGCGCTTGGCTTGCATCCAACATATTGTCGACACCTTGCGTTTCAATAGCGCCAAAGCTAGCTAAACGGAGTAATGGAGTCAAAGACAAAATCAATATTGTCGACAATCGTCTAAGAACGAACTTACCCGATACACCTGCTGTCAGATCGCGGCGCGCTGGCGTCCAACTGTCGGCGTGATAGAATGCCGCGCCTCCCAAGGGAGTATGGATAGTGTGTCTGCCAACCTTTTCAGCGTGTTGACAGATGAACGAGGAAGCTTGCGCAGTACTTGCCAGTCGCCTTGCCCCGAACCCGCACAGCACCGCGCCAGGATTTATGAGACTTACACCCGCTTCATTGCTGTTCTGCCTCGCCCTGCTGCCGGCCCTTGGCCAGGCGGGAGAAAAGACCGTGTACGGCCTGAATGAATATGCGCGCCTTTCCGATCTTGATCTGGAGGTGGCGGCCAAACTCGACACTGGCGCCAAGACCGCGTCCCTGAGTGCCCGAGACATCAAGCGTTTCAAGCGCAACGGCGAAAGCTGGGTACGTTTCTACCTGGCCATCGATGCTGCCCATTCGCATCCGATCGAGCGTCCCTTGGCCCGCGTCAGCAAGATCAAGCGCCGGGCCGGCGACTACAACCCCGACGAAGGCAAGGCCTACACCGCCCGCCCGGTCATCGAACTGGATATCTGCATGGGTCAGGCCAGGCGCACCATCGAGGTCAACCTCACCGACCGCAGTGCCTTCCAGTTCCCGTTGCTCATTGGTTCCGAGGCGCTCAAGCACTTTGACGCGCTGGTCGACCCAAGCCTTAAATACGCGGCCGGCAAACCTGCCTGCGCCACCAAAGCTCCCACCGCAGAGTAATTCCGATGCGCTCTCTTACCCTTCACCTGAAAGTCCTGATCACCGTCCTGGTGCTCCTGGGCGTGCTGGTCACGGCCTATCAGATCTTCATCCTTGGCATCCCGGTGACCGAGGATGAAACCGACGATTTGTGGAACATCGACGCCAAGGTCGAGTTCGTCGCCAACCCGAAGGACCCGGTCAAGGTGCAGATGTTCGTGCCCCCTCTGAACCGTGACTATGTCAGCCTCAACGAGAGCTTCATCTCCAACAACTATGGGGTGAGCGTCAACCGCGCCGACGGCAACCGCAAGGTGACCTGGTCGGCCCGCCGCGCCAGCGGCAACCAGACCCTTTACTACCGCCTGGTGCTGACCAAGCGCTACAGCAACGAGAAGACCACGGTCAAAGGCCCGACCTTCCGCGACAGCCTGGCGGTCGAAGGCCCTGAGAAGATCGCCGCTGAAGCGCTGATGGCGCCGATCCGACAGCATTCGGCCGATGTCGAGACCTTCGTCAGCGAGACCATCAAGCGGGTCAACAACCTCAACGACGACAACGTCAAGCTGCTGCTGGCCGGCGATACCTCGTCGATGAAGAAAGCCCAGGTCATCGACCTGCTGCTGTCCATCGCCCACGTGCCGATGGAGAAAGTCCATACCATCCGCCTGGTTGCCGACACCCCGCAAACGCCCGAACTGTGGCTGCGCAGCTTCAACGGCAACGACTGGCTGTACTTCAATCCCGATACCGGCGAACAGGGTCTGCCCAGCGATCGCCTGCTGTGGTGGACCGGTGACGACAACCTGATCACCGTCGATGGTGGCAAGAAAGCCAACGTCACCTTCAGCATGAACAACAGCGAGATGAACGCCATCCGCCTGGCCAAGCTGACCGACGAGAACACCGACGCCGACTTCCTGGAATACTCCCTGTACGGCCTGCCCCTGCAGACCCAGCAGACCTTCATGATCATGGTGATGATCCCGATCGGAGTGCTGGTGATCCTGGTGCTGCGCAACCTGATCGGCATCCAGACCCTCGGCACCTTCACTCCGGTCCTGATCGCCCTGGCCTTCCGCGAAACCCAGCTGGGCTTTGGCATCATGCTGTTCACGGTGATCACCGCCCTGGGTCTGTCGCTGCGCTCGTACCTTGAACACCTGAAGCTGCAGATGCTCCCGCGCCTGTCGGTGGTGCTGACCTTCGTCGTGGTCCTGATCGCCGCCATCAGCCTGTTCAGCCACAAGCTGGGTCTGGAACGCGGCCTCTCGGTGGCCCTGTTCCCAATGGTGATCCTGACCATGACCATCGAACGCCTGTCGATCACCTGGGAAGAGCGTGGCGGTGGCCATGCCATGAAGGTGGCCATCGGCACCCTGTTCGCCGCTTCGCTGGCGCACCTGCTGATGATGGTGCCGGAGCTGGTGTACTTCGTCTTCACCTTCCCGGCCGTACTGCTGATCCTGGTGGGCTTCATGCTGGCAATGGGCCGCTACCGCGGCTACCGCCTGACCGAGCTCGTTCGCTTCAAGGCTTTCGTGAAGGCTGACGCCTGATGTTCGGACTGATCAAGACCTGGAAAGCCCTGGAGGCCCGGGGCATCATGGGTATCAACCGGCGCAACGCGGACTACGTCCTGAAGTACAACAAGCGCCACCTGTACCCGATCGTCGACGACAAGATCATCACCAAGGAGCGTGCGATCAAGGCCGGCATCCATGTGCCGGAGATGTACGGCATCATCGAGACCGAAAAGCAGATCGAAAAACTCGACCAGATCATCGGCAACCGCAACGATTTCGTCATCAAACCGGCCCAGGGGGCCGGTGGTGACGGCATCATGGTGATCGCCGACCGCTTCGAGGACCGTTACCGCACGGTGTCGGGCAAGATCATCAGCCACGAGGAGATCGAGCATCAAATCTCCAGCATCCTCACCGGGCTCTATTCGCTCGGCGGGCACCGCGACCGCGCGCTGATCGAGTATCGAGTCACCCCGGACCAGATCTTCAAGAGCATCAGCTATGAAGGGGTGCCGGACATTCGCATCATCGTGCTGATGGGCTACCCGGTGATGGCCATGCTGCGCCTGCCGACCCGCCAGTCCGGCGGGAAGGCCAACCTGCACCAGGGTGCGATCGGTGTGGGCGTGGACCTGGCCACCGGCCTGACCCTGCGCGGCACTTGGCTGAACAAGATCATCAGCAAGCACCCGGACACCACCAACGCGGTGGATGGCGTGCAGTTGCCGAACTGGGATGGCTTCATGAAGCTGGCAGCCAGCTGCTACGAACTGTGCGGCTTAGGCTACATCGGGGTCGACATGGTCCTGGACCAGGACAAAGGCCCGCTGATTCTCGAGCTCAACGCTCGCCCGGGCCTGAATATCCAGATCGCCAACGACTGCGGCCTGACCCAGCGCACCCACGCCATCGAGGCGCACCTGGAAGCGCTGGCCAAAGACGGCGTGAAGGAAACCGCCGAGCAACGCGTACGCGTGTCCCAAGGCCTCTTCGGGCACGTTCACCCGCAATAACCCCTGGGCTGCCTTGCAGCCCATCGTAGGCTTCGCCGGCCCCCACAGTGCGAGCGCTTTTACTGTGGGAGCCGGCTCAGTCGCGAACGAGCCTAGCCTCGCCATCTGCCATCTTCTCCGCCCGACAGCTTTGCGCTTCTCCCACAGGCGAATACAATCCCCCTCCTCGCTTTGTCATCGCCGTCCACTCTGATGCCAACCTGTACGCTCCACCCCCTGCCCTATCAGATCGACCCCGCTGTCCATTTCGCCCGCCTGCGTCAGGCGCCGGGCGCGATCCTGCTCGACAGTGCCCGCCCCGGCGCCGAGCGTGGTCGCTTCGACCTGCTCAGCGCCTGGCCGCTGCAGCACTTGCAAGCCGAGGCGGGAGAAGATGGCCGAGCCTATCTGCAACGCCTTCGCGATGCTCTTGCTCATCTGGGGCACGCGACGTTGCCCGACGGCATCGAACTGCCGTTCGCCGGCGGCCTGATCGGCTACCTGAGCTACGATTTCGGTCGACGCCTGGAGCACCTACCCAGCCAGGCTAAGGATGATCTTGGCCTGCCGGACGCGCAGCTGGGCCTGTATGCCTGGGCCATGGTCAGTGATCATTTGCACTGCACGACACACTTGGTGTTCCATCCCAGCCTCGAGCCCGGCGAACGCACCCGCCTGATCGAGCTGTTCGAAACGCCTGAGGCCGATGAAGCAAGCGATTTCACTTTGCTCGCGCCGATGCGCGGTGACCTGCATCCTACGCAATACCGAGACGCGTTCGATCAGGTACAGGCATACATTCAGGCAGGCGACTGCTACCAAATAAACCTGACTCAGCGTTTCCGCGCCCCCTGCCAAGGCGACCCGTGGCGGGCGTATCAGGCGCTGCGCAAGGCCTGCCCGACGCCGTTCTCCGGCTATCAGCAGCTGGCCGACGGCAGCGCCTTGCTGAGCTTCTCGCCAGAGCGCTTCATCCAGGTCAGCCAGGGCCAGGTTGAAACCCGGCCGATCAAGGGCACACGCCCTCGCTCCGCCGATCCGCAGCAGGACGCACGCAACGCCGCCGAGCTGCAGAACAGCCCCAAGGATCGCTCGGAAAACCTGATGATCGTCGACCTGCTGCGCAACGACCTGGGGCGCACCTGCCAGATCGGCTCGGTCAAGGTGCCCGAGCTGTTCAGCCTGGAAAGCTACCCCAACGTCCACCACCTGGTCAGCAGCATCACCGGGCGCCTGGCCACCGGCAAGGATGCCCTGGACCTGATCGGCGACAGCTTCCCCGGTGGCTCGATCACCGGCGCCCCGAAAATCCGCGCCATGCAGATCATCGACGAACTCGAGCCGACGCGCCGTGCGCTGTACTGCGGCTCGCTGCTGTACGTGGACGTACGGGGCGAGATGGACAGTTCCATCGCCATCCGCAGCCTGTTGGTCAAGAAAGGTCAGGTCTGCTGCTGGGGCGGTGGCGCAGTGGTGGCCGACTCCGAATGGCAGGCCGAGTACGAAGAGTCCATCGCCAAGGTGCGGGTATTGATGGAAACCCTGCAAAGCTTGTGACCGATGGCGCCTCTTCATGGGTCGACCCGCGAAGAGGCGCCTCAAGGCAAACGTCTACCTGCCATTTTTTGTTACCATCGGCTCACTACGAGCGCACAGCGCCACACACACGATGGAAACCGCCTGATGAGCCAAACCTTCGACGTCGCCGCCCTGGCCGCGGCCTATGCCAGCAAGTCCCCCCAGGACATCCTCAAGCTTGCCTTCGAGCACTTCGGCGATGACCTGTGGATTTCCTTCAGTGGCGCCGAGGATGTGGTGCTGGTCGACATGGCCTGGAAGCTGAACAAGCAGGTCAAGGTGTTCAGTCTCGACACTGGCCGCCTGCACCCGGAGACCTACCGCTTCATCGACCAAGTCCGCGAGCAGTACAACCTGCCGATCGAGATCCTCAGCCCCGACCGCGCCCTGCTCGACCCTTTCGTGAAGGAAAAAGGCCTGTTCAGCTTCTACAAGGACGGCCATGGCGAATGCTGCGGCATCCGTAAGATCGAGCCGCTGCGCCGCAAGCTGGCCACCGTGAGCGCGTGGGCAACCGGCCAGCGCCGCGATCAAAGTCCCGGCACTCGCAGCCAGGTGGCAGCACTGGAAATCGACACAGCGTTTTCCACACCCGAGCGCACCCTTTACAAGTTCAACCCCCTGGCGCAGATGACCAGCGAGGAAGTCTGGGGCTATATCCGCATGCTCGAGCTGCCCTACAACAGCCTGCATGAGCGCGGCTTCATCAGCATCGGCTGCGAGCCGTGCACACGCCCTGTGCTGCCCAACCAGCACGAACGTGAAGGTCGCTGGTGGTGGGAAGAGTCGACCCAGAAGGAATGCGGCCTGCACGCCGGCAACCTGATCACCAAGGCCTGACCCTCCAAGCTCCAAGCTACAAGCTACAAGCCACAAGAAAAAAGCGGCCCTCATGAGGACCGCTTTTTTCTTGTGGCTTGTAGCTCGGGGCTTGTAGCTCAATGCACCGGCAGCTCGACCCCTTCGAAGAGCTCTTCGAGCTCCTGCTTGTTATGGCACTGGATGGCCTTGGCCATCACTTCGCGGGTCAGGTGCGGCGCGAATTTCTCGATGAAGTCGCACATGAAACCACGCAGGAAGGTGCCACGCCGGAAGCCGATCTTGGTGATGCTGGCCTCGAACAGTTCGCTGGCGTCCAGGGCCACAAGGTCGCTGTCGAGCTTGGTGTCCACAGCCATCTTGGCCACGATGCCCACGCCCAGCCCCAGGCGTACGTATGTCTTGATGACGTCGGCGTCGGCGGCGGTAAATACCACTTTCGGCGTCAAGCCACGGTGATTGAACGCCTCGTCCAGCTTGGAGCGCCCGGTGAAACCGAACACATAGGTCACGATCGGGTACTCGGCGACCGCTTCGAGGGTCAGCTTCGGCAGCTTGGTCAGCGGATGCCCCTGAGGCACCACCACGCAGCGGTTCCACTTGTAGCACGGCATCATGATCAAGTCGCCGAACAGCTCCAGCGCCTCGGTGGCGATGGCGAAATCGACGGTGCCGTCGGCAGCCATCTCGGCGATCTGCATGGGCGAACCCTGATGCATATGCAGGGCGACTTCAGGGTACTGCTTGATGAAACTGCTGATCACCGGCGGCAGCGCGTAGCGTGCCTGGGTATGGGTGGTGGCGATGGACAGGGTGCCCTTTTTCTCGTTGGAAAATTCCTGAGCGATCTGCTTGATGCTCTCGACCTTTCGCAGGATTTCGCCGGCGGTATTGATGATGCGCTCACCGGCGGGAGTGACGCGTGTCAGATGCTTGCCGCTGCGGGCGAAGACCTCGACGCCGAGCTCGTCCTCGAGCAGACGGATCTGTTTGCTGATCCCGGGCTGGGAGGTATAGAGGCTCTGCGCTGTCGCGGAGACGTTGAGGTCATGGTGCGCTACTTCCCAGATATAGCGCAGTTGTTGAAGCTTCATAGGTTTCCCTCGGATCAGCGGTAGGTCACCGGCAGCAGGCAGCGATGAGATATAACTATATTAGTGGTTCCCGAAATAAAACTAGAACTATTTTGTTACATGCCCTCGTTTTGACCTATCCCCTGTTTCAGCCTTTCCTACGCCCCAAATGCTGCGCCAATGGCACCATGTAGATCGGAACCGGGGACAGTTGCAGCAACCGCGCCGCAGTGCGGCCGATCGGCACATCCACCCCTGCTCCCTGGCTGTGACTGCCGAAAATCAGCAGATCGACGCTCAAGCGCTTAGCCTGCTCAATGATCACCTGGGCCGGATCCCCCTGACGCACCCTCACGGCCCGGATCAAGGCCAGGTCCGCTTCTTCACCTAGTTCGTCACGAAAGTTTTCCAACACCCGCTGCTCGATGTTGGCCATGACCGTATTCACACCCTCGCTGTGCAGCTCGTCCAGGGTCTGCTCGTCGAGGTAACTCTGCAGCAGGGACTCGGCGAACTGGCCCATGGGTTCCACCGCATGGATCACGTACAGCTCTGCGTTGAATGTCCGGGCCAGGGCCAAGGCGTGCTGCATGACAAAAGGCGCGTATACACCGAGGTCGGTGGCATACAGCATGGAATGAATCATTCGACCTCCTCGACTGCCGTTACGACAGAGCAAGGTTCAGCTTAGCAGCGCCGCGTACGACCGCTTGGCCGTCCGGCGCGCTGCCGGCGCCCGGCCTGGAGGGGTCAGCCGCTGCGATTGCGACGGTCGATGAAGGCCAGGGTCTGATACAGCATCTGCAGTTGCGGCAAATGACACCCAGCCGCTTGCGCACGTGCCAGCGGTTCGGCATAGATCGCCTGCAACTCCAGCGGTCGCCGCTGAGCATGATCGTGGTACATGCTTGGCCAGTAATCAGGCATCTTTTCGGTCAGGCGAAACAGTTGCTCGGCGTAACCATTCGGCAAGACATGGCCGCAAGCCTGGGCTCCCTGCACCACTTCAGCCATCAGCGCGCGTACCAGATCACGACTGTCGGGGTCCGTCATCAGTGCCGTGGTGCTGGCCTGAAGCAGTACCGAAAGACCGTTGTAAGGCATATTCCATACAAGCTTCTGCCAACGGGCCTGAGCAAGGTCATCCATGGCCTGGGAGTCGATGCCCGCCGCCCGGAACAGCGCCACCCCTTGGGCAACGATAGCGGCACCTCGATCCTCGGCCGGACCACTGTGGTATCCCAGATTGACCGTGCCTAGCGCCTGATGGCACACCACTCCAGGCGCCTGGCGGTTGACGCAAATGAAGCACAGTCCGCCAAGCAGGTGCATATCGGCGCGCAGTGACGGCCGTAACTGCTCCTCCACGCCCAGGCCATTTTGCAACAACACGACCCTGGCACCCGGGGCTGCGGCCTGGAGGATGAGCGGTGCAAGCTCCCGGTTGCTGGTGGCCTTGGCACCTACCAGCAACCAGTCGCAGGGGGGCATGTCGGCGGCCGAGGCGTAGGCCTGCACCTTCATGTGCAATTGGCCGTGAACCGCACTGTCCACGGCCATGCCATGCTCATGCACGATGCGGTATTCACTGCGCAACAGAAAATGCACATCGAAACCGGCCTGCGCAAGCATGAGCCCGTAGAAACCGCCGATGGCGCCGCTGCCGATAATGCCGATACGTGGGTTGCGAGTGTCCACACGCGCTCCTTGTCCGAAATCTGGTACTTGGTTTTACACCTAAACCCTTCGGTTTTCGAACGCAGAAGCATCCGCTCGCCCCTTAGCTGGCCGTACCACCTTGCAAATAAATCACGCCTTGGTCGTAAAAACCCAGTACCGGCGGGGGGCAGCCCATTGTCGAGCCACCTTGTAACGCGCTAAGGTTCGGCTCCCCGTTGCGAACAATCTTGCTGCTGGGCCGCACGGGGATTGCTGGCGGCCGGCACCCGTGACCTGACGAGTAACACGATGGCTGATTTACCGATCGACGACCTTAACGTTGCCTCCAACGAGACTTTGATCACCCCCGATCAGCTCAAGAAGGAACTCCCCCTCAGCGCCAAGGCCCTGCAGACCGTGACTGCCGGCCGAGAAGTGGTGCGCAACATCCTCGACGGCAAGGACCATCGACTCTTCGTCGTGGTGGGCCCCTGCTCCATCCACGACATCAAAGCCGCCCACGAGTATGCCGAACGCCTGAAGGTGCTGGCCGAAGAAGTTTCCGACACCCTTTACCTGGTGATGCGCGTGTACTTCGAGAAGCCGCGTACCACCGTCGGCTGGAAAGGCCTGATCAACGACCCTTACCTGGATGACTCCTTCAAGATCCAGGACGGTCTGCACATCGGTCGCAAGTTGCTGCTGGACCTGGCCGAAATGGGCCTGCCCACCGCCACCGAGGCACTCGACCCGATCTCCCCGCAGTACCTGCAGGACCTGATCAGCTGGTCAGCCATCGGCGCCCGCACCACCGAATCCCAGACCCACCGGGAAATGGCCTCCGGCCTGTCCTCGGCAGTCGGCTTCAAGAATGGCACCGACGGCGGCCTGACCGTGGCTATCAATGCCCTGCAGTCGGTCTCCAAGCCTCACCGCTTCCTGGGCATCAACCAGGAAGGTGGCGTGTCCATCGTCACCACCAAGGGCAACGCCTATGGCCACGTGGTGCTGCGCGGTGGCAACGGCAAGCCCAACTATGATTCGGTCAGCGTTGCCCTGTGCGAGCAGGATCTGGCCAAGGCCAAGATCAAGGCCAACATCATGGTCGATTGCAGCCATGCCAATTCCAACAAGGATCCGGCCCTGCAGCCGCTGGTAATGGAGAACGTCGCCAACCAGATCCTCGAAGGCAACCAGTCGATCATCGGCTTGATGGTCGAAAGCCATCTGAACTGGGGATGCCAGGCAATTCCGAAGGACCTGAACGAACTGCAATACGGTGTTTCCATTACCGATGCCTGCATCGACTGGAGCGCCACCGAGAAGGCCCTGCGCAGCATGCGCGCCAAGCTCAAGGATGTCCTACCTCAGCGTCAGCGCGGCTGACAATAGGGAGCAAACGAAAACGCCGGGCAATGCCCGGCGTTTTCATGTTCGGTGTTCGATTGTACCGTTCAGGCCTTGCTCGACTGACGTTGCTGACGCTCCATGTAGCGTTCGACGTAGGAGCAGGAGGGGATCACCGTGTAGCCCATCTCCTCGGCGTATTCCAGCGCCTTCTCGGTCAACGCTGCAGCGATGCCTCGCCCCCGCAGGGCATTGGGCACGAAGGTACGGTAGATATCCAGCGTCTGCTTGCCCAAGTCCATGTACGTCAGATAGGCACGGTGACCGTCCACATTGGTCTCGAACTGATGACCGGCCTGGTCATGGTGGATGGTCAACGCTTCGCTCATCACTACTCCTCGCAGGTCTGTCGGCAGACCCTTACCTTAACCGATGGTGTTTCCGGCGGAGGAACCTCTACGCCACCCCTGCCCCTTGGACCGTAAGGCGATCCGAATCGTTCTGCTGCGCGGGCACCCTACAAATAGTAGGCGCCGGAAGCGGGATTGCTCAAGGTGGCACGGGAAAAAGTACGAGATAACCCCTGCCCGTCGCTTCGCGGCCGCGTACACAGTGTTCTAGGCCTATGACGCTGACCGACAGTTAAAGTCACCATTAGTTCACCAAAAAGTTCCCGCTCTACAAATGCTTGCAGCCGCTGCGCAAAATTTTCACAAATGCCATACAAAGGTTGTCACCTTTTGGGGGCGGCAACATTTTTTTTGCAGTTCTTGCGCTTAGTCAGTTTACTTACTACAAGTAATGGGTACTATGTACGCCGGCCAGTTTCTCTTTTCCGAGAGATGGCTCTTTAATAGAAAGTCCTTGAAGGGGAACACGATGAACAACGTTCTGAAATTCTCTGCTCTGGCTCTGGCCGCAGTTCTGGCTACCGGTTGCAGCAGCGTATCCAAAGAAACCGAAGCTCGTCTGACTGCGACTGAAGACGCAGCAGCTCGCGCTCAAGCTCGTGCTGATGAAGCCTACCGTAAGGCTGATGACGCTCTGGCTGCCGCTCAGAAGGCTCAGCAGACCGCTGACGAAGCCAACGAGCGCGCTCTGCGCATGCTGGACAAAGCCAGCCGCAAGTAATAATCCTCACGGATTGTTATGGAGCCGACCCACTAGTGGGTCGGCTTTTTTATTGCCGCCTGAAAAGCAAACGGCAAAAACGAAAAAGGCCTGCACTAAGGCAGGCCTCGATTCGGGTTAACCGGAGCACCTCCCGAAAGAGACATCCCGCTTACTGCAGCTCCGGGGGAATGCTCGAAACCATCGGCGCTGTCCCACCATTGACCGGCACCGCGATTTCCACTGGCATGCCATCTTCGGCAGCCACCACGTCGCGCACCATGTCCCAGTTCATGCGCAAGTTGTTGGCCAGGTCTTCGCGCTTGAGCAAAGCATTGATGACCGCAGTATGTTTATCCACCACCGATGGATTGCCATGATCATCGAGCGGTGTATGAGCCTCGAGATAGACCTTTCCGCCACTGATGCCAAACTTGTAGGGTTCGTTGATGATGCGTACTGGCGTACCCACCGGCACCATCTTGGAAAGTTCCAGCACGTTGTTGTTGAGCATACGGAAGCAGCCATGGCTGGTACGCATGCCGATACCGAACTTCTTGTTCGAACCGTGGATCAGGTAACCCGGTACACCCAAGGTGAACTTGAACGGCCCCAGTGGGTTGTCCGGGCCGGCCGGCACCACGGCAGGCAGGATGTCACCGTCGGCGGCGTGTTCGGCCCGGATCGAGGCGGGTGGCGTCCAGGTCGGATTAGGGGTCTTGGCCGTGATCTTGGTGTTGGCGATGGGCGAGCCCCACCCTTCGCGACCGATACCCAGCGGGAAGGTGTGCACCACGTTCTGCCCTTTCGGGTAGTAGTACATGCGGTATTCGGCCAGGTTGATGACGATGCCTTCACGCGGACCTGGCGGCAGAATGTAGCGTGTCGGCAGGATGATCTCGGTGCCAGCGCCCGGCAGCCATGGATCCACGCCCGGGTTGGCCGCGATCATTTCGAGGTAGCCCAAGTCATTGGCGGTGCCGATGTCGGCAAAGGTGTCTTCGTACTTGGCCTTGATCACCTGGACCTGGCCGACGATATCTTCACCGGCAGGTGGCAACGGCAATTCCAGCGCAACGGTTGGACCGGCCACCAACAGGGCGGCCAGGGACAAGCTACGGGTGACGGCGGGAAGGCGCGGCAACATCCGGTAAATCCTTCGAAAGATGGGTCAAGAGGATCGATTGTACACCTACCCCAGGACAAGCGGGAGGCATCGGGTTCATGCTGGCATTTCAGATGATGAAAGGTGCTCAGAGTTCCGGCCACACCGGACGCATGCCACGGCGCTGGGCATCGAGAATCGCTCGGCACAACGCACAAAGGCGACCATCGCGGTAGACCGACCGCTCCACTGCGGACCAGCGCGGTTGCGCTGGCAACAGCCCACCGCACAGCGTGCGATCGACGGGCACGCCAAGCTCGAGCTGACGCGCCACCAGGTGAACGCGAACCTCCTGGCAAGCGAACAGGTCGAGCTGTTCATCGGGCTCGATCAGTTGATAGGCGTACAAAGACCAGGCAGGGCGCGGCATTGGGGGCTCTCGAAGCGGGGGGCGCAACATTAGCCGAAAGCCGGCCCCGATAAAAGCGTCACAGCAAGGGTTTTATCGCCGGCCAGGCATTTTCCAGCAAGCGCGGCTGGGCCCCCACGCTCGGGTGGATACCATCGGCCTGCATCATCTGCGGTACACCGCCGACGCCCTCGAGGAAAAACGGCACCAAGGGGACCTTTTTCTGGGCCGACAAGCGCTCATAGACCTGAGCGAAGGCGCTGGTATAACGCACACCATAGTTGGGCGGCAGCCGCATACCCAGCAGAACCACCTTGGCGCCCGCCTCACGCGCCTGATCGACCATCGAAGCAAGATTTTGTTGCAATTGCTGGGGCGGCAGCCCTCGCAGTCCGTCGTTGCCGCCAAGCTCCAGTACCACCAGGCTCGGCTTGTGCGCCGCAAGCAGCGCCGGCAGCCGCGCCTGGCCACCGGCGCTTGTGTCTCCACTGATCGAGGCATTGACCACTTGGTCGGTATAACCCTCCTCCTTGAGGCGCTGCTGCAGCAGGGAAACCCATCCCTGGCGGCTATCCAGGCCAAAACCGGCGCTGATACTATCCCCAACGACCAGCAGTGTACCCGCCGCCGCGCTTTGGGCCAGGCAATACAGGGCCAGACCGGCACTCAACCACCACACTCGCATCGGATTCTCCATGGGCCCCAGCATTCTCGTTGCGCAGAACCTTAGCAAAGTGGTCCCCAGCGCGGAAGGTGACCTGACCATCCTCCACGCCCTGTCATTGTCCCTTGCGCAAGGCGACAGCCTGGCCATCGTAGGCGCCTCGGGCTCGGGTAAATCGACCCTGCTCGGTCTGCTCGCCGGCCTCGACCGCCCCAGCGCGGGCAAGGTCATACTCGCCGGCCATGACCTGGGCCCTCTCGATGAAGATCAGCGTGCCCGGGTGCGCGCCGAGCATGTGGGCTTCGTGTTCCAGTCGTTCCAGTTGCTCGACAGCCTCAACGCTCTGGAAAACGTCATGCTTGCGCTGGAGCTCGATGGCCGCCGCGATGCACGCGAGCAAGCCCGGACCCTGCTGGAGCGAGTCGGCCTGGGCAAACGCCTGAGCCACACCCCACGCCAACTCTCCGGTGGCGAACAACAACGGGTGGCGATCGCCCGCGCCTTTGCAGCCCAGCCTGCGGTGCTGTTCGCCGACGAGCCGACCGGAAATCTGGACAGCCACACCGGCGAACGCATCAGCGACTTGTTGTTCGAATTGAACAAGGAGCGTGGGACCACACTGGTTCTGGTCACCCATGACGAGCGCCTGGCCCAACGCTGCCGACGCCTGATCCGCCTGGATGCCGGCCGCCTGGTGGAGTCCTGATGAGCCGCCTGCCCTTCTCCCTCTTCTGTCGCCTGGCCCTGCGGCAGTTACTGCGCGATGCCCGCGCCGGGGAAGTCCGGGTGCTGTTTTTCGCCCTGCTGGTGGCGGTGGCAGCCAGCACTGCCATCGGCTACTTCGGCGCGCGCCTAAACGGTGCCATGCAATTACGCGCCAGCGAATTCCTCGGTGCTGACTTGGTGCTGCAAGGCGGCTCGCCGGCCCGAGACAAGCAAATCAGCGCAGGCAAGGCGGCCGGCCTGCAGCACGCTCACGTGGTGGAATTCACCAGCGTGGTCGGTGGCGACAGCGGCATCCAGCTATCGAGCATCAAGGCCGCCGACGCCGCCTACCCTCTTCGCGGCCAGCTGCGCAGTGCCGCCACGCCCTATGCCGAGGAAACCCCTGGCGGCGGCCCCGCACCTGGCGAAGCCTGGGTCGAGGCACGTCTACTGGCGGCGCTGGGACTATCGATTGGCGACAGCATCGACGTCGGCATGAAGACCTTGCGTATGAGCCGCGTGCTGACCTACGAACCCGATCGTGCCAACAACTTCTATAGCCTCACACCACGCGTGCTGATGAACATAGCGGACCTGCAGTCCACCGGCGTGATCCAGCCGGGAAGCCGGGTCAGCTACCGCGACCTGTGGCGCGGTACTCCCGAGGCGCTGGCGCAGTACCGTGGGGAGGTGAAAAAGACCTTGGCCGCCAACCAGCGCCTGCTCGACACACGCGATGGTAACCAGCAAGTCGGTGGTGCGCTGGGCAAGGCTGAGCGCTACCTGAACATGGCCAGCCTGGTGGCGGTATTGCTGGCCGGGGTTGCCGTCGCGCTGTCTGCCAGTCGCTATGCGGCCCGTCGCCTGGATGCCAGTGCCTTGTTGCGTTGCCTGGGGCTTTCCCGACATCAGGCACTGGGCATTTACTGCCTGCAATTGGCCGCGCTCGGCCTGATTGCCGCGACCATCGGCGCCTTGCTCGGCTGGCTGGCGCAGTTGGGGCTGTTCCACTTGTTGCAAGGGCTGATGCCGAGCGAGGTGCCGGCTGGCGGCATGACCCCAGCCCTGGCCGGCGTAGGCACCGGCCTGGTGGCCTTGGCCGGGTTCGCCTTGCCGCCGCTGGCCGCCCTTGGCCGCGTCCCACCCTTGCGTGTATTGCGCCGCGACTTGTTGCCCGTGCCGCCGAGCAGCTGGCTGGTATATGGCGCAGCCTTGCTTGCCCTGGGGCTGATCATGTGGCGTTTGAGCCTGGATCTTCTACTCACTTCGGCCTTGCTCGCCGGGGGCTTCTTCGCCGCCTTGCTGCTTGGTGGCCTGCTACTGCTGGGCCTGCGCAGCCTGCGACGAGTGCTGGCCAGTGCTCCCTTGGCCTGGCGTCTGGGCCTGGGTCAACTGCTGCGCCATCCACTGGCTGCCGCCGGCCAGACGCTAGCCTTCGGCCTGATCCTGCTGGCCATGGCCTTGGTCGCACTGCTGCGAGGTGAATTGCTCGATACCTGGCAAGCTCAGCTGCCCAATGACGCCCCCAACCACTTCGCCCTCAATATCCTGCCTGACGAGCGCGACCCTTTCGCCCAGCGACTGCAGGCGATCAACGCCAGCTCAGCTCCCCTGTATCCGGTGATACCGGGACGCCTGACGCACATCAACGGTCAGCCGGTGCGGCAGTTGGTCAGCAAGGAGTCCACCGCCGAGCGCGCCGTGCAGCGTGACCTCAGCCTCACCTGGGCCGCCGAACTGCCTCCGGGTAACACCCTGAGCGCCGGCCACTGGTGGCAAGCATCACCTGCTGCAGACGAGTTGCCTGGGGTGTCGGTGGAAGCCCAGCTTGCCGACAGCCTGAAACTCAAGCTCGGAGATCTGCTTGACTTCGATATCGGCGGCCAGCAACGCCAGGCGCGGGTGACCAGCTTGCGTGCTGTGCACTGGGACAGCTTCCAGCCCAACTTCTACATGATCTTCCAGCCTGGAACCTTGCAAGGGCTGCCGGCGACCTACCTGACCAGTTTCTACCTGGCGTCAGGGCACGACCAGGAAGTCGTTGCTCTGTCACGGACGTTTCCGGCGGTGACCATTCTCCAGGTCGATGCGCTGCTGGCGCAGTTGCGCAGCATCCTGGCGCAGGTGACATGGGCGGTCGAATACGTGCTGTTGTTCGTGCTGGCGGCGGGGCTGGCGGTGCTATTCGCCGGGCTCCAGGCGACATTGGACGAACGTATTCGCCAGGGGGCGTTGTTGCGCGCGCTAGGGGCCGCCAGGCCGTTGCTGGTCAAGGCAAGGCGGATCGAGTTCGGCTTGCTTGGAGCGGTGAGTGGGTTGTTGGCTGCGCTAGGGTGCGAGCTGATTACTTGGGTGCTCTACCGATATGCGTTTGATCTGGCGTGGGGGCCACATCCCTGGTTGCTGGTGGTGCCGGTGGTGGGAGCTGTCGTGGTAGGCGGAGCTGGAGTCGTCGGGACGCGGCGGGCCTTGAACGCGAGTCCGTTGGTGGTATTGCGGGAGGGGTAGGCTTGGGCTTTCAGAGGGTTTGACTATCTGATTCTGGCGAAGGCCGCGCAGGAGCTGTGGCGCTGGCGAAACCTGTGATGGGTCGCGCAGCGGCCCTTTGGGTGAACGCTCCTCAATCGAAGGTCTGTATGAAATGTGTTCGCGCGAAGCCTCTTGAAAACAGCACAACCCGACTACCCATCAACCCCATAACAAATACGATTGACGTACCAGATCGCCTCCCCCGTAGGTGTCTTCACCACCACCTCATCACCCTCTTCCTTCTTGAGCAGCGCCCGCGCCATGGGTGAGTCGATGGAAATATAGTCGTTGCGCCCATAGATCTCGTCATACCCCACAATCCGAAACTTGAGCACCTCGCCTTCGTCATTTTCGATTTCCACCCAGGCACCAAAGAACACCTTGCCCTCTTGCTGCGGCGAATAGGCCACCACCTTGACGTCTTCAAGCCGCTTGCGCAGGTACCGGACCCGGCGGTCGATCTCTCGCAAAAGCTTCTTGTTGTACTGGTAGTCCGCGTTCTCGCTGCGGTCGCCCAGGGAGGCGGCCCAGGTGACCTTCTGGGTAATCTCAGGACGATAGACTCGCCACAGGTGATCGAGCTCTTTCTTCAGAGCCTCATGACCTTCAGTGGTGATGATGTTGGTGCTCAAGCGGCATTCTCCTCAGTGCATCCTCCGCTGACGCACACCAGCGGAGGGCTCCGAGCTTAGCGAAAAATCCCGTGGACGACACGCAGCTCAGCGGCGGGTGATTAGCCCCTGGCGCGCGATACGTGTCAGCTGGCCGATGACTTCGGCGGCGTCGGCGGCCAAGGGCGCCTGGATCACCGCAAGGTCGAAACGGTCATTGCCAAACTGGGCAAAGCCGTCACAGGTTTCGGCAAACTGCACGAGAAATGCACGCGCTTGCCCCTTGCGCCGCGACAAGCCGTCAAGGTTGCGTAAAAGAGTGGGTTGATGCTGGCCACCGAGCAGGATGCGCGGTGTACGGGAAGCCTGGCTGGCAGGCAATGGACTCAAGCAGACACTGGTACGTGGACAACTCATGGAGATATCTCTGCGCCTCGCAAATCCCGCTGGGCAGCGGTGGGAGGCGTCACCGAACCAGCGCTTTAGCGGTATTTCGGATGACCCAAAAGAGTTATCCCGCGCCCCGCAAGTAGCTGTTTAAATCGGCGCAGTCGGTATGCTAGAGCGTGACGCGATAAGTTACAAGATACCGATAGCAGCTAAACGCTAAGACTTTCGCAGGCCTGCCCCTTCACATGAAAAAACCCGCTTACCCGTACACCTGGAAAGCGGGTTCGATGTTAGCCGCAGATCAGTGGCGAGCGATCAGCCGGTCCAGGGAGAAGCGGCCTGCGCCTTCGATCAACACCGCGACCGTACCCGCCAGTAGCGCCAGGGCGAACTCGTAGCCATTGTTCGCCATAAACAGGCCATTGTTGATGTGCACCGAGAGGATCGCTACCACCAGGGTCACGGACAGCGCCAGTGCCGCAGGCCGTGCAAGCAAGCCAATCACGAGGGCCAGGCCACCGAAGAACTCGGCGCTGCCCGACAACAGAGCCATCAGGTAGCCTGGGGCCAGGCCGATGCTTTCCATCCATTGGCCGGTGCCTTCCAGCCCGTAGCCGCCAAACAGGCCGAACAGCTTCTGGGCACCGTGGGCCATGAATATGATGCCTACCAAGATACGGATGACGCTCAGACCGGTACCGGCGCGGGTAACGAACAGGGCGTTGAGTGTGTTGTTCATTTCGATGCTTCCTGAATCAAGGGATGATGTGTGCAGATGGCGCCATTCTAATCACCAAAATAGATAATAAAAGCGCAATAAACAGCCTATTTACATCTATATATTCGATTCGTTACCGGTTCGCGACGCGCTCCAGCGATTCCCGCTGCCGATTGAAAGCCAGGAAGTACTTATTGACGCTATTGACGAAGTTGACCGGCCCCATGCCTACCTGCTCCATGGCGATGCGCTCGGTCTGGAAGAACCACTGATTGCCATTTAGCCCACGGCGCCGCGCCTCGGCGCGCATGGCCTGGACCCGTTCCGGTCCAAGGTTGTAGGCGGCGAGGACAAACGCCATGCGCTCACGCTCATTGAGCTGGGGGCTGGCGAAGAACTTGCGGCGGATCAATGCCAGATACCGGGCGCCCGCCTGCACATTGCCGTCGACCGAGGCGATGTCACTCACCCCAACGCGGCGAGCCGCTGCCGGCGTGATCTGCATCAGCCCATGCGCGCCACCACCTCCGCGAGCCGCCGGGTTGAAGGTGGATTCCTTGAACGCCAGCGCCGCCAGGTTCAGCCAGTCGATCTGCTGCGCAGCGCCATGCTTCTGCAGCACCGTGCGCAACGACTCCAGACGCTTGCGGTCCTTTCTCGCCAGCGGATCATGCACACGGTATTGACGCCGGTAGATACGCTCGAAGGCTGCGTCCTGGTTCGCCGGCGCTCGGTAGCCTTCCAGGAAGCGATCCACCGTGGCGAGCAACATGCTGGCGTCACGTCGCACATACCAGCGCATCGCCTGAGGCTGGCCCAGGCTCACGCGCGAATCCAGCCGCAAGCGCGGCATCACCCGAGCCCAGCGCTGGGCAATCGGGCGCTCCACCACGGTCAGGTGATAAATGCCTGCCTGAACCATCTCCAGCACATCTTCCACCGCCAGACTGGCATCGACCCACTCCACCTTGATCGGTGCACGCTTGCGCAACGCCAGTTGCTGGTTGATCTGGGTGATCACCGCGCCAGCGGCGCTGGCACTGGTCAACGCGACAGTTCGTCCGGACAACTGATCCACCCGGGTGAAGCCGCGCTCCCCTTTGCGTCCGACTAGCATCAATTGCACTTGGTCCCGGACCGCTACGCTGCCACTGACCCCACGCACCAGCGCAGGATCGAGCAACTCGCCAGGGGCCGCCAGGTCGCCCTCGCCACGCTGCAGGGCGGCGAGTAGTTGCTCCTTGGCGCGGGGGATGAGCTTGAGGCGGATTTGCTGACCGTCCCGGGCCCGAGCATTGAGGTAGTGCTCGAGACCTCGCAAGCGGTGATGTTCCACGCCCACAGGCTCGCCTTTGACTTCACCCGAGCTGTTGCGACTCTGGTTGACCAAAACCCTGAGGACTTTGCTGCTGCGGATCTGTGCCAGGTCGCGAACCTGGCTGGCCGGCACATGCTGCTGGGGCCCCGGCAGCCGGGCATTGGCCGCTGGGGCCAGAGTCAAGCCGACAAGCAGCAGCGGTATCAGCAGTGATCGCAGCATGCGAGAACCTGTCCGGGGGCTGGGAGCGGGTGTCATACAGCGAGGTCCGTCCATGACAAATGACGCTAAAAGACCACGACAACCACTTGAAGTTCTGGGATTTCTTACGAATTACCCGTTTTTTGCTATGCTGGCCGGCCCGCGGCACGAGGTAGAAAGATGCAACTGATCGATATTGGCGTCAACCTGACCAACAGCAGTTTCCATGACCAGCAGGCCGCCGTCGTCGAGCGGGCCGTACAGGCGGGCGTGGTCCAGATGGTGCTCACCGGGACTAGCCTCCAGGTCAGCGAACAGGCCCTGACGCTCGCTTCGCAGCTCGATCCGGAAAGCCTGCGCTTGTTCACCACAGCCGGTATCCACCCTCACGATGCCAGCCATTGGGACAACGCCAGCGAGCGCTTGCTGCGTGAACTGCTGGCCCAGCCGCGGGTGCGGGCCGTGGGCGAGTGCGGGCTCGATTTCAACCGCGACTTCTCCCCCCGCCCGCAACAAGAGAAAGCGCTGGAGGCTCAGTTGGCGTTGGCCGCCGAGCTGGGCCTGCCCGTGTTCCTCCATGAGCGAGAGGCCAGCGCACGGCTGCTGGCGATCCTCAAAGCCTATCGTGACCACCTACCAGGGGCCGTGGTGCACTGCTTCACCGGCGAGCGCCAAGCCTTGTTCGCCTACTTGGATCTGGACTTGCACATCGGTATCACGGGCTGGATTTGCGACGAGCGCCGCGGCACCCATCTTCACCCGCTGGTAGGCAACATCCCCGAAGGCCGCCTGATGCTCGAAAGCGACGCACCCTATCTGCTGCCGCGCAGCCTTCGTCCGAAGCCAAAGAAGGGCCTCAACGAGCCTGCTTTCCTGCCCGAAGTCCTGCGAGAGGTTGCGCTGCACAGGGGAGAATCCCTGGAACAGACAGCCGCGCACACCACTGCCACCGCCAAAGCATTCTTCCAGCTGCCCTGAAACCGGGCTGGGTTTGTTGACGCATATCAAGGCAGGCGCTGGGACGAGCGGACACAATGATGGCACCTTGCCAATAATGTTTCCGCTCAACTCAGAGAAGACCTATCCATGGGTGCCTGGCTTAGCAATATTTCCCTGAAGTACAAGTTCTGGGCCGTCAATGCGGTGGCCTTCGTCACGACCCTGCTCCTGGTGCTCTACGCGGTTTACCTGGAGCAGCAAGCCCGTGCAGAAGGCGCGCGCAACCAGGCCGTTGCCCAGGCCGAGCTGATCGCGGCCTGGCCTGAAGGGCAACCACTGCCCCAACCCTCCCAGGCCGTGATGTGGCAGTCCGGGCAGACGCCGGTCATCGCCAACCAGCCGCGTGAGGCCTTGGTCGATGCACAAGGCTGGGTCGCCCTGCCCAATGCCTGGATCCTGGGCAACAATCCCTTGCAGGGCGCCCAAGTGATCCACCGGGCAGAGCAGCGCATCGCTGTGCTGGCCGAATCCCCCAGCCTGCGCCAGGTGTTCTTCGAGCGCTTCACCCAATACGCGGTCTGCGTGCTGATTCTGATGTTGGCGATGCTCTGCGCTTCGCAGTTGCTGATCCGTTTCTTGCTCAGCCAGCTCAATACGCTCAAAGACGTGATGCTGCATGTGGAGAAGACTGGCGACTTGTCGGCCCGTGTCCCGCTGTCCTGTGGCGATGAAGTCGGCCAGATGGCAGGCGCCTTCAATGCAATGCAAGCCACCTACCACCGGGTGGTCAGCACGGTAGCTCGTACCGCAGCGCAATTGGACAGCGGCGCAGCACGCCTGGCAGTGAGCATGGACGAGGTGCGCCACGGCATGATCGGCCAGCAAAGCGAGACCGACCAGGCTGCCACCGCCATCAACGAGATGTCCGCCACGGTCCATCATATCGCCCAGCACGCCGGCGCCACCCGTGACCTGTCGCAAACCGCCGATACCCTGGCCGGCAGCGGCCAGGCGGTGGTCACACGTGTGCAGGACTCCATCGCCGGCCTGTCCAGCGGTGTTCAGCAAACCGCCGAAATGATTCGCCAGCTCGCCGAGGACAGTCAGCGCATCAACGGTGTAGTCGGCGTCATCCATAGCATCGCCGAGCAAACCAATCTACTGGCCCTCAATGCTGCGATCGAGGCGGCCCGGGCAGGCGACCTGGGACGTGGGTTTGCCGTGGTGGCGGACGAAGTGCGCAACCTGGCCAAGCGCGTGCAGACCTCCACCGATGAAATCACCGGCATGGTGTCCGCCCTGCAGGCAGGTACCCGTGATGCCGTGGATTTCATGCAGGAGAGCTCCTACAAAGCCGACGATTGTGTCAAACAGGCCCAAGAGGCAGGCGAGGCGTTGCTGGAGATCACCAGTGCCGTCGCGCAAATGCGCGAGAGCAACACGCAGATCGCCGTCGCCGCCGAACAACAAAGCCAGGTGGCCGAAGAGATGAACCGGGCGGTGGTGAGCATTCGTGACGTCACCGAGGAAACGGTCCAGCAGACCGTCGGTTCTGCCACCACCAGCAACGAGCTGGCGACCCTGGCGGCCGAGCTGAACAAAGCCATCGGCCAGCTCAAGCTATAAGGCCGATAACCCGCCTCGATTGGCCCTCGCCGGAGGGCCACACTAAGCTTTGGGCATGACCGAGAGGAAATGCCCATGAGCAAACGACTGCCCAATCTGCACGCCTGGCAATGGCGTGGTTACCATCACAATCACCGGCATCCGACCAACCTGGTGCTGCATCTGATCGCCGTCCCATTGTTCATCCTGGGCACCCTGTTGATGCTCGGCGGGGTATTTGGCCTGGACCTCGGCCAACTGGCCATCGGCTTGATCGCCCTGGCCGCTGGCCTTGGACTGCAGCGCCACGGCCATCGTCTGGAAACCGAGCAACCCGAACCCTTCGCCAGCCGCAAGGACGCCGTTCAGCGTCTACTAACCGAGCAATTCATCACCTTTCCGCGCTTTCTGCTGAGCGGTGCCTGGTGGCGTGCCTGGCGCGAGCGCCACAAGCATCGCCGCTAGCTGCCCAGGTCTAGGCGAACACCGTCACGGTCTGTCGGCTCAAGGCAATCAGCTCGTTCTCGGCTGTCCACAGGGCAGCCGAGGCGTGCCCATAGCCATCGCGGGCGTGCTCGGTCTCGACACAGTAACGACACCAGTCCAAGGTCGACAGCTTGGGTGCTGGCTGAATGAACTCGATCGTCCAGGTCAGGGTGCTGCCTGCGGCAGGTTGTTTAAGATGCGGTAGCAAACTGGGCGGCCAGGCATCGACCATTGCCAGCACATGCGCTTCGCTCGCCGGCCCGTCGGCCATATCGCGCAGGCGTACCCAACCGCCCATCCGTCGATCATCGTTACCGCTGAACGGCAGGCCGCCAATGGCCCAACGCAAAGCCACATGACGCATGAACTCAGGCGTCACGCCTTTGATATAGGGTAATTCGGCGGCAGACTGATCGAGCGGCTTCATGTCCACGGCAGGCTGAGCCTTGACCTCGATTGCCGAAGGACGGCCATCTCCGAAGCTGCCCTGTACCAAGGTCACCACCTGCCCCTCCTGCACCGCGCGTCCCAGCAGCGTGCTGACAGCTTTGCCCTCACGCAACACCTCGACCTCGAAACTGATCGGCACCTCCGGCGTCGCTGGCCCAACAAAGGTGACAGCCAACGATCGCACCGGACGCCCCTCACCGAGCTTGGCACGCATCGCCTCATGCATCAGCGCGACCATCAGCCCGCCAAATACCGCGCGCCCCTGGCCCCAACTGGCCGGCACACTGACAGATTCGGGACACTCGCGCACGGCGCTGAGCAATTGCGTGAAATTCATATTCGGCTCCTACACCGGGGCTTGATTGGCTGCCACGGGACGTGCCCGCGTCAGAACGTGCCCCGGATATTAGCCAGCGAGTGCCTGGCTGGCAGCCCGCATAATGGCCATTCCCTGTGGCTATCGACGCGCCACGGCTGCCCGCAAGGCCTCCAGGGTGGCATCGGCCTTCTGCTCGGCCTCCTGCAGCTCGCGTTCCCAGGCTTTCTTGAAGGGCGCCAGATCGGCGTGATCACGCGCCAGCAAAAGCCATTGCACACGGTCGTGCCAATCGCCCAGGTCGGCCTGGGTGCGCTTGAGCAGGCGTTGCAGTTTGTTTCCGGCGTGCTCCAGCTGTGGGTACGCCTCGTCGCCATAACGCACCCGCTTGATCAGCAGGCGCAGGCGATGACGGTCGTGGCTGGGATCGTCAAGCGCCTTTTCGAGCTTGCGCCATTGCTTGTCCAGGCGCTTGTCGATGCGCTTGCCCAGGCCTCTGGCCAAGCCTTCGCGCGCGCAGGCCCGCAGGAATAACGGAAAGGTGTCGATGATCGCCAGCACCCGGGTGAGTTGGCGGCTCACGGCCACACTGGCGAAGATGCCCGCCCTGCCCTCCAGGCGACGCGCCCCAGCCTGCTCGTGTCCTTGGCTGATCAGGTGGGCCGCCAGCACCTCGCGGTCCCGCAAGGGGGTCGTGAGCGCGCCCAGCGAGCGCGCCGCGTCCTCCAACTGCTTGACACCAGGCAGCCCCCGCAAAGGCCGCAGCAGGCTCCGCAGGCGCCGCAGGCTTGTACGCAGGTCGTGCAATGCTTCGCTGTCGACATCGGCCGCCAGCCGCTCCTGACATGCCAGCAGACGGACCTGCAAGGCCAGTACCTGTGCGATGACATGATCGAGCATGGCGGCCATACAGCCCTCCTGGATCAACGACCCGCGCGGGACTCACGGATGTAGAAACGCGCCTTCTCGGCCTTGCGGCTACAGCCTTCGAAGGCCTCGAACTGCTGCTGCGTCTTGGCACCAGTCAACAGCGACAACGCCTTGGAATAGCTGACCGTGCCGGCAAACCCTTCGGCCTTGGCCAGGTCCAGCTCCTTCCACGCAGCATCGAGCTGAGTTGCACAGCTGTCACGGTACGCCGTCTTGCCCGCGCAACCTGTGAGGACAAGGGCGATCAGGGGAAGGCAGATCCAGGCTTTCATCAGTCAGTAACCTCAAGTTTGAACAAAAAAGAGTGGCAGTTCGACGCTCAAACAATCGAAAAGTGCCCTGCTCAGCGTAGCCCAGCGCGGTCTACATTGAAGCACAGGCAACAATGGGTGCATTGTTGGACCATGGTTGCACAGCAGTAGGGGACAGTCATGAGCAAACGCGTGGCATTGGTACTGGGATCAGGGGGCGCACGCGGGTATGCGCATATCGGCGTGATCGAGGAGATAGAGCGACGCGGCTACGAGATCGCCTGCATCGCCGGCTGTTCGATGGGTGCAGTGATCGGCGGCATCTACGCTGCCGGAAAGCTGGATGAATACCGCCGTTGGATAGAGAGCCTGGACTACCTCGATGTGCTGCGTCTGGTGGATGTGAGCTTTCGCCTGGGCGCGATCCGCGGCGACAAGGTGTTTGGCCAGATCCGCAAGATCGTCGGTGAGGTGAACATCGAACAACTGTCCATCCCCTACACGGCGGTGGCGGCGGACCTCACCAACCAGCAGGAAATCTGGTTCCAGGAAGGCTGCCTGCACCAGGCCATGCGGGCCTCGGCGGCGATCCCCAGCCTGTTCACGCCAGTGATGCAGGGTAACCGCATGCTGGTCGATGGCGGCATTCTCAATCCGCTGCCGATCGTGCCGGTGGTGTCCAGCCATTGCGATCTGATCATCGCCGTCAACCTCAACGCCACCAACCAGAAACAATATCAATTGCCGGTGATTGAGCGGCCTGCGGCGTTCAAGATGCGCTTCGATGCCGTCATCAGCTCGTTGGGCTCACGCCTGCCCTTTCGCCGCAAACCGGCCGAACAATTGATGCGCATCGAACAGGAAATCGTCGCCGAGGGACTGAGCGCGAGCGACCCCTGGCTTGGCGAATCTGCCGACCCAGAAGGCCAGCAACCGGCAGCGGCACCCGAACGTGGCGGCGCGCCCAAGTCCGCCACCGGTTCTTTCATCATCGATAACGTGGGGCCTGCGTCCTTGCTCGACCTGATCAACCAGAGCTTCGAAGTCATGCAGACCTCCCTCGCCCAGTACAAAATCGCCGGCTATCCACCAGACGTGCTGATCAACGTGCCCAAGCGGGTGTGCCGCTTCTTCGAGTTCTACAAGGCGCCGGAACTGATCGCCCTGGGACGGGAAATTGCCCGGGACACGTTGGACACTTACGAAGGTGAGCGGCGTTAGCCCACCAAAAACAAGAAAGGCCGCATGAGCGGCCATTCTTGTTGCGCGATTGCACTCAGTAGCGAGTGACGTCAGCCGCGGCTTCCAGTTGCTTGCGGTAGGCCGCGAAGTCCTGCTGGCCTGCACGCGAAGCGAGGTAACGGCGGATCTGCGCTTTCTCCTCGTCAGTGGCTGCAGCGCCTTCGTTGACCCCCTTGAGCTGCAGCACCACCAGACTGCCATCGCCGAGGACCACGCTGCCGTAGACCGGCTTGTCCTTGGAGGCAGGCTTGGCCAGGCGGAATACCGCTTGCAGTTCGGCCGGATCGATACCGTCCTGGCCACGCGTAACGGCCTCTTGGGTCTTCCACTTCTGGCCTTCCTGTTCGGCGGTCAGAGGGATGGCGCCATCGCGCAGGCCAGCGATCAGCTTGTCAGCCTTGGCCTTGAGCTCGGCAGTCGCCTTCTCCTTGGCCAGGTGCTCGCGGATGTTCTTTGCCACAGCCTCCAGCGGCAGCTGCTCCGGCTTGCGATGCTCCTTGACACGCAGCACGACCACGGTCTCCGGATCCAGCTCGATGGCATTGCTGTTGGCGCCCTCTTCCAGCACTTCTTCGCTGAAAGCGGCCTGGACGACCGAACGGTTGGCCGTGATACCCTCACCGCCTTCCCGACCGAATGCGGCCGAAGTCTGAACCTTCAGGCCCAGGTCCTGGGCCGGCTGAGCTAGGTCAGAGGCTTCGAACGCGGCATCTTCCAGCTGCTTGGTCACTTCAACGAAGCGCTGTTCGACCTGTTGGGTCTTGAGTTCGCGGGTCAGCTTGTCCTTGAGGCTTGCGAAGGTCGGAACTTCCGGCGCCTGCACACCCAACAGCTTGATCAGGTGGTAACCGTACTCGGTGCGTACCGGTGCCGATACCTGGTCCTTGTTCAGCTTGTACAGGGCATCCTCGAAGGCTGGGTCGTAGACGCCTGGGCCTGCGAAGCCGAGATCCCCCCCATTGCTGGCCGAACCTGGGTCCTTGGAGAATTCCTTGGCCAGTGCGGCAAAGTCCTCGCCTTTGGCCAGACGCTGCTGGATCTCTTCGATACGGGCCTTGGCCTGTGCATCGGAAACCTTGTCGTCGACCTCGATGAGGATATGCGCGGCATGACGCTGTTCGGCCAGGTTGGCGATTTCCTTCTCGTACAGGGCCTTGAGTTCGTCCTCGTTGACCTGTACCTGATCGAAGAAGGCCGACTTCTTCAGCTCGATGTAATCGATGACCACCTGGTCAGGCGTCATGAATTCCTTGGCGTGCTGGTCGTAGTGCGCCTTGATCTCATCGTCGCTCACCTTGACGGCGGCCGGGTCGGCCTTGAAGGTCAGCGAAGCGAAATCGCGGGTCTGCTTCTCCAGGCGAGCGAAGGCTTCGACCTGTTTGTCGGTGACGAAGCTGCTGCCAGCAAGGCCGGTGCGCAGCTGCCCGATGAGCATTTCCTCGGCGAGCATCTCGCGGAACTGCATGCGCCCATAGCCCATCTGGCGAATGACCGCATCGAAACGTTCGGCGCTGAACTTGCCATCGACCTGGAACTCCGGCGTTTGCAGGATCAGCTGATCCAGCGCGGCCTCGGAGAAGGCGAACTTGGCGTCTTCGGCACCCTGCAACAGCAGCTTGCGCTCGATCAGCCCTTTGAGCGCGGCTTCGCGCAGCATCTTTTCATCCAGCAGTGCTGGGTCGAAATCCTTGCCCAGCTGTTGCATCAGCTGGCGGCGCTGCATGTCGACGGCCTGGCTCAGCTCGTTCTGACTGATGGTCTGGCCGTTCACCTTGGCGGCGTCCTGGCTATGGCTGGTGGCCTGGAAAATGGCCTCGAAGCCGGTCAGCGCCATCAGCACGACGATAAGGCCGATGATGGTCTTGGCAATCCAACCTTGTGAATTGTCCCTGATATTCTGCAGCATGCGTCCCCCAGAAACGGTTGTACCACTGCGTCGACAACCGTGGAGCGTGGGTAGAGTCCTGATAGAAGAAAGGCGCATCCTGTGGGATGCGCCTTTTCAAAGCGAGCGTGCCAACGGGAACGTTTGCGGCCCCGCCGTCACGCGGTCGGGCCTGGTTTGACCAGGTCCGGCTGAAAGAGACGACTTAGTTGACGGCGTCTTTCAGGCCTTTGCCAGCCTTGAAGCCTGGAACCTTGGCAGCAGCGATCTTG
Source organism: Pseudomonas sp. HMSC08G10 (assembly GCF_001808425.1). NCBI lineage: Bacteria > Pseudomonadati > Pseudomonadota > Gammaproteobacteria > Pseudomonadales > Pseudomonadaceae > Pseudomonas > Pseudomonas sp. HMSC08G10. Next base: position 19,956 of record NZ_KV793310.1, on the reverse strand, counting down.
ATCGCCTTGCCGGTTTGCGGGTTACGGCCGGTGCGCTCAGCGCGCTCCTTGACCGAGAAGGTACCGAAGCCAACCAGTACAACATCGTCACCTTGCTTCAGGGCGCCGGTGACGGATTCGATGACTGCGTCCAGCGCACGGCCAGCTACAGCTTTCGGAATGTCAGCGGATGCGGCGATAGCGTCAATCAGTTCCGACTTGTTCACTCTAAGTCCCCTTATATCTCTATTGAGTTTGTTTCTAAGTATGTAATGAAAAGCTTATGAAACGAGCACTGGGCGGCCTATTGACACTGGCGTGCCGTTTTATAGCAAGGCCCCGAAAAAACTGTCAAGGAAAGCCCCCCAGCGAAATACGTACTAGTGCGTGCTAATTCTTTCCTTAGCATCGCCGTCGCGCTTTTCATCTTTCGCGACAATCTCCGGAGCCACATCTGGCAAGGGCTCCGGGGCGTATTGCAGCGCAATTTGGAGGACTTCGTCAATCCATTTGACCGGTTTGATCTGAAGATCCTGTTTGATATTTTCCGGAATCTCCTTCAGATCACGAACGTTTTCCTCTGGAATGATCACCGTCTTGATCCCACCGCGGTGTGCCGCGAGGAGTTTTTCCTTCAAGCCACCGATGGCCAGAACCTGGCCACGCAGGGTGATTTCACCGGTCATGGCCACATCGGCGCGCACCGGAATCTGGGTAAGCGCCGAGACCAGCGCCGTGCACATGCCGATACCCGCACTTGGGCCGTCCTTAGGCGTAGCGCCCTCGGGCATGTGGATGTGCACATCGTGCTTCTCGTGGAAATCGGCGGCGATGCCCAGACTGCGGGCACGGCTGCGTACCACGGTCTGCGCGGCGGTGATCGATTCGACCATGACGTCGCCCAAAGAGCCGGTCTTGATCAACTGGCCCTTGCCGGGGATGACCACGGCTTCGATGGTCAGCAGTTCGCCGCCCACCTGGGTCCAGGCAAGGCCGGTGACCTGGCCGATCTGATCCTGCTGCTCTGCCAGGCCGTAGCGGAACTTGCGCACGCCCAGCAGATGCTCGAGCTGCTCGCCGGTCACCTTGACCTTGAGCTGCTTCTCGCCGGTGTGCTCCTTGACCACCTTGCGGCAGACCTTGGCGATCTGGCGCTCCAGACCGCGCACGCCGGCTTCGCGAGTGTAGTAACGAATGATGTCGCGGATCGCCGTGACATCGATCTCCAGTTCACCCTTCTTCAGGCCATTGGCCTTCACTTGCTTGGGCGTCAGGTACTTGACCGCGATGTTGATCTTCTCGTCCTCGGTGTAGCCCGGCAGGCGGATGACCTCCATCCGGTCGAGTAGCGCCGGCGGAATGTTCATCGAGTTCGAGGTGCACAGGAACATCACGTCCGAGAGGTCGTAGTCGACCTCCAGGTAGTGGTCGTTGAAGTTGTGGTTCTGCTCAGGGTCGAGCACTTCCAGCAATGCCGAGGCGGGATCGCCGCGCATGTCGCTGCCCATCTTGTCGATCTCGTCGAGCAGGAACAGCGGGTTGCGTACGCCCACCTTGGTCATTTTCTGAATCAAACGACCCGGCATGGAACCGATGTAGGTGCGACGATGGCCTCGGATCTCGGCTTCGTCACGCACACCGCCCAAGGCCATGCGCACGAACTTGCGGTTGGTAGCAGCCGCGATCGATTCGGCCAGGGAGGTTTTACCAACGCCAGGTGGGCCTACCAGGCAAAGCACAGGGCCGCGAATCTTCTTCACGCGCTTCTGCACAGCGAGATATTCAAGGATGCGCTCCTTGACCTCTTCCAGGCCATAGTGATCGGCATCGAGGATTTCCTCGGCCTTGGCCAGGTCCAGACGCACTTTGCTCTGGGCTTTCCAAGGCACCTGCACGAGCCAGTCCAGGTAGGAGCGAACCACAGTGGCCTCTGCGGACATCGGCGACATCTGCTTGAGCTTGTTCAGCTCGGCCTGGGCTTTGGCCAGGGCGTCCTTGGGCAGGCCAGCAGCTTCGATACGCTTCTTCAGCTCCTCGACTTCGTTGTGGCCCTCGTCGCCATCGCCGAGCTCCTTCTGAATGGCCTTCATCTGCTCATTCAGGTAGTACTCGCGCTGGCTGCGCTCCATCTGCTTCTTGACCCGTCCACGGATACGCTTCTCGACCTGCAGCAGGTCGATTTCCGCATCGAGCAATGCCAGGACATGTTCGACCCGGGTCGGTAGATCGACAATTTCGAGGATTTCCTGCTTCTGCTCGATCTTCAGGGCCATATGGGCGGCCATGGTGTCGACCAGGCGGCCGGGCTCTTCGATGCTGTTGAGCGAGGACAGGACTTCAGCCGGGACCTTCTTGCCCAACTGGACGTACTGCTCGAACTGCGACAGCAACGTGCGCACGAAGACTTCCGACTCGCGCTCGGCGGCCTCGACTTCATCGATCAGGGTGACTTCGGCACGGACATGCCCTTCCACTTCCGTGAAACGCTCGACGGCGCCGCGCTGCTCGCCCTCGACCAACACCTTGACGGTACCGTCGGGTAGCTTCAGCAATTGCAGGACAGTGGCAATGGTACCGACGCGATACAGGGCATCTTCGCCCGGGTCATCGTCGGCAGGATTCTTCTGGGCCAGCAGGAGGATCTGCTTCTCGCCCGTCATCGCCGCCTCAAGGGCTTCGATGGACTTCTCGCGTCCCACGAACAGCGGGATGACCATGTGCGGATAAACAACGACATCGCGCAATGGCAAAAGAGGCAAGTCGAGGGTGGTCTTCATGATTTCGCCTCTACAGCGGCCTTATGGCCGGAAACCGGTGGAAATGATGCTTGGACCTAATGTGGGGGCAGGTCCATAAAATTACAAGCGTTGAGATCGGAAAAGCAGAAAGGGGCCCATAGGCCCCTTTCTTGCTCGACTTGGCTTACCCGACTCAGGCGTCAGGTGCGGCCTTGGCTTGCGGCTCGCTGTTCTCGTAGATCAGCAAAGGCTGCGAGGTACCATCGATGACGCTCTCGTCGATCACCACCTTGCTGACATCCTTCTGCGAAGGAATCTCGTACATGGTGTCAAGCAGCACGCCTTCGAGGATCGAACGCAGGCCCCGGGCGCCGGTCTTGCGCTCGAGCGCCTTGCGAGCAACCGCCTTGAGCGCGTCGCTACGGAACTCGAGGTCCACATCTTCCATCTCGAACAGCTTGGCATACTGCTTGGTCAAGGCGTTCTTCGGCTCGGTGAGGATCTGCATCAGTGCAGCCTCATCCAGCTCGTCGAGGGTTGCCAGCACCGGCAGACGGCCGACGAACTCCGGAATCAGGCCAAACTTGACCAGATCATCCGGTTCGACCTCACGCAAGGACTCGCCGACCTTCTTGCCTTCCTGCTTGCTGCGCACTTCAGCGCCAAAACCGATGCCACCTTTGGTGGAGCGGTTCTGAATGACCTTTTCAAGGCCCGAGAACGCACCGCCGCAGATGAACAGGATATTGCGGGTATCAACCTGCAGGAATTCCTGTTGCGGATGCTTGCGACCACCCTGAGGCGGCACGGAAGCCACAGTCCCTTCGATCAGCTTCAACAGCGCCTGCTGCACGCCCTCGCCCGACACGTCGCGGGTGATCGACGGGTTGTCCGACTTGCGCGAGATCTTGTCGATCTCATCGATGTAGACAATGCCCATCTGGGCCTTTTCCACGTCGTAGTCGCACTTTTGCAGCAGTTTCTGAATGATGTTCTCGACGTCCTCACCCACGTAACCGGCTTCGGTCAAGGTGGTGGCGTCGGCGATGGTGAACGGTACGTTCAACAGGCGCGCAAGGGTTTCGGCGAGCAGGGTCTTGCCCGAGCCGGTCGGCCCGATCAGCAGGATGTTGCTCTTGCCGAGTTCGACTTCGTCGCCCTTCTTGTCACGTTGGTTCAGGCGCTTGTAGTGGTTGTACACCGCTACGGACAGCACCTTTTTCGCGCGTTCCTGGCCAATGACGTACTGGTCCAGGATACCGCTGATTTCTTTCGGCGATGGCAATTTGTGCGCGTTGCTTTCGGCCTGGGCTTCCTGCACCTCCTCACGGATGATGTCGTTGCACAGGTCGACGCACTCGTCGCAGATAAATACCGAGGGCCCGGCAATCAATTTGCGCACTTCGTGCTGGCTTTTGCCGCAGAAGGAGCAATAGAGCAATTTGCCGCTGTCCTCGCCGTTACGGGTGTCAGTCATTCGATCGATCCAATCCGGTAGGCATGAAACACAAGATGAAGGCAATTGCGGGCTTTTTCAAGTCCGCAGGTAGGCGCCAACGGCGCCCACCCGCTCTGGCACCTTGGTTCAGGACGCCAGTTGCCGCTTGTCGTAGACCGAGTCGATCAGGCCGTACTCGGCCGCGCGCGCGGCGCTCATGAAGTTGTCGCGTTCGGTGTCGCGCTTGATGGTCTCGAGATCCTGGCCAGTGTGATGGGCCAGCAGCTCGTTCAGACGCGCCTTGATGTTGAGGATTTCCTGGGCATGGATCTCGATATCGGTCGCCTGGCCCTGGAAGCCACCCAATGGCTGGTGAATCATCACGCGCGAGTTCGGCAGGCAGTGACGCTTGCCTGCAGCGCCGGCCGCCAGCAGGAATGCGCCCATGCTGCAGGCCTGACCGATGCAGATGGTCGAGACGTCCGGCTTGATGAACTGCATGGTGTCGTAGATCGACATGCCGGCGGTGACCGAACCACCCGGCGAGTTGATGTACAGATGGATATCCTTGTCCGGGTTTTCCGCTTCAAGGAACAGCAGTTGTGCCACCACCAGGTTGGCCATGTAGTCCTCTACGGGACCAACCAGGAAAATCACACGCTCCTTCAATAGGCGCGAGTAGATGTCGTAGGCGCGCTCGCCACGGGCGGACTGCTCGATAACCATCGGGACCAGACCGCCCGCGGCCTGGATGTCGGAGCTCTGTTGAATATAAGAATTGCGGGACATGTCCTGCACTCACTCCCAAATAGTCATGGCTTGAATACGCACAAGCCAGCTCGAAGGCTGGCTTGTGGGGGTTTCCTACGAGAGAAGACCTATCACTCAGCGGCGGCAGGAGCCTGTGCTGGCTTGACAGCTTCTTCGTACGAGACCGACTTGTCGGTCACAGTCGCTTTCTGCAGGACAGTATCTACAACTTGCTCTTCCAGCACAACCGAACGGACTTCGTTCAGTTGCTGGTCGTTCTTGTAGTACCAGGAGATGACCTGCTCCGGCTCTTGGTAGGCCGAGGCCATTTCCTCGATCATTTCACGGACCTTGGCGTCGTCCGGCTTCAGCTCGAACTGCTTGACCACCTCAGCAACGATCAGACCCAAGACCACACGGCGCTTGGCTTGCTCTTCGAACAGCTCGGCCGGCAGTTGCTCTGGCTTGATGTTGCCGCCGAACTGCTGAACAGCCTGCACGCGCAGACGGTTGACTTCGTTCTCCAGCAGAGCCTTCGGCACTTCGATCGGGTTGGCGGCCAGCAGACCGTCCATGACCTGGTTCTTGACCTTGGCCTTGATTGCCTGACGCAGCTCACGCTCCATGTTCTTGCGAACTTCGGCGCGGAAGCCTTCCAGGGTCGATTCCTTGATGCCGAACTGGGCGAAGAAGGCTTCGTTCAGCTCAGGCAACTGAGGTGCCGAGACGCTGTTGACGGTGATGGTGAACTCGGCAGCCTTGCCGGCCAGGTCCAGGTTCTGGTAGTCCTCAGGGAAGGTCACGTTGACAACGCGTTCTTCGCCCGCTTTTGCGCCAACCAGACCGTCTTCGAAGCCTGGGATCATGCGGCCGGAGCCCAGCACCAGCTGGGTGCCCTTGGCCGAACCACCCGCGAAAGCTTCGCCGTCGATCTTGCCAACGAAATCGATATTGACCTGATCGTCGTTCTGGGCGGCACGTTCAACGGCCTCGAAACGTACGTTCTGCTTGCGCAGCACTTCCAGCATGTTGTCCAGGTCCGCGTCAGCGACTTCGGCGCTCAGGCGCTCGACCTTGATCGACTCCAGGCCGCTAACGGTGAACTCTGGGAAGACTTCGAAGATGGCGACGAATTCCAGGTCCTTGCCTTTCTCGAAGGACTTGGGCTCGACAGCAGGAGCACCAGCCGGGTTCAGCTTCTGCTCGACGATGGCTTCGTAGAAGGAAGCCTGGACCAGGTCACCGAACGCTTCCTGACGGGCATCGGCCTCGAAACGCTGACGAATGACGCTCATCGGCACCTTGCCTGGGCGGAAGCCGGCGACCTTGGCGCGCTTGGCAGTCTGCTGCAGACGCTTGTTGACTTCGTTCTCGACGCGCTCGGCCGGAACGGCGATGGTCATGCGGCGCTCGAGAGCGGAAGTGTTTTCAACAGAAACTTGCATGGATATTCCTCGTTGCACAGACGTTAGCCGGCGATAGCCCGACTCCAGAATCAAGGGCAAGCATTCTAGTGACTCGCGCATCAGAAGTCACCCCACCCCAGATGACGGAGAACCACACCGGTCAATTTCATTGAAGGCCCCGCACGGCGCGCCGCCGAAGCCCTCGCGTATCGCTTGCACGCAACGGCGGTTGCACGTCGCTTGCGCTGTAAAAACTTGTCAAACAATGCAGCTATATAAAGGCAGAGCTCAGTCGGAGTCGATCTCGTTGAACTGGCAATACTCTTCCCAGCTCATCCCTAGCGCCTCGGCCACCTCGCGGTGCACCTCCAAGCGCATGACCTGCAGCTCCTCGGGGCTTTGAGCGATCAATTGCAATGCCAGCTCCCAAGGCTCGACACCCTGCTCTTGCGCAGCATCCTCGAACGCCCACTGGATCTGCTGGGCCTGTTCATGCGCACCAAGCTCGCGGATCTCCTCGAGCAATTGCGGATTGGCCTCAGCGAAGCGCTGCAGTGCCAATGCCTGGCGAGCTTCTTTTGCAATCATGCGACAGCTCCTATATCGGGCCCGCTTGCCCTATTTCAACCGGCTGAAATCTAACAATTTTTGCCCGAGCAGCACCAGTACCACACGCCGGCACTGATGTTTGAAGAAACTGCAGACAATAAAAAAGCCGCTCCAGGCGGCTTCTTTATGGGTTTCGCGCGACTCAACGAAAGGCGGCAAAACCAAGGATGGTGCGGACGAAGAGACTCGAACTCTTACAGCTTGCGCCGCTGGAACCTAAATCCAGTGTGTCTACCAATTTCACCACGTCCGCGTGGAGCACTTAAAGCAAAGGCGCCAGATTATACAATCAAGGCGCCTTCGAGAATATGGGGTGGACGATGGGAATCGAACCCACGACAACTGGAATCACAATCCAGCGCTCTACCAACTGAGCTACGCCCACCATATTGCGGTATTGCGTCAAAACATCACTTGCTGTGCCAAAGCTGCCTAATGGCGCACCCGGCAGGACTCGAACCTGCGACCATCCGCTTAGAAGGCGGATGCTCTATCCAGCTGAGCTACGGGCGCATATTCAATCTGCTTTCTGTTACGATTGCAAATCAACTTTCAGCCGTACCGAACAAGCTAGCAAATCCACTCATTCTGCCTGACCTTGCTAACCAGTGCTAGGCTCTGCCCGACAAGTGCGACGAATGTTATAGACGAGCCGGAAGGTCGTCAACACTTTTTTCAAAAAAATTTAGTTTATTTAAGGGGTTAGGGGATTTGGCCGACCACCCGCCTTTGCCCTCGGGCCGTGTCGTGCGAGAATGCGCCCTCTTTTATGTTCCCTTCTCGATGGTTAATCACGCGTCTATGACTGCACACCTAATCGATGGCAAGGCGATCGCCGCCAACCTGCGCCAGCAGATCGCTCAACGTGTCGTGGAGCGTCGCCAGCAGGGCCTGCGTACCCCAGGCCTGGCGGTGATCCTGGTCGGTACCGACCCTGCTTCCCAAGTCTATGTTTCGCACAAGCGCAAGGACTGCGAAGAGGTCGGCTTCATTTCCCAGGCTTTCGACCTGCCCAGCGAGACTTCGCAGCAAGCCCTGACCGACCTGATCGACCGCCTCAACGACGATCCGGCCGTCGACGGCATTCTCCTGCAATTGCCACTTCCGGAGCATCTGGATGCCTCGCTGCTGCTCGAACGCATCCGCCCAGATAAAGACGTCGACGGTTTCCACCCCTACAACATCGGCCGCCTGGCCCAGCGCATTCCGCTTCTGCGCCCCTGCACGCCAAAAGGCATCATGACCCTGCTGCAAAGCACCGGTCAGGACCTGTACGGCATGAACGCTGTAATCGTCGGCGCCTCCAACATCGTCGGTCGCCCGATGGCCATGGAGTTGCTGCTGGCCGGCTGCACCGTCACCGTCTGCCACCGCTTCACCCAAGACCTGCCTGGCCACGTAGGCCGTGCTGACCTGGTGGTAGTCGCCGCCGGCAAACCGGGCCTGGTCAAGGGCGAATGGATCAAGGAAGGTGCGATCGTCATCGACGTCGGCATCAACCGCCAGGAAGATGGCAAGCTGGTGGGCGACGTGGTCTTCGAGACCGCCCTGCCCCGCGCCGGCTGGATCACGCCTGTACCGGGCGGCGTAGGCCCGATGACCCGTGCCTGCCTGCTGGAAAACACGCTTTACGCGGCAGAAGAACTGCACAAGTAGTTCGCCCTCTGTACCAACGGCACCTCTCGAGGTGCCGTTTTTCTTTCCGGGCTCGACCGGTCCGCGGTACTTATCTAACCCTTGCGCTCCCTCGCATCGCCCTAGGCTCGCCGCTTCTGATACCAGAGGTACCGCCATGAGCCTATCGCACTTCAGCTTCATAGACGCCCGCCTGCCAGGCTGGCTGAAATCAGCTACCCCAGCCCAACGCCAACGACTTGAACAACACATACGCCAGAGCCATCAGGCCACCCGCGCCCTGGATCGGGCACTTAAACAAGTGCAGCCCATCGACGCCTTCTGCCGTCCGTTGCTCAACGATGCCATGTCCCACTGGTACCCCGACCGAGAGCTGCCCGCGCCTGACCAAGGGTGGCTCTGGAACAACGCCGAAAAGCGCGATATGTCGTGGCTCGAAGCGGCCCTGCAGAACTTCGACAGCGACACATCAGTGACGCTGTATCTTTCCAAGAACGCCCCCGGCCCGATGACCGTGGACAGCACATTGTTCGTGAAAGGCGCCCGGAACCTGGACCTGGGACAACGCTACCGCAATCATCTGGGCGAACATGTCGATACCCCAGTGTTTCGCAGCCTGGTACTTCAGCAGGATCGCACAGCCTTCGAAGCCGATACGACAATGGCCGAGCTGCAAAAGCATCTCGATAGCCGAGGCCGGATGCTGGCAGATGCCGCGCTGGCAGGCGAATCATTCCTGCTTCACAGCGATGGCAAACCCTGGCCACTGGAATGCGGATACCTGGAGCTGTGCGGGACGCCTTTGTATGGCCCCTTGCTGATCCGCCAGCAGCCCATCGGGGGTGTCGAACCGTGTCTGCTGTATTTGCCTGGTCACCCACGCCAGCCACTGCGTCAATATGGCTCGCTGCGAGCAGCAGGCAAGGCGCTGACTCGACTGCTGCGCAAAGACAACGAGCGGCGCTTCTTCATGCGTTATGTCGCCCATGCCGAGCAACCTGGATTGGCGACCCAACTACGCCAGACCTTGTTTCCGCGATATCCCTACAAAGATCTGCAAACGGTCACGCCGGTACTTGAAGAGGGTCACTCCTTCAACTGGCTCAAGCGCCTGTTCCCCGCTCCGCGCGACCTATGGCAGCCGACATTAGACAAGAACGCCCGCTTGCCGCTTGCGTTCAAGCAATGGCCTGACGAATGTTTCAGCGCCCGCGCACGGACCCGGGTCGAGCTCATGCTACGCAACGCCGCCGACATCGCCGTGCCGGTCGCCCAGCGAGACGCCGCAGCCCAACTGGCCCGCATCGAAGGCTGGCTAGGGGTCGGTTTGTCGGTACTGAACATGGCCGGCTTTTTTGTTCCCGGGCTCGCCGAGGTCATGCTAGTGATTGGTGGCGCGCAACTGGTCGATGAGTTTCTCGAAGGCGTACATGCGGCAAACGAGTCAGATGCCGATGCGGCCATCGGTCATCTGTTCTCGGTCGTGGAGAACCTTCTTCAGGTAGCGGCGCTTGGCGCTGCCGGGCAGTTCATCGAGCCCAAAGGCACCCTGCACGCTTGGTCCCGCATCGGCCAGGGCGATCAGCAACGTCTTTGGCAGGGCAATCTGGAGCCGTTTGCACGTACTTCCCCTCCACAATTGCCGCCCAGCCTTGACCCCTACCTCTTCCAAGGCCGTCATTGGATCACGCTGGACGGCCGGCACTACCCGGTCGAGGCCACTCCAGAGGGCGGTTGGCGACTGTGCGCAGCCAAGGGACATCGCCATCAACCTTCACTGCTGGGCAATGGCGAAGGGACCTGGCTGCTGGACCACGAGCGACCTTTGGCTTGGGACGAGGACACCCTGTTGCGCCGACTCGGCCCGGCCATCGACAACCTGGACACCTCGACACTCCGACAGGCCCTGCGCTGCAGTGGCTATGAAACGGCCGACTTACGCCAGACCTTGGTCGAGCACCGCCCGCTGCCTGCGTTGCTGCTGGAGAGTCTGGAAGCCTTCGGCGCCGCTATCGAGCCGAGACCAGCTGTCTTTACCCAGGAGGATGCGCTCCTCGCCCAGGACTTTCCTTCACTGAGCCCGACACTGCGTCGGGAAATTCTGGCCCAGGCCCGGCCCCGTGACTTGAGCCAGATGCAGCGCACTGGCCGGATACCGCTCAATGTGTCCGAAACCGCTCGCCTTTACCTGCGTGCGTCACGCATCAACCGCGCGCTGGTGGCCTTTCATCAGGCCAGCGACAGTCTCGACGATCGCGATGCATTGGTGTTCGGTGCGCTGCAACGGCTCTGCGGATGGTCTGGCCAAGTACATCTCGAGCTGCGCGAAGGTCGTCTGGGCGGTTCACTGCTGGAGACGACAGGTGCAGCACAAGCTCCACTCAAGACCCTCGTACGCCGCGGCGATGGCTATGAGCCGTTCGACGAGGACGGCCAGAGCCTGGCCAACCGAGACAACCTATTCCGAGCAATCCTCCAGGCCCTCCCCGACAGCGAACGCGAAAATCTGGGCCTGCAGATCCATGAGTCGGAGACTTTGCGCGACCGACTTTTCGATCTGGCAACCGCAGACCGGGAGCAGGCCGCCCGTGACCTTGGCATGCAGCCTGTCCGCCCCTGGTACCGTCTGCCCACCCGACTGCCGGGCAGCCCTCGCCTTGGCTATGCCTTGAGTGGTCGTGGCCGGGGCTGGTTGACCGCTGATGAGCAGTTCGATCAATTGTTCCCTTCCAACCTGGACAATGATCGGGAAACACTACGCGCCCGGCTGCGTGAACAGACCGGTCACGACCCCATCGCCTTCAACCGCCTGATGCAGAATCTGCGTGACCAATACCGACAACTGGATAGCACCTTGCAAGGCTGGGTTCATGACACCGACGGCATCGCCGCCGATGAAGCCCAGGAACGCCAGACTGCGCGCCAAGCCACGGCCGAACGCATCCGCCGGGCGTGGCGGCGAGAAAACAACGACGCCAATGGGAGCCTCGACGAGGTCATCCTGAGCATCGACGCAGAGTACCTGGGCGCCTTGCCATCCCTGCCGATACAACTGCCACAGGTTCGCCAGCTGAACGTAACCGGCTTGTGGCGGGGCGGTACCGACAGCTTGGGCGCATTCCTTGCCGCCTTTCCCCAGGTTCGCGAACTGGAGCTCAGCGAAAACGGCTTGTACACGCTGCCAGAGCAATTGGGCGGGCTGACGGACGTCCAGTTGCTGGACCTCTCGGAGAACAACCTCGACCTGTCCATTGATGCCAACCTGTCCATCCTGGGCCGACTGACCAAGCTGCGCGCCCTGAACTTGAGCAGCGCTATTGGAGACCTACCGGTAGCCGCGCTAGAGCAGCTCGCGCAACTGCCCAACCTGATGGGGCTGCAGGCCGAAATGAACGAGCTGTTGCTCGGCGCCGAGCACTTCCAGGCGCTGCAACGCTGGCCCGCACTGATCGAACTGAGCCTTGGCCACAACGACATCACCCTGGATAACGCAAGCCGTGCAGCCTTGGCGCAGTTGAGCCGGTTACGCATCTTGTTCCTGCAGGAAAATCCCTTGGATCTTGCGCCAGACATCACCGGCTGGACGCATCTGGAACGGTTGGACCTGGAGCAGACCGGCATTGCTGAATGGCCAGCTGGCATCGAAGCGTTGCTCTGGCAGCGACCGTTGACCCTGCGCGCCGTGGACCTGAGCAACAATCAGTTGCACGACGCACCTGACCTTCGCGATAGCGCGTTCGCTGCGGCGGTCAGAGCAGGTGAAGACGAGATGTACCATGCCTTTCAGAACAATCCCTTCAGTGAGCAGGCCCTGCAACGACTCAACGATGCCGGCCTGCCAACCGCTGCGCGGGTCGATCATTTGGATTGGCTTGCCGCAGTGCCGCAAGCCGTCGGCAATCATGTCGCGGCCACATTGCAGGAGCCTGAGTGGCGACCGCTGTATGAGCTCTTTCGACGTGTCGAAGACACCCGGGACTATCAAGCCAGCCCGAACGCCATGCGTCGACGCATGCAGGTCATCGTCGAGCGGTTATCTGCCCAGGAAGGCGACAATCTCTGGGGCCAGGCCCAAGTCCATGAACGCATCATCGACCTGATCAACGAAGCCGCTCACGGCTGCGTCGACCAGGCCAGCCTGCTGTTCCAGCAAGTCGAGACGCAGGTCCTGGTATGGCAGCAGTCGCTCAACGCCGCCCCAGGGGATGCCAGCGACAAGGTGGCCATTTCCATTTGCCGCTCACTGCTGCGCCAACAGCTGCTGGACGAGCGCATCAGTGACCTCTATGACGCACGGGTTGCCAGGCGCAAGGCGCTCATTGCGGGACGCTCCGCCGACGAGACGCCCCTGCACGCTGCAGACGATATCAGTGACACGCAATTGCGCGAACCCACCTTTCTACTCGACGAACTGGAAATGGCGCTGCATGCCAGGATGCGATTACGCGAGCGCCTGGACCTCCCTCCACAACCCGGCGAGATCAGTTTCGACTACCTTGCACAGCTGAGCCCGGCCACGCTGGACCAACTCGCTCAGATGATCACGACCCAAGCGGATATTCCTCGACTGGTCCAATGGGCCGACGAGCAACCGTTCTGGCGAGATTGGATCAAGCACTTGCGCCACCAGGCATTCGAACATCTGGCCAACGAATGGGATGGTGCCAGCGCCTATTTCGACACGCTCAGCGAACCAGGCGAAGTCAGCACCTACACAGGTCCCCAGGTACCCCCGAGCTTCATCGATGCGCTGGAGCGTGAACGCCCAGACATTGCCTGGCGGCAAAACGGCGCGGTCCAACGTATCGACTTGGTCTCCAGCCGCTATCGCGACGAAGGCGCCCTTTATAACCGCGCAGCCCAACTGCTGCTGCAAACGCGTAGGGGTGCCGACACGGCATTGATTCGCCAACTTACCGAGACCCTGGCCAAGACGTATTTGGCCTGACGACAACCGGTGGAGTGCCGGCGCACTCCACCGGTGCCCTTCAAACCCCCGAGTTAGAGCTATGGGCGCCGAAAAGCGCCAACTGGTCAGACCGGTAAGGCCAAAAAATCTTGCAAAAGGGCTTTTTTCGCGGTTTTATGATCCCGCACTGACCATACCGGTAAGACCACAATAATTAAGTCCTGCGCTCTTTCGCCGTCGCCGGCACCGAAGCAAGGACACCGATCAGAGATCCCTCCCATGCTCAAATGGTGCTCGCGTTCGATCTTCCTCCAAGTCGTGCTAGGCCTCGCCCTTGGCATCGCTTGTGGCCTCAGCTTCCCCGAAGTGTCCCTGCAGCTAAAACCCTTGGGTGACGGCTTCATCAAACTGATCAAGATGCTCATCGGTCTGATCGTCTTCTGCGTGGTGGTCAGCGGCATCTCCGGCGCGGGCGATCTGAAGAAGGTCGGACGCATTGGCCTGAAGTCAGTGATCTACTTCGAAGTGCTCACTACCATCGCCTTGGTGATCGGCCTGGTATTCGCCTTCACCAGCGGTATCGGCAGCGGCGCGAACATCCATCTGGAGCAGTTGTCCAGTGCCGACGCCGCCAGCCTGGCCGAACGCGGCCAGCACATCCATGGCGCCACGGCCTTCTTCATGGATTTGATCCCGACCTCGGTGATCGGCGCCTTCGCGGACAACAACATCCTTCAAGTCTTGCTGTTCTCGGTACTGTTCGGCAGCGCCCTGAATCTGGTGGGCGAATCCGCCTCCGGCATATCGCGGCTGATCAACGAACTCAGCCATGTGGTGTTCCGCATCATGGGCATGATCGTGCGCCTGGCACCGCTGGGCGTGTTCGGCGCCATCGCCTTCACCACCAGCAAGTACGGTCTGGAATCGCTGCAGCACTTGGGCGGCCTGGTCGCGCTGTTCTACCTCACCTGTGCAGGCTTCGTGCTGATCATCCTCGGCACCGTAATGCGCCTGTCGGGCCTGAAACTGCTGCCGTTCATCAAGTACCTGCGTGAAGAGCTGACCATCGTGCTGGGCACCGCCTCCTCCGACGCCGTGCTGCCGCAGATCATGCGCAAGCTCGAACACTTGGGTATCGGCAGCTCCACTGTAGGTCTGGTGATCCCTACCGGGTATTCCTTCAACCTCGATGGTTTTTCCATCTACCTGACCCTGGCAATCGTGTTCATCGCCAACGCCACGGGCACGCCGCTGGCCATGACCGACCTGCTGACCATTCTGCTGGTATCGCTGGTGACGTCAAAAGGCGCACACGGCATCCCAGGCTCAGCGTTGGTGATCCTCGCCGCCACCCTCACCGCGGTACCGGCCATTCCTGTGGTGGGCTTGGTGCTGGTGCTGGCGGTGGACTGGTTCATGGGCATTGGCCGGGCATTGACCAACCTGATCGGCAACTGCGTCGCTACCGTGGCCATCGCCCGCTGGGAGCGAGACATCGACCTGGAGCGTGTCAACAACGTGCTGGCCGGTAAGCCGGGCTTCGCCCCGACCCCGCGCAAGCAACCCCCTCATGCACACCAGCAGGAATTCTGAAAACCGCAGCGGCCGGCACTGAGCCGGCCGCCAGGAGACATGATGCAACTAGGGAGCGAACCGTGATCAGCTCATCAACCGTCGTCAACTCAGTGGTGGAGAAACTCCGCCAGGCCCTGGCCAGCGGTCAGTGGCGCACTGGCGAAATGTTACCCGGCCAGCGCGAGCTGGCCGAACAGCTGGGCATCAGCCGTCCCAGCCTGCGCGAAGCCGTGACCGTGCTGGAAACCCTAGGCCTGGTGCGCTCGATGCCAGGCAAAGGCGTGCTGGTACTCGATGCCGAGGCCGCCGGACAAGAGCCGGCCAGCGACACCGTGGCAGCCGCAAGCCTGGCCGATGTGCTGGAGCTGCGCTACACCCTCGAGCCTTTTATCGTCGGTCTGGTCGCCCAGTCGGCCAACAGCCAGGACATCGGCCAACTGCGCCTGACCCTGATGGATATGCGCGAGGCATTGGAAGCCGGCGACAGCGAAGCCGGTGTCAACGCCTACATCGCCTTCCACGAGGCGTTGTTCGGCCTGACCACCAACCCGATCTTCCAGAGTGTGGTGCAGCAGACCGGCAATGCGCTCAAGCAGAGCACAGAAATGCTGCGCAACTCTCCGGAGCACCTGGCCGCACGACTGACTGAAAATGAAGCGGTGGTACGTGCCATCCGTGACAAGAATAGCGCCCAGGCCAGTGCCCAGATGCGCCGGCATATCCTCGAAGAAGGCCAGCGCATGGGCATCGAGCTGAACATTCCCGACGAACACCCGGGTCAATGACCCAAGGAGCGACCATGACTGCCTGCGCCCACGCCGCCCCTCGCCTGCCAGCCCTGCTCGCCAACGGAGAAACCCGTCTTTCGGCCGAGCAGATCTATCCACGTCTGTTCGATGCCATCCTCGAGCAGCGACTGCCGCCCGGCAGCGCCCTCCCCGAGCAGGCACTGGGCAATGCCTTCGGCGTTAGCCGCACGGTGATCCGCCGGGTGCTCGGGCGCCTGTCCGACCAGCAGGTGGTGGTGCAGCGCCCCAGCCATACCGCCCACCTGGCCACCCCCGATCCCCAGCAGGCGCGCCAGGTCCTCAGCGCCCGGCGTCTGGCCGAAACCACGCTGATCAGCCTGGCCACCCAGCGCGCCCGGCCCACGCAGATACGCCAATTACGTCAACTGGTCGAGCGCGAGCGCCTGCACCATGAACGCGGCGAGCGCTGCACGGCGATCCGCCTGGGCGGCGAATTCCACCTCAAGCTTGCGCAGATGGCCGCCAACGCACCGCTGGCGCGCTTTCTCAACGGCCTGGTGCCCATGACCTCGCTGATCATCGCCCGCTATGAGTTGCCCTGCTGCGAGCACTGCGCCTGGCAGGAGCACGCCGCGATCATCGATGCCGTGGAAAACGGCGATATCGATGCCGCCCTGGCCCTGATGAATGAACACCTGGACCATCTGGAAGCCAAGCTTGACCTGGGCGCCCCAGCCTGACACCAGCCCTTCTTCTCCCGCCGCTCGTACAGCGCGAGTGGCGATCGCTGTGGGAGCGGGCTCACCCACGGATGCGGTAGAGGCCGCTTCGCGGGTAGACCCGCTCCCCTCCTTGCAGGGCTGCACGATGGACTGCACAGCGGCCCCTGGTTGCCCCTGCCTATACTTCTGTGACAACCCTGCCTTTTCCCCAGGAAGGCCAGCCGCGTGAACACGCGTACCCTGCTCCTGCTGTCGTGCCTACTGCTGACCTTCGCCGGGTGCGCGGTCAAGCGCCCCCCTGCCCCGCCACCGCCTGTAACCATGACGCCGGCCCTGTGGCAACGGATCGACCAGGAACTGATCGAAGCCTCGGTGGCCGCTACCGGCTCGGCCAACGACTATGCAAGGCGTTCGATGCGGGTCTGGAAAGACCAAGTGCAACGACGCACCGAAAGCGATTTCATCCCTTGGTTCACCGGCTACTGGACGCAGCAATGGCTGACGCTCAAAGTCGCCTGGTACAAGATGAACAGCGGCAATGGTGCCGAGCCGCCCGAACGGCGCCTGGCGATGTACCTGCAGGAGCAGTACCACAAGCGGGTGATAGAACCGGTCGCCGAACAGATCAACCCCGAGGGGATCCGCGACCGCGCCAGCGAGTTGTACCTGCAGCTGTTCGGCCAGCAACTGCCGACCATCATCCAGCGCTACAACGCGCCGCCCGACCAGGTCAGCCAGCGGCTCAACCGCATTAAGATCATCGCCCTGGGACCACCGGCTGCCCGCGATGCCACCCTCTATCAACTGCTCAGGGCCCAATCCTTGGCTCAGCAACCTGCCTGGCAGGCGCTGCGCCAGCACTTGCACCAACAAGCGGCCAAAGCGCCTGGGCAAACCGAGGCCGGGTTGTCCTCGGTGGCAAACCGGGCCAGCGAGAAACTCGGCGCCACCCTGGCGCCGCGAGGTATCGCCAGTGCCGTCGCCGCGGCCGTGGGCAAGGCAGCCGGGACCTTGATTTCCCTGGCCGCGGCCGGCTATGGAATGGTCACCCACGACCAGGAGCACCCGCAGATGGTCGAACAACTGCGGGTGATATTGAATGTGGCGCTGAACGAGGAATGGCAGGATCTGATGGAGAATCGCCAGAGCGGCGCAATGTCTGGTGTGTACTACCTGTCCGGCCAAGTCGAGGACAGCCTGCTGGCCAGCGCCCCGAAGCCGCAAGAACAACAACTGCAGCAAGCGCCGGTGCAAGAGCAGGAGCCCCTGCTGATTCGATTGCCGCCCTGACGCAATCGTCGCTCAAGCAGTCGCCATCGCCGAGGTCGGTAACCCGAATACCCGATCGAAGGCCCAGTTGTAGGCAAAGGTGTAGCACGGGATGAGGATGATGAAGGCCAGGTCCACCAGGAAGGCCTCGAGCAAAGTCATGTCCAGCCACCAAGCGATGAGCGGGATCAGGTACACGATCAGCGTCAACTGGAAACCGACGGCATGGGCGATGCGCCGTGCCACACTGCGGCCGCGTTTGGCCTGGCGGCTTTCCCACCACTCGAACAGGGTATTGAAAATCAGGTTCCAGATCATCGCGATGGTGGTGATCATCACCGCCAACGGCCCGGTGTGGCTGGCCTGGGTATCGGAAAGGTAGGCCAGCCCCAGGGTCGACATGCACAGGCCGATCAGTTCATAGAAGGTCACATAGACCAGTTTTCGTTTGAATCCTTGCACGGTTTTCTACCCCTGGTGAATCACGAAGTGGCCAAAGGATGAATCAATCGACTTGACAGTAAAAGTCGGCAGCTTTCAGATTTACTGATAGGAGGCTGCCTATGAATTTTTCCAGCGACAACATCCAGCTGTTTCTCGCCGTGCTCGATCGCGGCTCCTTCTCGGCCGCCGCCCGAGCTTTGCAGCGCGTCCCATCGGCGGTGAGCATGGCCATTGGCAATCTTGAGGCGGAGCTGGGCTACCCCTTGTTCGAGCGGGGTGCCCGCGAAGCACGTCCCACCGCGCAGGCCCGTGCCCTGGAGCCCCATGCGCGGTTGATCGCCGAGCAGTTGGGGTTGTTGCAAGCCCATGCGCTGGAATTGTCCCAAGGGTTGGAGAGCCGCCTGGCCATCGCCGTGGTGCCGAACATCGACCAGCGTCGATTGCTCACCGCCATCGCCACCTTGAGCGAGCGCTATCCCCTGCTGGACATCGAACTGCTTGCCGCTCCCCAAGAAGAAGCGTTGCACCTGCTCGATAGCGGCCGGGTCAGCCTGTGCATGGCCTTCGCCGGATTGCAGGTCGACCCTCGCCGCAGCTTCCAGCACGTTGCGGTGGAGCCTTTGGTCGCCTCCTTGGCCCCGCACCATCCGGCGTTGCGCAGTGGGCGCATCCACAATCTGGAGGACCTGTTCGATGTGCGCCAGATACTGGTGTGCAGCCGCGATCTGCCGTTGTCCGACCCGCGCTCGCTGATCAGTGCAACCCATTGGCGCTGTAACAGCCTCGACCTGGCCATGCAGATCGTCGAAGCCGGCCTTGGCTGGGGGGACTTTCCGTTGGCGCGCGCCGCCCCGTTGTTCGCAGCCGGCCGGTTGGTGCGCCTGGATTTTCGCAACACCCAGAACGCCCTGGAACTGCCAGTGCGGGTGTTCTGGCTCAAGCAACAGCCCCTGGGCCAGGCGGCGCGCATTCTGGTGGAGCTTTTGGCGACACGCTGAGTGCGGCCATGTTCTGCGCGATTCGTCGGCTCTACGACGTATGGTTCATCAATTTTTGTAGGAACCGGCCGATACCGAGGTGACAGGTACCGCCCATCGCGCCAAAAGCGTGCGGCGTCCTCCCTTCATTGGTCCAAGGTCTCGAAACATGAACCTGAAATTCCGCCACAAGATCCTGCTCAGCGCCTGCGCCGTGGTCGTCCTGGCATTTGCCCTGTTCACCCTCTACAACGACTACCTGCAACGCAACATCATCCGCCAGAACATCGAGTCGTCTGTTCGCCAGGCCGGCGCACAGACTGCCAGCAGCGTGCAGAACTGGATGTCCGGACGCATCCTGGTACTGGAAAACCTGGCCCAGGACATCGCCCAGCAGGGCGCCGGCGAAACACTGCCCGGCCTGGTCGACCAGCCTTCCTACACCAATAACTTCCAGTTCACCTACTTCGGTCAGAACAACGGCGTGTTCACCCAGCGTCCGGACGCCAAGATGCCCGACGGCTACGACCCGCGCCAACGGCCTTGGTATAGCGCCGCGGTGGCCGCCAACCAGACCATGCTGACCCCGCCCTACCAGGCGTCCGTCGGCGGTCTGGTGGTCACCATCGCGATGCCGGTCAAGGCCAAGAGCACCGGCGAGCTGCTGGGTGTGGTCGGCGGTGACCTGAGCCTCAACACCCTGGTGGACATCATCAACGCCGTGGACTTCGGCGGCATCGGCCACGCCTTCCTCGC